>CALAHN010000076.1 GCA_937891825.1 uncultured Alphaproteobacteria bacterium
CCGGCACGGGACGGGTCGCCGCGTGATAATAGGGGCCGGTCTGGTTGTCGGCCTCGGCCTGGTCCCGCAGAAACTCGATCGCGTCTTCGTTCTCGGCATGCACCATCACCATGGCGCCGTGGCGCTTGGCGACGGCCATGACATCCAGGATTTGCCGGTCGGTCAGCGCCATGTCCGGGTAGGTCATGAAGACCTTGAACGAGGTATGGCCCGCCTCCAGCAAGGCTGGCAGGTCCTGGCCGAGGGTTTGCGGGTCCGTCCGGTTGACGATCAGATGGAAACTGACGTCGACATGGCACTGGCCCTTTGCCTTCGCGTGATAGGCCTCGACCGCCTGCCGCAACGTCTGCCCGGCTTCCGGCAGGCAAAAGGGCAGGATGGTCGTGTTGCCGCCAAACGCCGCCGCGCGGGTGCCGGAGAGGAAATCGTCGGCCATCTCGATCCCGGGGCCGGACGGCTGGGCGATATGGACATGGCTGTCGACGCCGCCCGGCAGCGCCAGCAGGCCTGCCGCGTCAATCGTCCGCGCCGCTGTCCCCAGGTCCAGACCCAGCGTCGCGACCCGCCCGCTCCGGATGCCGATGTCCATGCGCGTCACGTCGGCCGCCGTCGCGACCTCGGCGCCGGCGATGATCAGGTCGTAATTCATGCTGCTTGTCCTTTTCGCGAGACTGGCCAGTATCGGCACAATATTATTTCCCACAGACGCCTGCCCGCCATAGAATTGGCGGCGAAGCAGGTTCGCTGCGAGGGGAGAGAGCATTGGCGCGTGATTTTCTGGGAACCGGCGGCCGGCCGCCCCATCCTGAATGGCCCAACGGGGCGCGGCTCGCCATATCCTTCGTCATCAATGTCGAGGAAGGGGCGGAGCTTTCGGTCAGTCTCGGCGACGAGCGGAACGAGGCCGTGTATGAGATCGTCGAGGAAGTCGTCGGCGCCCCGGATCCGGCCAAGGATACGCATTTCGAATACGGCTCCCGCGCCGGCTACTGGCGCATCATGGACGAATTCGACCGGCATGGCTTCAAGGCGCAGATGAATTGTTGCGCCCGGGCATTGACGCTGTCGCCGTGGCTGGCCCGCGATGCGGTCGCGCGCGGCCACGAAATCGGCTGCCATTCCTACCGCTGGGAGCGCCATGCCGGCATGGCCGAAGCCCATGAGCGCCAGATCATCGCCCGCGCCGTCCGGGAGATCGAGGCCGCAGCCGGCGTCCGCCCGGTCGGCTGGCACACACGCTCCGCCTCCAGCCCCAATACCCGCCGTCTTTTGATCGAGGAAGGCGGCTTTCTCTACGACAGCGACGCCTATAATGACGACCTGCCGTTCCTCGCGCCCGCGCCCGGCGGCA
This sequence comes from uncultured Alphaproteobacteria bacterium, assembly GCA_937891825.1. Taxonomy (GTDB): domain Bacteria; phylum Pseudomonadota; class Alphaproteobacteria; order Bin95; family Bin95; genus VMCJ01. The sequence continues at coordinate 1,352 of CALAHN010000076.1, forward strand.
GTCATGTCGTGCTGCCCTATGGCTTCGATACCAACGACATGCGGTTCCAGCGCGGCGGCGGCTTCAATTTCGCCGAGGATTTCGCCCATTACTGCAACGATGCGATCGATTGGCTTTGGGAGGAAGGCGCCGTCGCCCCGAAAATGCTGTCGATCGGCCTGCACCTCAGGATCATCGGCCGCCCCGGACGGATCGCCGGCCTGCGTGCTGTGCTGGACCATGTCGCGGCGAAGGGCGATATCTGGGTCGCCCGGCGCGACGCCATCGCCAAGCACTGGCGGGCGCGGATGGACCTGCCGCCCTGGCCAGACCCGCGCCCGGCGCCATAGATGCGGGTCGCCCTGGTCAACGCGAATACGAATGCCGCCACGACGGCGGATATGTTGGCGATCGTCCGGCAAGCATCGGCGCCGGGCGATGACATTACCGGCCTGACGGCCGCGTTCGGCGCGCCGCTCATCGCCGATCCGGCCGCGCTTGCGGTCGCAGCGGACGCCGTGCTGGCGCTCGCCAGCGGGCTCTCTGGTTTTGACGGCGTCATCGTCGCGGCGTTCGGCGATCCGGGCCGGTCGACGCTGGCGGCGCGTCTGCAATGTCCGGTCGTCGGCATCGCCGAAGCTGGCATGGCGGCCGCAGCCGGTCTCTCCAACGGCCGGTTTGCCATCGCGACGACCACGCCAGCCTTGCGGCAATCGATCCAGGCGACGGCCGAGCGCTATGGCCATGGGGCCGCATTGGCCTCGATCCGCATCACGCCGGGCGATCCTGGCGTCCTGATGGCGGATCCGGCGGCGCTCGAGGCGGCGCTGGCCGATGCGGTCGCGGCCGCGATCCGGGAAGACGGGGCCCGAAGCGTCGTCATTGGCGGCGGCCCGCTTGGCCGCGCCGCCGCTGCCCTGCAGCAGCAGTTCGATATCCCGATCGTCGCGCCGCTCCCTGCCGCCGTCGTTCTGCTCCGGCGGCGCATCGAGGAGGCAGCGGCCGGGAGCTAGCCGGGCAAGGCGCGGCGTCAAGGTTCGCCGCCGGCGGCGAACCATGCGGCGAGGGTCGGGTCGAGGCCGACGGACGCCTTGCCCGGCGCGCGCCGATAGCGCCCGCGCGACGCCCCTTGCGGCGCGACGCAAACCAGCGCTTCGGCGAGGCGCACCGCCGCGGAAATCGGATCGATGACGACGGCCGGGACGTCCGCCTGGATGCTGGCGGCAAGGCCCGCCAATGGCGCGCCGCCCAGGATCACCACGTCCGCGCCATCCTCGAGCGCCGCCTGCCGGGCCAGCGCCGCCAGTTCGTCCCGCATCGGCGCGCCGACCTTGGCGAGATCGATCGTCCGGCTGTCCGGCGTGCGGAAGCCGACGAAGCGCGCGCCAAGCCCCGTGCTGTTGACGAGGTCGCCATACCAGGGCGCCATCGCGGGCGTGAACGTCACGATGGCGAAGCTCTCGCCCAGCATGTTGGCGGTCATGACGGCCGCCTCCGCCATGCCGACGATGGGAAAGTCGAACAATTCCCGGGCGGCTTTCAGGCCCGGGTCGCCGAATGCGGCGATGATGGCGGCGTCGGCGTCCGGCGCCTCGGCCGCGATCATCTCAAGGGCGATGACGCCGCTGACCTGCGCCTCGGCCATCGACGAGATGTAGGGAAAGCCTTTCGTCGCCGTCAGCGGGACGATATCGGTCCCGGCGGACGCGGCGCGCCGGGCGGTTGTCGCCAAGCCTGCCGTCATGGCGATCGACATATTCGGGTTTACCAGCAGCAGCCGCATGGCGTCAGGCTCCAGTCAAACATGCAAGAGGGCGACGGCGCCGGAGGATGGCGGGCGGCTCATCCGGCCTGGACGCGGGCCCACAAGGCGTCCGCGACGTCCTGCGCTTCCCGGATGACCGCCGAAAGATCGTAGCGGACGGGACGCCGGTCTTCGACCAGGATTTCGCCGCCGACAATCACGGTCTGGACATTGAAGCCAGAGCCTGAATGCACCAGCACGCCGACGCCGTCGACGACCGGCCGAAGGTTCGGCGCCTCCGGATCGAACAGCACGATGTCGGCAAGGCAGCCCGGCCGAATGCGGCCCAGGACCGCCCCGTGCCCGAGGGACGCGGCGCCCCCGACTGTGCCCCAGGCAAAAGCCGTCGCGGCGTCGAAGACGAGGCGGCCGCCGGCGCGGATGCGGGCGACCCGAAGCGCCATGCGCATCGCGTCCAGCATGCAGCCGGATTTGCTGTCGGTCGAAAGCGCGATCGGCGCGCCCGCGGCATGCAGCGCCTCGATTGGCGCCGACTGGCCGCCCGTCGCGTTGCCGACGGGCACGTGGGCGACGAAGGCGCCGGACCGGGCGATCCGGGCAATATCGTCATCGGACACAGCGATGCAATGGGCGGCGGTCAGGCGCGCGTTCAGAAGGCCGTTCTCGTCCAGCAGTTCCGTCGGCGAGCGGCCGTAGGCCGCCTGGACCCGCGTCGCCTCCAGGGGCGACTGGGCGAGATGGGTATGGACGCGGATATCGTCCCGCGCCGCGATATCGGCGACGCTTCGCATGAGGGCGGGCGAGCAGGTATCTGGCGCATGCGGTGCCAGGATGCACTGAATGCGGCCGTCGCCGGCGCCGTGCCAGGCGTCGAACAGCGCGAGGCTGTCGGCGAGGGTCCGCTCGCCGAGCGCCGGATCGGCCACGACCTTGCCCTCCGCCAGGGCGGCCGTGTCGACGTCCATGATCCGGCCGCCGATATAGCCGCGCAGCCCCGTTTCCGCCATCGCCGCCGCCAGGGCCTGCGGGCGGGCATAAAAGTCGACGACGCTAGTGCAGCCCTGGAGCAGCATTTCCGCAAGCCCGAGGCGGGCGAGCGCGAAGGTTTCCGCATCGCCCAGCCAATGCCCCTGCGGCACGCCCTTGGTGTAGGCGGGCGCGAAGCCCCGATCCTCGAACATGCCGCGGACCGCCATCAGCGGCGTGTGGTTATGCACGTTGACGAAGCCGGGCGAGCAGAGGCCGCCCCTGCCGTCGATCCGGCGGCCGGCGGTCCGCCCCTGCAAGACGGCCGCCGGTTGAATGTCGGCGATGGTTTCGCCGGCGACCGCGACGCTATGGCCGCGACGCACGGCGTCCCCAGGCGAAACGATATCGACGTTCTCGATCAGGAGATCGTAGTCCAAAGGCCGGTCTCCTTACTGGACCATGTATTGCACGGGCCAGAGGATGAAGTTCGGGAACACGGAAATGAACAGGATGCTGAGCAGCATCAACACGAAGAACGGCGCCGCGGCTTTCGTGACCTGCAGGAGATCGCGTCCGGTCATGCTTTGCAGGACGAACAGATTGAACCCGACCGGGGGCGTGATCTGCGCCATTTCCACCACGATGACGGTGAAAATTCCAAACCACAGCAAGTCGATGCCCGCAGCTTGCACCATCGGCAGCACCACGGCCGCCGTCAGCACCATCATCGAGACGCCGTCGAGGAAGCAGCCGAGGAAGATGTACAGGATGGTCAGCAGCAGGATCAGCATGCCGGGCGATAGCTGCCAGGCGTCGACATAGCTGGCCAGCACGCGGGGCACGCCGGTAAAGCCCATGGCGATCGACATGAATGCGGCGCCCGCCAGGATGAAGGCGATCATGCATGATGTGCGCACGGCGCCCATCAAGCTCTCGATGAACGAAGCACGGGTGAGCGAGCCTGTCAGATGGGCGAGAACCAGGGCGCCGACGACGCCGACGGTCGCGGCTTCAGTCGGCGTGGCATAGCCGCCATAGATCGAGCCGAGGACGGCCATGATGAGACCCATCACGGGGAAGAGCAGGCGCGACGCCCGCAGCTTGTCCATGAAGGTCGTCCGGGGGCCGGCGTCCGGCGCGAGGGCGGGGTTCAGCTTCGCGCGGACCATCACATAGGCCATGAAGATGCAGATGATCAGGATGCCCGGCGCGATTCCGGCGATGAACAGTCGCGAGATCGATTGCTGCGCGACCACGCCATAGACGATCAGCATGATCGATGGCGGGATCAACAGGCCGAGCGTCCCCGAGCCCGCGAGGGTGCCGATCGCGAGCGTCTCGTCATAGCCGCGCCGGCGAAGCTCCGGCATGCTCATGCGGCCGACCGTAGCGCAGGTGACGGCGCTGGAGCCCGCGACAGCGGCCATGACGCCGCAGCCGACGATATTCACATGCAGCAAGCCGCCCGGCAGGCGTGCGACCCACGGCGCCAGGCCATTGAACATGTCGGATGAAAGCCGGGTCCGGAACAGGATTTCGCCCATCCAGACAAACAGCGGCAAGGCCGTCAGCGCCCAGTTCCAGCTTGCGTCCCAGACCGTGCTGGCGAGCAGCGACCCGGCCGGCGCCGAGGAAAAGCCCGCGAGGGCGACAAATCCGACAGCCAGCAGCGTCGGCGCGACCCAAAGTCCGGACGCCAGCAGCGACAGCAGCAGCGCGAACAGAACCAGCGAAATGACCCCGGCGTCCATCAGAGCGCCTCCTTCAGGTCGGCGGGCGCCGTATCCAGTTCGGCGGCGTCGAAGGTGGCGGGGAGGCCGCGGAGCAGGCAGACGAATTCGTCGATCAGCGCGATCGTCAGGGTAAGCGCGCCAAGCGCCATCGCCGACCGCGGAATCCAGAACGGGATGGCGAGCAAGCCCGGACTTATATCGTTGAATTTATAGGAGAAATAGACTAGATCGAAGGACCAGTAGGTCAGATATCCGATCATGAGGGCGAACATGCCGACCGCCCACAGGCTCAGGTAGCGCCGTAGCGACCCGCGGGCGAGTCGGACGAACAGCGTCACCCGGATATGCGCGCTTTCGCGGTAGGTGTAGGCGATGCCGAAGAAGGTCGAAGCGGCGAGGCAGAATCCGGCGGTTTCCGTCGAATCGATCGCTACGCTGAAGAAGCGCCCGACGATCTGCCCAATGATCGTGACCGCGATGGCGGCCAGAAACGCCGCCGCGAGATATCCGCTCCAGAGATAAAGGCGATCGAGCGCGCGACGCATGGCGATGGACTTTCCGGTGACGATAGAAGACAGATGGCGCGGCGACGGACGGCAGTTTCCATTCGTCGCCGCGCCGATAGGATCAGCGGACCGCCAGATAGCGATCGAGCACGGCGATTGCTTCCGGGCTCGCGTCTTTCCGCCAGGTCTTTATCATCTCAAGCCCGATTTCCTGCATGCGCTCAGTCACCTCGGGCGGGGCCTTGGTGGCGGTCATGCCGTTCGTCGTCAGGGTCTTGATCTGCTCGGCCGTGGTTTCGGCGCTCATTTCCCAACCGCGCAGTTCGGCTTTTTTGGCGGCTTCGAGAACCGCCGCTTGATCGGCGGCCGAGAGGCTGGCGAAGGCCTTTTCGCTGACCACGACGGCGTTCTTGGAGAAGATCGCGCCAGCATAGGTGAAGTACTTCGTATTATCCCACGCCTGGATGTCGATGCCGGTCTGCGGGCTGGTGAACAGCGCTTCGATCAGGCCGGTCGAGAAGGCCTGGGGGACTTCGGCGAACGGCAGAATCGTGGCGTTGAAGCCAAGCATCTCGCCCATCTGCTGGGTCGCCGTCGAATAAATCCGCAGCTTCAAGCCCTTGAAGTCGGCGAGCGTGTTCACCGGCGTCTTGGTATAGAAGCCCTGGCCCGGCCACGCCGAATAATACAGAATCTTGAGGCCCTGTTCCTTGAAAATCTTGTCGAAATAGGACTTCTGAAAATCCTTCAACAGCCAGGCTTCGGCGTAGGTGCCGGAGATGAACGGCAAGCCCGCCAGAATATACATCGGGTCTTCATTGCCGTAGACGCCAAGACGGATTTCGCCGATCGGGATCTGGCCGCGCTGCAGCGCCGTCTTGATCGCGTCCAGTTTGATCAAGGTATCGTTCGGGTTCAGTTGAATATTGAGCGAGGATGTGGACTTCACTTCCTCGATGAACAGCCGGACGTTCTTGGTGTGGAAATTGCTGTCGGGATAGCCCGACGCCATAATCCAATCCGCGGCGTTGGCGGAATGCGCCGCGAAGGTCGCGGCGATCGCCGCGACGGCCGTCTTGATCCGTAATCCAATCATAAAGCTTCTCCTTGCCTCCAGGGTCTGCGGCTGGCGCGACTGCGCGATCACCGTGCACTGAGGGAGAGAAGCAAATAGCGTGCCGACTGACAAGAGTTCGGAATAATGCGACGCCGCCGCGCCACTGGCGCCGCAGTTTGCGGCAAATGCACAAATAACAGGCGATTTAAGGCCAAATCGCGCGATTGACCGGCGTCGAGTGCAACAAGCGCCTGGGGTTCGCCGGGATGCCGGGCCGCCGCCGCGCGGCGCCAGATTAACCCCACATTTGGCGATTTCGCCAAATGTGGGGTTGAATTCTATCAACAAGATAGAGCGCAGCGGGAAAGCGACGGGCCTTGGATCAGGCGGTCTTGGTCTTGAGTTCGTCCAATTGCTGGCGGGCGCCCGCCATCATGCAGGAGAGATCGGACGTCAGCATCACCATGTCGAAGCCGCGTTTGATCGCGCCGGCCGCGAAGTCGGCCGCGGCGCAATGCATGACGGCTTTGATCCCGTGCTTGTGGGCGGTGGCGAGGATCTTGTCGCAGGTCGCGAGGTGGGTCGCGTCGGGATTGTCGGCCCGCGGCGGCAGCCCCAGCGCGAACGACAGGTCGGCCGGCCCGATATAGACGGCGTCCAGGCCCGGCGTCGCGCAGATCGCGTCCAGATTGGCGAGGCCTTCCTTGGTTTCGATCATGGCCATGACGACGATCTCGTCGTTGGCTTTCACGAAATAATCGCCGCCGCCGGCATAGTGCGTGGCGCGGACGGGGCCGGAGGACCGCATGCCGACCGGCGGATAGCGGCAGGCGGCGACGGCCGCCGCGGCTTCCTCGGCCGTGTTCACCAAGGGGACGATGATGCCATAGGCGCCAAGGTCCAGGGCTTTCATGATGGTCGCCGGCTCGTTCCATGCGACCCGGACGACCGGAACTGTGTCGGTCTGGGAGATCGCCTGCAGCATCGGCAGGACATCGTTCAATTCAGACGTGCCGTGCTGCAGGTCGACGCAAAGCGCGTCGAAGCCCATGCGGGCCATCATCTCGGCCGAGAAGCTGTGGGAAATCGAGAGCCATCCCAGGGTCACATACTTGCCGTCGCGCCACATCTGCTTGATCTTGTTCGGTCGCATTCACTCAACTCCGGTTGTTCATTTCGGCGCGGGCGGCCCCTAGCGACGGAAGCGGCGCTTCGAGGGCGACCCGGCGGTCCGCACAGCGTGGCGGTTTCCGGCGGCGCGGTCGACCCCCAATCGACAAGCGCGCCATGCATTAATGAAGCAAGCGCCGGAATGCGGCCCGATTCAGCGCTTGTCGATCAGGTCGATGATCGCCGGGAAATACTTCTGGCCCATGGCCTGCTATGCGGTCTCGCCGCCGGCGAAGGTGATGCGGTGCAGGACGCGCTTGTAGCCATGATAATCGTTGATCGGATTGTGGAGCGCGCAGCGGTTGTCCCAGAGCGTCACTGAGCCCGGCTCCCAGCGGAAGCGGCAGGTGAACTCCGGGCGCGTCTGCTGCTCGAAGAGAAAGTCCAGGATCGGTTTGCTCTCGGCCTCGGTCCAGCCTTTGAAATGGGTGGTGTGGGCAAAGCTGACATAGAGGCTTTTGCGGCCGGTTTCCGGGTGGACGCGGACGACGGGATGCTCGGCGACGCGGGCGACGTTCGGCTCCTTCGGCGCATCCTTGATCCGGGCGGCGCGGGTGTCGACGACGCGGCCCTTGTGGGAGGAGTTGACGCCGATCAGCGGCTCCAGAGTCGCCTTCATGCCGTCCGACAGGGTCTCGTAGGCCAGATAGCAATTGGCGAACAGCGTGTCGCCCCCGTAGGGCGGCAGCTCCAGCGCATAAAGCATGGTCGCCATGGGCGGGCGCTGCTGATATGTCGTGTCCGTGTGCCAGAGGCCGCCGAAATTGACCTTCTCGTCCGCGTGCTTGACCACCGGCGTTATGACCGGAAAGCCTTCCAGGCCCTGAATGAACGGGTACTCGATCGGCTCGCCGAAGCGCTTGGCGATGCTGACCTGTTCGGCCGGCGTGATGGTCTGGCCGCGAAAGAATACGACCAGATTCTCAAGCCATGCTTGGCGGATTTCGGAAACGACCGCATCCGACAGATCGCCCGATAGATCGACGCCCCAGATCTCCGCCCCAAGCGCGCCGGAGATCGGGCGAACTTCAATGTGATTGTAGCTCATTCGGACATACTCGCATTGCAGGCGGATTCCGGCCGGCGCGCTCGGCGCCGCCCGAAATTCCGGGCTTGGGATTGGTTAGCGGCGCGGCAGTTCGACGATGGCGGTTCCCAGTGCCGACAACTCGTCGTCCTGGTTGACGGCGCGCTGCTCGATTTCGATCAGGCTCTTGCCGTCTTCCTCGAACTTCCGCTTGACGAAGCCGTTGATCAGGATGACATCGCCTTCGGGATTGTGGCGGCGGACCTGGCACTTGGCCTGGCGCAGCAGCGCATCGTCGCCCATCCAGTTGGTGATCTGGTGGGTCAGCCAGGAGCAGCGCTCGGGGCCGTAGTCATAGGCGCCGGGAGCGCCAACCTTCAGGGCGAATTCTTCTTCCCAATGCACGCGCTCCGGGCAATCGGGGATGCCGAAGCGGTTCTTGATGCCAAGGCCCGAATGGGTCGAGGCCTGGCGCCAGGCCAGCTTGTTCGCACGGATATACAGCCCGCCCCAGCCCTGGGCGTAGGCGATGAAGCCGGTCACGGTCATCGGACCCTTGACCATGGTCGGGAGAGCCTCGCCCTCCTTTACATCGTCCCAGAACCTGGGTTCGGCGCCGCGGATCGTCTCTTCCTCGTAATGGCGGAAATAGGCGTCCAGCTCTTCCTGGGTATAGACGCGCGGCTCGCGGGCGCGGGCTTCGGTGTATTTCGTGCCGCGCTCGCGGGCATGGTCGCGATCGGTGCGGAAGCACCAGCTATCGGCTTCGGCGAGGAGGCCGCCCGCGGCGTCGAAGAAGTTCACGTGATAGGTCTGCTGGATCGCGCGGCCGGCGAAGCGGGTATCGTGCTCCACCAGTTCCTTCAGCCAGGCTTCGGTGCGGATTTCGGTGTTGCGCGGGATCGGCTTGTGCCAGGTCCAGTCGGCGCCGGACCACATGGCGTGCACGCCGGGCAGGCCGCCGACATAGCCTGAAATGATGCGGCTGGTCGCGAACAGGAAGCTCGGCGGCGCGATGACGTCGCCGTATTGCGTCTGGCGGGCGTATTCGGGATCGCACCAGAGCGGGTTGTCGTCGCCGATGCCGTGAGCGTAGTGGCGGATATTGTCGCGGGTCGCCTCGTAGCACCATGGCTCGACGGTGTTTTCGATCTTGACGCCGATACGGCGGCGCAGCGCTTCGACGCCTTCCGGCGTGATCTTCGGGAATTGGTCTTCGGTGATCGCGTTCATGATTGCCTCTTCGGACTGACGGGTTGACGCCGCTTACGCGGCGCTGGATGCGGCTGCGGCGACGGCGTCGCGCAGAACCTTTCGATTGACCTTGCCCGCCGGCGTTTTCGGCAGGGCGGCGACAAATTCGATTTCGCGGGGATATTCATGGCGGCTAAGGTTCGAGCGGACGAGCGCCTGGATTTCTTCCGCGAGGCCCGGCGTCGCTTCGCGCTTCAGGACCACGTAGGCGCGGACGATCTGGCCGCGGGTCTGATCCGGCACGCCGATGGCCGCCGCTTCCGCGACGCTGTCGTGCTTCAGGATGGCGTCTTCGATCTCGACCGCGCTCATGGTCCACCCGGCGGAGATGATGACGTCGTCCGCCCGGCCGCCGTGATAGAAATAGCCGTCGGCGTCGACCCGGCCGAGATCCTTCGTGGCGATCCATGCGTCCCTCCGGCGGACGACCAGTTCGCCGGTCTGACCGGGCGCGCAGGGCTTGCCTTGCGGATCGTGGACCTGAACCTCGACGCCGGGCACAGGCTTGCCGAGCGAGCCTGGACGGACTTCCAGATCGTCGGCGCCGGGGTAATTCGCGAGGATCACGCCGACTTCCGTCGTGCCATACATGCTGCAGACCTTCGCCCCGAACAGCGCTTCCACATAGGCCGCCGTCTCGCTGTCGATCGGCTCGCCTGTGAACGAGAGCTTCTGCATGCTGTAGCCGAACTCTTGGGCGCGGCCGGAATTTCGAATCATCCGGTAATGGGTCGCCGCCGCCGAAAGATTGGTGATCTCGAATTCGGACAGCGCCTGCAGCAGACGGACCGGATCGAACTTGCCGCTGAATGTGCCCGTCGAGACGCCAAGCGCCAGGGGCGCCAGCGTGCCGTGCCAAAGGCCATGGCCCCAGGCAGGCGACGAGGGACAGAAGAAGCGGTCGCCGGGCCGGATGCCGGTGGCATAGAGCGCCGCAATCATCAAGGTCACGATGGATTTGTGCGTGTGCTTGACGGCTTCCGGCAGCAGCCGCGTCGTCCCGGAGGTGTATTGCAGCACTGCGAGATCATTGGCGGCAGTGTCCCAGGCGAAGCTTGTGTCGTACTCGTTGAGGCTCGCCATGAAGTCCGCGCCGGCGACGATGATTTCGGGGCCGCCGTCGAACCGGGCCTCGTCGGCCTTTTCGGCATTGGTGAACATGAGCTTTGGCCGGCAGTCGTCGACGCGGAGGCGGATGCCGTCCGGACCGAAGAGCGTGAACATCGGCGCCGTGACCGCGCCGGCCTTCATAGCGCCGAACATCGCCGCATAGAACGCCAGCGACGGCTCCAGCATGACCGCGATCCGGTCGCCCTTCGCAACCTGCCTGGCGCGGAGAAAATGCGCGAAGCGGGCGGAGGCGGCGGAAAGCGCCTGGAAGGTGATGATCTCATCCCCGCCGTCGGCGCGGGCAATGCGGATCGCCACGGCGTCGGCCCTGGCCGCATGACGATCGACGCATTCATGCGCGATGTTCATCCGTTCCCGCGTCCCGTCAAACAGCTCCCAGAGCGCCGCTTGCGAGAAGTGCTGCTGGGCGTCCTGGTACGATAGGTAGTCGGTCAGTCGCGGCATCTGTGCGTTCCCCTGGCGGCGCCATTCCGGCGTCCGGCGCGCTTGAGCGCGGCATTTGTCGAAACTGTAACAAGCGCACATAGTCATTGTCAATAGCATTGTATTATTGTATATAGACAATGAAATCGCTTGAGGAAGGATCGGGAATGGCTGAGCGAAAGGCTGCGGGAACAGCCCAGCGGGACGTGCCGGCGGTCAGCCGGGCAATCCGGATCCTTCGCCGGCTTGGCTCCGCATCGGCGCCGATGGGCGTCAACCAACTGGCGCGGGAACTCGATCTCGTGCCGAGCACCTGCCTGCATATCCTGCGGGTGCTGACCGACGAGGGGCTGACGGCGTTCGACCCCGCGTCGAAGCGCTATACGATCGGCGTCGGCATTCTCGCGATCGCGCGGACGGCCATCCAACGGAACGATTTCACGACGCTCGCCCAGCCGAAGTTGACCGCCCTATCGGAAGCGCACGGCGTCACCAGCATGGCGACGCAGTTGATCCAGGACCGGGAGATGGTCGTCGTGGCGCTTTCGATGGCGCAATTGCCGTTCCGCCTCTCGACAGAGCTTGGCAGCCGGTTTCCAGCGCTGACCAGCGCCACCGGCCGCTGCGTCGCTGCCTTCGGCGCGATCGGCGCGGCCGAACTTCGCGCCCGTTTCGACCGGCTGAAGTGGGATAACGCGCCGGACTTCAAGACCTGGCTGGCCCAGGTCGAGCAGACCCGGCGGGACGGCTACGGCGTCGATGCAGGCGAATATATCAGCGGCGTCACCATCGTCGCCGCGCCGATGTTCGATGTGGACGGCGGGGTGGCGCGCAGCCTCGTCGCCATCGGGCTTTCGGAGAGGATGAGCGCGGCCAGCATCGCCGCGATCGCCGCGAGCCTCCTCGATGTACGGGATAGCGTCGCCGGCCTTCTGGTCAACGACGATGCGACCGCCCGGCCCCGGCGTTGAGGCGGCCGCCGTTGCCCTTTGGACGAAAGCCCGCCAGACTGAGGGGGCGAGGCTGGGGTCGGTCTAACGCCATTGCGGTCCGGCAATCGGTCGAAGACGCGCCATTGCAAAATGGCGGGCAATGAAAGACAGCAGATGATGCAGCAGACGCCGACATCCGCCGGGTGGCGCGACCAGCCGCGCTATCCGGACCCGCTGGTCGAAGCGCTCGACCCGCGCTTTCAGAAGTACATCATCTTCAGCGCCGCGGTCGAACGCCTCTATACCGGCTCAAGGTGGGCCGAGGGGCCGGTCTATTTCGGCGACGGCCGCTATCTGCTGTGGAGCGACATTCCGAACAACCGCATCCTGAAATGGGAAGAGGAAACCGGCGCCGTCTCGGAATTCCGCAAGCCTTCGAATTTCGGCAACGGCAATACCCGCGACCGCCAGGGCCGGCTCATCACCTGTGAGCATGGCCGCCGGGTGACGCGCACGGAATATGACGGCTCGATCACGGTCATCATGGGCCGTTGGCAGGGCAAGCGCCTGAACTCGCCCAACGACGTCATCGTGAAATCCGACGGCAGCATCTGGTTCACCGATCCGCCCTTCGGCATTCTCGGAAATTATGAAGGCCACAAGGCGGAGTCGGAGACGCCGATGGCGGTCTACCGGGTCGATGGCGAAACCCTGGAGGCGAGCATCGTCACCGACGATGTGCTGGGGCCGAACGGCCTGGCGTTCTCGCCGGACGAACGCATTCTCTATGTGGTCGAATCCCGCGGCCTGCCCAACCGCAGACTTCTGGCGTTCGACGTCGCGGCCGACGGCCGAACTCTTTCCGGCAAGCGCATCTTCATCGACGCCGGGCCCGGCGGCACGCCGGACGGGTTCCGGGTCGATATCGACGGGAACCTCTGGTGCGGCTGGGGCATGGGCGAAGACGGGATGGATGGCGTGATGATCTTCGCGCCCGACGGCGACCGGATCGGCCGCATCCGCCTGCCGGAGCGCTGCGCCAACGTCTGTTTCGGCGGGCCGAAGCGCAATCGCCTGTTCATGGCGGCCAGCCAGTCCCTGTATTCCGTCTACGTGAATACGCAGGGCGTCGCTGGCGGGTAGAGCGCGTTTGTTCTCTATCCCGGATGGCCGATGACGCAGAACTGGCCGCCTTGATAGACCACGGCCGGGCTGGTCGGGTCTTGCGGCGGCATGCGCTCCATGAGGTCGGCGCGCCAGCGGGCGGAACTGTGCTTCGGCCGCCAGCCAAGAAACGTCGCCTCCCGGTTGTCCCACCAGCTCTCGTCATTGTCGGAGACGCCGTAGATCAGCGTATGCCCAAGCCTGGGCGCCAGCAGCGCGCAGGCGCAGAGATCGGCGAAATCCTCGATGGCGAGCCATGTCGCCAGCATCCGCCGGTCGATCGGCGCCGGGAAGCAGGAGCCGATCCGGACCGACAGGCATTCCTGCCCGAACTTGTCATGGTAATAGCTCGCCAAGGCTTCGCCGAACGCCTTGGAGACGCCGTAGAGCGTATCGGGGCGCGGCGGGGCCGATGCATCCAGGCGCTGGTCGCGGCGATGGAAGCCGACGACGTGATTGGAACTCGCGAAGACGATGCGCGGCCGCCCGGCGTTCCGCGCGGCCTCGAACAGGTTGTAGGCGCCGACGATATTGCCGTCGAGGATCATGGCGAACGGCTTCTCGACCGAGATGCCGCCCAGATGGATGATCGCGTCCATGCCCTGAACCAGTTCGTTGACCGCCGCCGCGTCGGCGAGATTGCAGGCGATGAAGCTTTCGTGCGGCCCAAGCGCCGCGACAGAAGCGATATCGGAGAGGACGACCCGCTCGGCGAACGCCGGCAGCAGCGGCCGGAGGGCCGTCGCGATGCCGCCGGCCGCGCCGGTCACCAGGAGGTTTTCGATCTTCATCGGATGTCGCCTTATTGCAGGAGCCGGGGCAGGGTGAGGGAGACGGCCGGGATGAATGTCGTCAGCATCAGCGCGGCCAGGATCGCCAGATAGAACGGCCAGATCGTACGCACGGCCCGTTCGATCGGCAGCTTACCGATGGCGCAGCCGACGAAGAGGCAGGCGCCCACAGGCGGCGTACAGAGGCCAAGGCCAAGGTTCATCATCAGGATCATGGCGAACTGGATCGGGTCCATCCCGATCGACGTCATCACCGGCAGGAAGATCGGCGTGCAGATCAGGATGAGCGCGGCCATGTCCATGATCATGCCAAGCGCCAGCAGCATGACGTTGATCATCAGGATGATCGCGATCGGGTCGCTGGATAGGCCGAGCATGAAGTCGATCATCTTCGACGGGACCTGATAGAACGTCAGCATGTAGGCGAAGGCGGAAGCGCAGGCGACGAGGATCATGACCATGGCCGTGGTCCGTACGGCGCGCTCGACCGCGATCCGGAAATTCGTCCAGGTCAGGCTGCGGTAGACGAGCAAGGTGACGAGCGCTGCATAGATCGCGCCGAAAGCGCCGGATTCCGTGACGGTGAAAATCCCCGAGAGGACGCCGCCGACGATGATGACCGCCGTGAACAGGCCCGGCACGGCGTTGACGAAGGTGACGAGCAGCGATTTCCAGCCCGGAAAGGTCTCGGCCGGATAACCCCGGCGGACAGCGATCACATAAGCTGCGGCCGCGAGGCAGGCGCACATGATGACGCCGGGAACGACGCCCGCGAGAAACAACTGGCTGATCGAGATGCCGCCGCCCGCCGCGACCGCGAACAGGATCATGTTGTGGCTGGGCGGGATCATGATGCCGGCGATCGACGAGGTGACGGTGACGTTCACGGCGTAATCGTCGTCATAGCCCTTGTCCTTCATGACCGGGATCAGGATCGAGCCCAGGGCCGACACGTCGGCGACGGCCGATCCCGAGATGCCGCCGAACAGCATCGACGAGAACACGTTCACGACCCCAAGCCCGCCCCGGACGCTGCCGACGGCCGCCGACGCGAACCGGACGAGACGCATCGCGATGCCGCCGTGGAACATCAATTCGCCCGCGAAGATGAAGAACGGGATCGCCAGCAGCGAGAAGACATTGACGCCGGAGATGATGCGTTGGAAGGCGATCAGCAGCGGCAGCCCCTCGAACCAGAATGTGGCCGCCGCCGCCATGCCCAGCGCGAACGCCACCGGCGCGCCCAGGATGACGCCGAGCGCGAAGAGGCTGAGGAGGATGGCTAGGCCCATGGATCGTCACCATTCGGTTGCGGGCGCCGGGCGCGAGCTTGGCCGCGCGGCCGCCGGTCTGTTGTCTAATCGGTCAGGGAAATCTCGGCTTCGACGCCGCGCGCGGCCCGGATCAGATGGCCGATCGAGAACGCCATGATCAGCCCGCCTGCCACGGCGATCGGAATCGCCCGAATGCCTTCCGGAATATGGATCAGCGGAATGAGCGAGTCCCACTTGAAGCGCGTCAGGATGATGCTGTGCCACATCATCACGCCGCCGAAGACCATCAATGCGACATGGGAGACGACCGTGAAGACTTTCCGAACCATGGGCGGCGCGATTTCCCGGAAATAAGAAACGCCAAGATGCGTGTTCTCGTGAATGCCGACCGCGGCGCCGAGGAACGTGATCACCATGACGAGCAGCAGCGAGACCTGCTCGACCCAGGTCGGCGTCGCGTTCAGCACATAGCGGCCGAACACCAGCCAGCCGAAAATCACCGTCAGTACGACGAGGCCGACGCCGGTCGTGAGCTTGCAGACGAACGCCACGGCGTCGAGCGCGCGGTCCAGTCCCGACCGGGTCTGCCCGCCAGGCGTCTCTGATGAAGGGTCAAGGGACATGCCTGCCGCCTCGTGTTGTCGCCAGGAAGTCGTTGGGTTTAAGCATGGATCGCCGTCGCCGCAGCCCCTCTGGCTCAGTGCATGAACCAGAGGGACCGCGGCAGGGCGTTCGGGCTTGTTACGGCGTGTTCTTGATCAACTCGACCAAGGGCGCGATGTCCGGATTGTCGGCCAGATATTTGTCGTAAACCGGCTTCATTGCAGCCTGGAAGGCGCTTTTATCCGCGATGTCGTTGAACTTGACGCCCCGGGCGATGACCATTTCACGGCTCTTGGTCGCCCGGTCGTCCCAAAGGGCGCGTTGCAGCTCGGCGGATTCCCTGGCCGCATCCTTGACAGCTTGCTGATCGGCGGCCGGCAAGGCGTTGTAGACCTTGGCGTTGATGCAGACGCATTCCGGGATGATCAGGTGCTGGGACATGGAGTAGTAGCCGGCGACCTCGAAATGGCCGGTCGATTCATAGGATGGCCAGTTGTTCTCGGCGCCGTCGACGACGCCGGTCTTCAGCGATTGATAGACCTCGGAGAACGCCATCGGCGACGGGTTGCCGCCCAGCGCTGAAATCATGCCGGAATAGAGGTCGTTGTTCATGACGCGGACCTTCATGCCGTTCAGGTCCGAGGGCTGGGTGATCGGCTTCTTCGAATTGTAGAAGGAGCGAGCGCCGGAATCGTACCAGGCCAGCGAGATCAGGCCTTTTTCCGCCATGCCGGCCGAGATCTGCTCGCCCGCCGAGCCGTCGAGCGCGCGGTGCATGTGGCCCATGTCCTTGAAGATGAAGGGCAGGGAGACGACGTTCGCGGCCGGCGCGATCGGGCCGATCGGGCCCAGGTTGAAGTTGCCGACTTCCAGGGCGCCGGCGCGCACCTGCTCGATGGCGTCCGGCTGACTGCCGAGCACGCCGGCGTGGAAGTTCCTGATGGTGATCCGGCCTTCGGTCTTGGCGGCGGTCAGCTCCGCGAACTTGTCCATCGCGACGGTGTTCGGATATCCGGCGACGTGAATGTTCCAGGCCCGCCACTCGGCCGCCTGGGCGAACGTCCCTGCTCCGACGGCGATCGCCGCGCCGAGCGCTGTCGCGGCCAGCGCCTGCTTCAATCGATGAGCGCGCAATTGCATTTCAGTTTCCTCCTGATGAGTTGACGCAAGGATCACGCACGCTGTTCGGCCGCGTGCTTCAAGTTCGGAATTCATGACAGAAGTTATCATACAAATCAATCTTCATTGCAGACGTTCCGCATGCTAGAATGCGCGCTTCCGACGAGCGTTACCGAGGCAAGTTGAACAGGCATGGCGCGACGGCTGGCGACGACAAAACGGACAAGCCTGGTCGCGCAGACCACGGCGAAACTGTGGGATTGGATGGCGCAGAGCGAGTTGAAGCCCGGCGACCGCCTGCCCACGGAGGCGGCGCTCTGCCAGACCTATGGCGTCAGTCGAACGGTGATCCGGGAGGCGATCGCCGCCATGCGGGCCGATGGCGTCGTCGAAGCGCGGCAGGGGTCGGGCGTGTTCGTTGTCGATCTGGAGGCGCGACCGTTCGGCCTCAGCTTGCTGGGAGTGGCGCCGGGGCAGCTTTCGGCCATCATCGAATCCCTTGAGCTCCGGGCCGCGGTCGAAAGCGAGGCCGCCGCGCTTGCAGCCGAACGCTGGTCGCCGGGCGAACTCGCCAAGATCCAGGAGCAATATGACGCGATTTCCCAGGCGGTCGCCAGCGGCGCCGGCGCCGAGGACCAGGATTTCGCCTTTCACCTGGCGATCGCCAACGCGACGCACAATCGCCATTTCGTCGAGTTCTTCCGCTTTCTCGGCCAACGCACGATCCCCCGGCGGCAGTTGCAGGCGACCGACGGACCGAAGATCGGCGACGCCGACTATCTGGCGCGAATCCAGGGGGAACACTTGGAAATCCTGAATGCGATCGCGGAGCGGGACGCCGCGGGCGCCCACCGAGCCATGCGGGCGCATCTCCGCCGCAGCCAGGCGCGCTACCAGCGGCTGGCGGCGGGGCGGGGTCTGTCCGCGCCGGGCGGATCGGCGCTCCGCGGTTGAAGTCGGGCCGGGGATCGACAATCCTGCTTCGGCGGCAATCGGCCGGACCCCGAATGCAAGGACTGTCAGCATGTCGAGAAAGATCAGGCGCGTCGTCACCGGGCATGATGCGAACGGCGTCGCGACCGTCATCATGGATAGCGACGCGACCTGCATCCTCAGTCGGCCCAATCGCCCCGGCGTCACGCTGACCAATCTCTGGCAGAACGACAAGACTCCGGCGGCGATGGAGCGCCATGACGATCCCGTCGATGGTCCGCTGATCCTGCAGCCGCCGAAGCATGGCTCTGTCTTCCGGATCGTGCAGTTCGATCCGGAAAAGCCGGAAGAACTCGCCAAGCTGGACGGCAAGTCGGCCTTTGCCGAGATGGGCGCCAGCCACGCGGTCGTTGAGGACGCCCGGCACCCGTTCATGCATCGCACGGACTCGCTGGACTATGCGGTCGTCCTGACCGGCGAAATTTATATGATGATGGACGAGGAAGAATACCTCTTGAAGGCTGGCGATACGATCGTCCAGCAAGGCACGAACCATGCCTGGTCGAACCGGGGCGTCGAGCCCTGTCAGATCGCCTTCATCCTGATCGATGCGGTTTAGCCAGGCGTGCGGCCGACCGATCCCATGCGGGGCCGGCGGCCGGTAGGCGCAGCCTGACTTGTTCGCTACCGTGATCGCCCTGGGTCAGGACGCTCCTGGCTCGACCTGTCCAACCGCAACCCGAGACGAGTGCACCCCATGGCCCGAGTTCCTGTCTTCAAGTCGCCTGACGAACTGACCGGCGAGGCGCGCCGCATCGCGGACTTGATCGTCGATACGCGCAGCTCCCTGGAAGGGCCGTTCTCGGTCTGGATGCATGCGCCGGAATGGGCCGAACGGGTCGCGCATCTGGGCGCGATGGTGCGCTGGGAAGGCACGCTGGAGCCAAGGCTTCGCACGCTCGCAGCCCTTGTCGTCGGCCGGCATTTCAAGGCCCAGTATGTGTGGGGCATCCAGGGCGTGATCGGCGCCGAGCGCGGCGTTCCGCGCGCGACGATCGACGCGATCCGCGACGAACGGTCCGACGGCATCCCGCCCGACGACCTGCAGATCATCGACTTCACCCACCAGTTGATCGGCAAGCACCGCGTCGACGCGCCCCTCGCGGCGGCAGTCCTGGCGCGGCTTGGCGCGGATCGGTATGTGCAGTTGACCACCTGCATCGGCTATTACGCGATGCTGGCGATGACCGTGAACGGCGTCGAACTGGAGCCGAATCCGGCGCACGAAGCCTTGAACGTCTGATGCTCGATCGCCTGCACGCTGCTGGCGGCGGCGGCGGTTTCGCCAAGGCATGGCCGGCTTGCGGCGGCGGTCGATCCAACCCACACTTTCGCAAATACCCCCTCCGAAACGAAGTCATCCCAGGCTGAATGGCAGTGCGAACATGAGCGACAACGACAATGAAGTGATCGAGGTCGGCGATCTCGATGCGGCGCAGTGGAACGACTATGCCATCGAACAGGGGTGGAGCGACGGCTTGCCTTTGATCATGCCGACCGAGGCCGCGGTCGACCGGTTCGTGGAAGTCTGCCGGGGCGACAATGAGCCGTTTCCGCCGATGACGCCGCGCCTCGTCGTCCCGACGCT
Organism: uncultured Alphaproteobacteria bacterium; assembly: GCA_937891825.1. GTDB lineage: Bacteria > Pseudomonadota > Alphaproteobacteria > Bin95 > Bin95 > VMCJ01. The sequence goes on from CALAHN010000076.1 coordinate 20,830, forward strand.
GCGCGGCATCGCCGCCAATGCCGTGATGGCCGGGTGTCGGGCCGAATATATGCCCGTGATCGTCGCGGCCGTGCGGGCTGTTCTGCAGCCGAACTACAATCTGCATGGGTCGCTGGCGACCACCCATTCCTGCGCGCCGATGGTGATCGTCAACGGACCGGCTCGGAAATCGCTCCAGATCAATTGCGGCGCCAATTGTTTCGGCCAGGGCGCGCGGGCCAATGCCACGATCGGACGCGCGCTCCAACTGGCGCTGTTGAACATCGGCGGCGGGACGCCGGGGGAAATGGACCGGGCGACGCAAGGCTCGCCCGCCAAATATTCCTTCTGCTTCGGCGAGAATGAGGAAGAAAGCCCCTGGGCGCCCTATCACGTCCGCCAGGGCTTCGCTCCGACCGACAGCGTCGTCACGGCGATCGCCTGCGAACCGCCGCACAACATCAACGATCATGCGAGCACGACCGGCGCGGCGATCCTGACGACGATCGCAGGGACCGTGTCGCAGACGGGCGTGAACATCGTCCGCGGCGGCTGCCCATACGTCATCGCGCTTGGCCCCGAACATGCCCAGACCCTCAAGCGCGACGGCTGGTCGATCGCCGACATGCAGCAGAAGCTTTATGAGGATTCCAAGGTCCACTATTCCCGCGTCGCGCCGGAGCAAGTGATCTATGCGGCGACGCGGGGCAATGACGTCGTCAACGACCACCTGTACCTGACGGCGTCGCCCGAGCGCATTCAGATCCTCGTCGCGGGCGGTCCCGGCAAGCATTCGGCCTATATCCCGACATTCAGCTCGACCCACGAATGCTCGGTTCGGATCGCTAATCTTTAACAGGCTGATGGCGGCGGCGGGCTGGGAGCATCGATCCTTCCCGGTTTCGCAACGCTCTGATCATCCCAGATAAATCCTGCTCGGCGGGTAGCCGATCCGTGGCTTGGAGCGGGTGGCCAGGAAGAACCCAAGCGTCAATGGGCCTACCCGTCCGACGAACATCACCGCGACGATGACCGCGCGCCCGAACGTATCCAGTTCTCCGGTCGCGCCGCGCGACAGGCCGACCGTCCCGAAGGCCGAGGTGACCTCGAACGCCAGATCGAGAAAGTCGCCGTCATTGGAGATGTCAACGGCGGCGTAAAAACCAGCCAATTGGCGGCGCAAAAGTCTACCACT
>CALAHN010000077.1 GCA_937891825.1 uncultured Alphaproteobacteria bacterium
CAATCGTCCCGATGTTGCAGTGCGGCTTGTTACGCTCGAACTTTGCTTTCGCCATGTCTGCCTCAGTCTCTCGACGCGGCCGTCTGGGTCGAAGTCGCCGCCCGACGCGCCAGTTGCAAAAGAGGCCGCGGAATGCCGCGGCCGCCGAATTTTGGAGCGGGCGACGGGGATCGAACCCGCACAGCCAGCTTGGAAGGCTGGAACTCTACCATTGAGCTACGCCCGCGTAGACCAGTCCAAATGTCACGGGGCGACGCCAAGCCGACGCAACCCTGATCGCCTCTCGCGCCTAGCTTCCCAACCAAAAAATTGGTGGAGGGGGTTGGATTCGAACCAACGTAGGCGTAGCCAACGGATTTACAGTCCGTCCCCTTTAGCCACTCGGGCACCCCTCCGGGGGCCGAGAAGCTTCGGCCGAGAGCGCGGAGACATAGTTGCCAAGCACACGGGTTGTCAATAAGCAATCGCACGACGGCTCACGTTGCGACAGCGCGCTCAGCGCACGCAGCGCCCATGGGCCGCAGAACAAGGATCGATCCGCTGACAAAAGAACGCCGCCCAGCCCGCCCGCCCGCCAATGACCGAAAGGCATCGCCGCCGCGCGGACCGAGGCCGGCCGGCCATGGCGCCGGCGGCCAGAAATTCGGCGGCCCCAAGCCAGGCGGCGGCAAGCCAGGCGGGCGAGCCGCCGGTCCCCGGTCCGACGCTTCCCGACCAGAAGGCCCCCGATCCGATGGCCATCGCCCGGATCGGCCGCGGGCCGCGTCCGCGAAATCGGCGCCGGCGCAGTTTGGCGGCCCACGTTCGGATCGGCCGGAGGGCGGTCGGCCGAAATCCGCCGGACCGAAATTCAGCGGGCCGCGAAGCAGTCGGCCGCCGGCCGGCGACGCCAGGCCCGGACCGGCGCGGCAAGCTGCCCGGCCCCATGCCGAACCAAAGCAGGGCGGCGAGGCCGACGCCAGCCGTCCGCGCCGGGCGCCGCGCCAGTCGCGTCTCCAGGGCGCCGGCGGACGGACGATCTGGCTCTACGGCCGCCATCCGGCGATGGCCGCGCTCGCGAACCCGGCCCGCAAGATCGAACTGGTCCGCGTCACGGAAAGCTTCCTGGAGGCCCATGGCCCGGCGCTCGAAGCGCTAGCCGGCCGGGGCAAATGGCCTGTCGAAGTCGCGGCGCCGCGCGACCTGGACCGGATGCTCGGCGCCGACGTCGTGCATCAGGGCATCGCCGTCGCCTGCAACCCGCTCGACATGCCGGATGTCGCCGAACTTCGGGCGCCCGACGACTCGGCGGTGGTCATGGTGTTGGATCAGGTCAACGATCCTCGGAACGTCGGCGCCGTGATCCGCGCCGCCGCCGCCTTCGGCGCGCTCGCTGTGGTGACGACGGAGAGAAGCGCCCCGCCGGAAAGCGGCGCGCTCGCCAAGGCCGCCGCCGGCGCGCTTGAAGCGATCCCCTATATTCAGGCGACCAACCTCGCCCGCGCGCTGGCGGCCTTGAAGCAGAACGGCTTCTGGACTGTCGGCCTGGACGGCGAGGCCGAAACCCGCCTCGCGGACGCGCCCTTCGATCGGCCGACCGCCATCGTCATGGGGGGCGAGGCCAAGGGCTTGCGGCGGCTGACCGCCGAAGCGTGCGACGCCCTGGTCTCGATCCCGATCACGCCGGGCATCGAGAGCTTGAACATCGCGACCGCCGCCGCGATCGCGCTCTACGAACGCCGCCGCTGGGTCGGGCTCAAGACAGTTTGACGCGGGGCCAAAAGCCCGACCATACTCCCGAGCGAGCTGTCCCGAACGAATGGATGGACGGCGCATTTAGGGAGAACCAGGATGAAACGGATCATATTCAGCGCGGTCGCCTCGACCGCGCTGCTGGCGGCGAGCGGCGTCTCGGCGCAGGAAATTCGCGTCGGCGCGCTCTATCCGACCTCCGGCGGCGGCGCCATCTACGGCGGCCCGGCGATGGAAGGCCATAATATGGCCGTCGAGGAAATCAACGCGGCCGGCGGCATCAACGGCCGCATGCTGGTGACAGTCGCGCGCGACACGAAGCTGAACCCCGCCACCGCCGCCTCGGCCGCGAAGGAAATGATCACCAAGGACAAGGTCGATGTGATCATAGGCGGCCTTTCGTCCGCGGTCGGCCTCGCGGTCTCGGAAGTCGCCAGGCAGGAAGGCGTGATCTATATCGCGACGATTCCGAAGACGATCCAGTTGACGACGACGAAGCTGCATCCATACGTGTTTCGCACCGCGTCGCATACGGACTTCGAAGGCGACGCGATGGCGCAGTTGGTGAAGCAATCGGGCGGCACGAAGGTCTGCGATATTCAGCCTGACTACGCCTATGGCCATGATCTGGCCGCCGGTCTGAAAGCCGGCCTCGCGCGGCATGCGCCAGAGGTGAAAGTCGTCGCCGACCTCCGCCCGAAACTGGGCGCGACCGACTATAACGTCTTCATCACCCAGATCATGGGCGCGGGCTGCGACGTCGTCACGTCCGGCCTCTGGGGTTCAAACTTCGTGAACTTCGCCCAACAGGCTTCGCCGTTCGGCCTGTTCAACCAGATCAAGGCCTATATTTCCGGCGGCGAAGTGGCGAGCCACGAAATCGCGGGCAAGATGGGCGACGACTATCCGCCCAACGTCATCTCCAACACCTATGAGCTCTGGTACGACCACTCCGTCCCCGGCCATCAGGAGTTCCAGGAGAAAGTCGCCGCGCGGTCCGGCACCAAGGAAACGGCCATGTGGCCGGTGCTCGCCTATATCGGCGTGCAGTTCTATGCCGAAGCCGTGCGGAAGTCCGGCGGCACGAACTCGGACGCCAACGTCAAGGCGCTTGAAGGCATGACGCTGATGACGCCTGTCGGCGAGCGGACGATCAACCCTGCGGACCATCAGGCCAATACCGGACAGTTCTGGGGCCCGATGGTGAAGCGCGAAGGCTTCGCCTACAAGGTGATGCATCCCGTCACCTATATCCCCGCGGAGATCAAATAGGCGGCAGGCCGCTTTCGGCCCAGCCCCCACGATCTTCCAATGAAGCGGGCCTCCGCCGCGCCAGCGGCGGGGGCCTTCCCTTCCCGAGTTTCGGATATCCCAGATGATCGATCTGATACGGGACCTCAGTCCTGGGTTGGCGACGCTGCTGACCAATCCCCAGTTCGCCTTCATTCAGCTGATGAATTCCATCAGCCAGGGCATGAACCTGTTCATTATCGCCGCCGGCCTATCGTTGATTTTCGGCGTGCTGAAGGTGATCAACTTCGCCCATGGCGTCTTCTACATGTTCGGCGCCTACGTGATGTATTCGGTCTCGCAGGAGTTCGGCGCTCCGTTCTGGCTGGGCGCGCTCGCCGCCGCCGGCGCATTGGGGCTGATCGCGCTCCTGATCGAACGCACGCTGTTCCGCCAGATCTACGAAGCCGAACATCTGATGCAGCTGCTGCTGACGTTCGCCATCGTCCTGATCATGGGCGACGTCGCGAAAATCATCTGGGGCACCGACCAGTACAGCGTCTCCTATCCAGCATCGATGAGCGGCGCGACCGATCTGGGCGTGACCTTTTATCCGACTTATCGCCTGATGCTCTGCCTGATCGGCCCGGTGATCCTGATCCTGCTCTACTGGTTCGCCGAGCGGACCCGCTGGGGCCGCATGACCCGCGCCGCGACCCAGGACCGGGAGATGCTGGCTGCGCTCGGCGTCAATGTGCCGGTCATCTACACCAGCGTGTTCGTCATTGGCTCCATGCTGGCCGGATTTGGCGGCGCGCTCGCCTCGCCATTCTCCAGCCCGGTGCCCGGCATGGACGCGACCTTGATCGTCGATTGCTTCGTGATCGTCATCGTCGGCGGCCTCGGCAGCCTCTGGGGATCGTTCGTCGGCGCGCTGCTCTATGGACTTGTCTTCAATTTCGGGTCGGTCATCTTCCCGAACGCGCAGGATATCTTCGCATTCATGCTGCTCTTGATCGTGCTGCTGATCCGGCCCTGGGGCCTGTTCGGCAAACCGGAAGCGGGAGGGCACTGACGCCATGACCGCTCCGCTCACCGCATTCGGCAAGGTCGCCTGCCTTGTCATTCTCCTGGCGCTGCTCGCCCTCCCCGTCATCGGATCGGACTACCTGATCGACATCGGCACGGAGATGCTGATCTTCGCCCTGTTCGCGCTCTCGCTGAACTTGATCATCGGGTATTCGGGCAATGTCAGCTTCGGCCATGCCGCCTATTTCGCCATCGGCGGCTATGTGAACGCCATTCTGCTGACGACCTATGGCTGGCCGCTGCTGCCGGCGTTCGTCACAGGCGTTCTTGCGGCCACGCTGACGGCCGCCGTCGTCGCCTATTTCTGCACCCGCCTGACCGACATCTATTTCGCCATGCTCACCCTGGCGTTCTCGATGCTCGTCTGGGCAATCGCCTTCAAGTGGCGCTCCGTCACCCATGGCGACGACGGGTTTGTCGGCGTTACGGTGCCGGCGCTGCTCGATGACCGCATGCGGTTCTATTATTTCACCGTGATCATCGTCGTCGCATCGATCGCCGTGCTTTGGGTGATCACCCATTCGGCCTTTGGGCGCAGCCTCGTGGCGGTGCGCGAGAATCTGGGCCGCGCCGGCTTCATCGGCATTCACACCCGGCGGATGCGCTGGCAGGCGTTCGTCGTCGCCGGCTTCTTCGCCGGCGTCGCGGGCGCGCTGTTCGGGATGCTGATCAAGGGCATGTACGTCGAAAGCGCGTTCTGGACGCAATCGGCCCAGGTGCTGATCATGACGCTGCTCGGCGGCATCTACAGCTTCTTCGGGCCGATCATCGGCGCGGCCGTGCTGTTCATGCTGGAGCGGCTGACGAACGAGTATACCGAATACTGGCCGACGGTCCTCGGCGTCATCCTGCTGGTCATCCTGCTGTTCCTGCCGGACGGCCTGGTCGGCCTCGGCAAGCGGTTGACGGCCAAGGCCAAGGGCAAGGACAAAACGGAGGGCGCGACATGACAGTCTTGCTCGAAATCAAGAACCTCTGGAAGGACTTCGGCGGCTTCGTCGCGACCCGCGACGTCTCCTTCGATCTTGAGGAAGGCGAACGTCACGCGATCATCGGCCCGAACGGCGCCGGCAAGACGACCTTCTTCAACCTGATCACCGGCCACATGGCGCCGTCCAAGGGCACGGTGAAATTCCGGGGCCGGGACATCACCGGCATGCCGCCGCACAAGGTCGTGAAGCTCGGCCTCGCGCGGTCGTTCCAGCGCATCAACATCTTCCCGCGCATGACCCTGTTCGAAAACGTCCAGGTCGCGTTGATGAGCCGCGAAGGCCAGTCGACGAACATGTTCAAGCTCTGCTTCGATCTCCATGTCGAGGAAACCTACGAACTGTTGGAGACCGTGCATCTGCGCGAAGCGGCCCATGAAACCGCGGGCGAGCTGGCCTACGGCAAGCAGAAGCAACTGGAGCTGGCGATCGCGCTGGCGGAAAAGCCGGACGTGCTGCTGCTCGACGAGCCGACGGCCGGCATGTCGCCAAGCGAAACCAACGAAGCGATCCGCCTGATCGACAGGATCACCAAGGAGCGGGGCCTGACGCTGCTGTTCACCGAGCACGACATGGGCGTGGTGTTCGGGATTTCCGACCGGATCTCCGTGCTGCACCACGGCGAGATCATCGCGCGCGGCTTGCCCGATGAAGTCCGCAACGATCCGGACGTCCGACGCATTTACCTGGGCGAGGCCGCAGATGACGCAGCTTGAAGTCAAAGACATCCACACGAGCTACGGCCTGTCCCAGGTCCTGTTCGGCATCAGCCTGGATGTCAACGAAGGCGAGATCGTCTCGCTGGTCGGGCGCAATGGCGTCGGCAAGACGACGACCATGCGCTCGATCATCGGCCTGACGCGCCCGAGCAAGGGCAGCATCATGTTCGAAGGCCAGGAGATCGCGGGCCTGCCAGCTCACAAGATTTCCCGGCTCGGCATCGGCTTCGTGCCCGAAGAACGGCGGATATTCCCGGACCTGACGGTCTGGGAGAACCTGGATATCGCTCGCCGCCCCGCGGCCGCGGGAACCGTCGGCTGGGACGAGGAGCGGGTCTTCGCGCTCTTCCCGGACCTGAAGGAAATTCCGACGCGGCTCGGCGGCGTGCTCTCCGGCGGCCAGCAGCAAATGCTGACCATCGCCCGCTCGCTGATGGGCAATCCGCGCCTGCTGCTGCTCGACGAACCCTCCGAGGGCCTGGCGCCCAAGGTGGTGGAGAACGTCCGCGATCAGGTGAAGCTGCTGAAGGAAAGCGGCCTGACGATCATCCTGGCCGAACAGAATCTCAGCTTCATCCTCCATCTCTCCGACCGGGTGCATATCCTGGAAAAGGGCGAGGTGAAGTGGTCTGGCACGGCCGACGATCTCAAGAGCGACAAGAGCATCATCGAACGATATCTGACGGTCTGAACGATGCCGGCGGGGTTCGATCTGCTAAACCTGCCGGCCGACTTCGTGCCCCGCGCCTACGACTATTTCAAGGCGGCGCGGGCGGCGAGCCCAGCCTGCCCGAACAGCGACGGCTCGTTCGTCCTGACCCGGTATGACGACATCGTCCAGGTATACCGGGACCCCGGCCTATGGAGTTCGGACAAGCAGGCCGCGTTCAAGCCGAAGTTCGGGGATTCGCCGCTCTTTGAGCATCACACGACCAGCCTGGTCTTCCGGGACGCCCCCGACCACACCCGCATCCGCAAGCTCTTCCAGCACGCCTTCACGCGAAAGGCGCTCGCGGCGCTGGAGAGCCGCATCGAAGCTCTGGTCGACGAATATCTCGACCGGCTTGAAGACCAGGGCGGCATGGAGATCGTCGGGGAGTTCTCGTTCAAGCTGCCGGTCGAGGTGGTGTGCGACATGCTGGGCGTGCCCGCCGGCGACCGCATCCTGATCCGCGATTGGGCGCTGCTGATCCTCGGCGCCCTCGAGCCGACGATCACCGACCGCCAGTTCCAGGAAGGCTGCCGCGCGGTCGAGGACTTCAAGGCCTATCTCCGGGAGCAGATGGCGCTCCGCCGCCGGAACCCCGCCGCCCGGCGGGAAGGCGAAATCCTCTCCGACCTGATGGACGCCGAGGAGGACGGCGCGCGCCTGACGGAACTGGAACTGCTGCACCAGTGCATTTTCCTGTTGAACGCCGGCCACGAGACGTCGACCAACATGCTGTCCCACGGCGTGCACGAGTTCCTGCGCAATCCCGGCGAGATCCGGCGCCTGATCGACGCCCCTGCCTTGATCGATAGCGCGGTCGAGGAGGTGCTGCGCTATCAGGCGCCGATCCAGATCAACAACCGCCGGGCGCTCGCCCCGGCGAACGTCGGCGGCGCCGCCATCCCGGCGGGCGCGACCGTGCACCTGATGCTGGGGGCCGCCAACCGCGACCCGGCGCAGTTCCCCGACCCCGACCGCTTCGATATCGCGCGGCGGCCGAACCGGCATCTGAGCTTCGGGCTTGGGGTCCATATCTGCGCCGGCAACGCGCTGGCGCGGCTGGAAGCGAAGATCGCCTTTCAGAAATTATTCGACCGGTTTCCGGGTCTGACCCTCGCCGCGCCGCCGGTTCTCGCCAGCCGCATCCGCTTCCGGGAAGTGACAGAACTCAAGGTTTCGCTTTGACGCGCTTGCAACTATGCCCGCCGCGCGCCATTCTAAAGGCTTGCGCATAGAGCGGCTGGAGGGCGACCCCCATGATGAATTTCCTGTTCGGCGGCAAGAAGCTCGATCTTCCGACGGCGGCCGATGCGCTGCCGGGCCGCGCCCAGCCCCTGAAAACCCCTGAAACCCATTTCGTCAATGGCGCCCGCATCAAGGCGCCCTTCCCCGACGGCCTGGAGCGCGTCGTCTTCGGCCTCGGCTGTTTCTGGGGCGCGGAGCGGATCTTCTGGCAGGCCAGGGGCGTTTATTCGACCGCGGTCGGCTACGCCGCCGGCCACACGCCGAACCCGACCTATGAGGAAGTCTGCTCCGGCCGCACGGGCCACAACGAGGTCGTGCTGGTCGTCTACGACCCGAAGGAGATTTCGTTCGAGGCGCTGCTGAAGCGTTTCTGGGAAGGCCACAACCCGACCCAGGGCATGCGCCAGGGCAACGATGTCGGCACGCAATACCGCTCCGGCATCTACGTGACGACGCTCGCCCAGAAGCGCGCGGCGGAGGCCAGCAAGGCCGCCTACCAGCAGACCCTGAAGGCGGCGGGCTTCAGCCCGATCACCACGGAAATCCTGGACGCGCCCGAATTTTTCTACGCCGAGGACTATCACCAGCAATATCTGGCGAAAAACCCGGCGGGCTACTGCGGCCTCGGCGGCACCGGCGTCGCCTGCCCGGTCGGGGTGGCGGCGGCAGAGTAGACCTTACCGCTCCGGCATGCCCGGCGCCTTCGGCAGATCGGGGTCCATGCGGCTCCAAGGCTGGGCGCTTTTGGTGAAGATGTCGATGGCGGGTTTGTACCAGCTTGGATCGTGGAGGCTGCCGGCATAGATCACCGTGAACTTCGGCGCCGCGTCGTTCTTCAGGAAGACCGGGGAGCCGCAGTCGCCGCAGAATGCGCGATGCAGATCATGGCCGCGGTCGGATTTCCGGACGAACCAGCGCGGCGTGCCCTGCTCCAGCCGGAAGGCGTCATCGCGGACGCCGACCCCAGGGAAATAGGCGCCGCCGGTCGCCTGCTGGCAATCCCGGCAATGACAATTGCCCATGTAGCGCGGCGCGCCCGTGAAGCTGTAGCGGATCGCCCCGCAGGCGCAGCCGCCGGTTTTGACGTCAGACATGATCTCGCTCCCGGAATTCATGATATCGATCGGTTTATCCAGGTCTCAGGCGCCTCCGCCTGAGACCGGTTCGATCTTAGCGACCTCGAGCCATTCGCTGCGGACGTCGCTGTCCGTCTCCAGCAGTATCCGAACCGCCGCCAAACGCCTCGCGTCAGCCGCCGCCAGCCGCCCCAAGGCCCAGACCGCCGCCGCGCGCACAAGGGGCGAGGCGTCCGTCGTCAGGCCCGCCGCAACGGGCGCCAGGGAGCGATATCCGGAATTGCCGATAGCGATACAGACATTGCGCACGAACCGGTCGCGGCCCGTCCGTTTGATCGGCGAGCCCGCGAACACCGTGCGGAAAGCCGCGTCGTCCAGCGCCGCCAGTTCCCGGAGCTTCGGCGCCGTCAATTCGGCGCGCGGCCAGAGGCCCGGCTCCGCCGGCGCCTGGGCGAACTTGTTCCAGGGACAGACCGCCAGGCAATCGTCGCAGCCATAGATGCGCCCGCCCATCAGGCTGCGCAGCTCCGCCGGAATATGGCCCTTGTGCTCGATCGTCAGATAGGAGATGCAGCGCCGGGCGTCGAGCTTGTAGGGCGCCGTAAACGCCGCTGTCGGGCAGGCGTCGAGGCAATTCCGGCAGGAGCCGCAATGGTCGGCGACCGCCGGGTCGGGCGCCAGATCGGCATCGACGAACATCTCGCCCAGGAAGAACCAGTTCCCGAGATCGCGGCTGACGAGATTGGTGTGCTTGCCCTGCCAGCCGACGCCGGAGCGCGCAGCCAGCGGCTTTTCCAGCACGGGCGCGGTATCGACAAACACCTTGACGCCGGTCCCGTGCCGCTCGTGCGTCCAGCGGGCGAGCTGCTTCAGGCGGTTTTTCAAAACGTCGTGATAGTCCCGCGTGGTTTGCGCGTAGACGCTGATCGCGCCCCGATCCGCCGGGAGCGACCGGGCCAGCGGGTTCTCCGCCGGCGCGTAGCTCATGGCGACGACGACCACGCTCCGGGCGTCAGGCCAGAGCGTCTTCGGGTCGCCGCGCCGGTCGGCATGGGCCGCCATCCAGCCCATGTCGCCGTACTGTCCGGCCGCCAGGAATTCGCCGAGATGCCTGCGCGCCTCGTCGGAGACTTCGGCCGGCGCGAAGCCGACAGCGTCAAAGCCGAGACGGAGCGCTTCTTCCCGGATCGCTAGCTTGAGGTCCATGGCTTTTCATATCGGCCGCCGCGCGGGACAATGCCATCGATATCTTGAAGATAGAGCTGGCGCGCTCGCTTGAGCGTGCGGTCCATGCTTCAGGCTCAGGCCATCAAGCCGCGCAGGAAGCTTGCGCGGGCCTTGCCGGCCTGCATCAGGAACGCGAGATCGCTGCCGCCGAGGATCAGCCTTGCGCCCTTCGCGATATACCGGCTCGCCAGCGTTTCGTCATAGACGCCGCCCATGCCGAGATGCTTGCCGTTATTGCGGCAGGCGGCGGCGACCGTGGTATAGGCCTGCTCGACCTTCTCGTGCCCATACTGACCGGCGATGCCCATTTCGGCGCAGAGGTCGTTCGTGCCGATCAACAGGCAATCGACGCCTTCGACCGCCGCCATGGCGTCGGCGTTCTTCACGGCCAGCGCGCTTTCGATCATGCAGACGACGAGAATATTCTCGTTCACCAGCCGGGTCTGGTCGGCCATGGGCAAGCTTTCGTAAGCCAATTGCGGCGCTGGCCCGCCGACGGAACGCTTGCCAAGCGGCGGATGCAGGCATTGATCGCGGATCGCCGTCGCTTCCGCGACCGTATCCACATGGGGCGCGACGATGCCCTGGGCGCCGGCGTCCAGGGGCCGGCTCATCAGGTAGCTCGCATGATGCGACGGGCGCACGATCGGCGTCGCGCCCGCGTCGAGGCCGGCCGCGCACATCGCCGCCGCCGTGTCCATGCCCATGGAATTATGTTCCAGGTCGATAAACAGCCAGTCGAAGCCGCAGACGGCTGCGATCTTCGCGATATCGGGCGTCCGCGACTGGCGGAGGCCGATGCCGATGGCGAGCTCGCCCGCGTGCAGCTTTTCCTTGGTGAGATTGGGAACGACAGGCATGACGGTTCTCCTGCTTAATCCTGCGAGGGCCACCATGCCCGATCCATCAGACAGAATCTATCCGCTGAAACAGCAGCAGGGTCGTGAGGTCGCCGTGGTCGATGCAGGCCCTGGCCGCCGCCTTGACCGCCGGCTTGCCGCGCCACGCGACGCCGAGGCCAGCCGCCTGCAGCATCGGGATGTCGTTCGAGCCGTCGCCGATGGCCGCGACCGCCGCCACGTCGATCTGCAGCTCCGTCATCGCCGCCTGCATCGCCCGAACCTTGGCGCCGCCATCCAGGATCGGCTCCAGCACTGTCCCCGTCAGCTTGCCGTCCGCGATGCCGATATCGTTGGACTGCTGGCGGTGGAAGCCAAGGCGTTCGGCCACGCGCTCGGTGAAATAGCGGAACCCGCCGGAGACCAGCCGACAATCCGCCCCGGCGCCGCGCATTCCGGCGACCAGCGCCTCGGCGCCCGGGTTCATCGCCATCCCGGCATAGGTCGTCGCCAGGATGTCCGCATCCATGCCCGCCAGCAGGCCGACACGCTCCCGGAGCGCGGCCTCGAAATCCAGTTCGCCGTTCATGGCGCGCTTGGTGATCGCGGCGATCCGCTCGCCGATGCCGGCGGCGGCCGCCATATCGTCCAGGGTTTCCGACGCGACCATGGTCGAGTCCATGTCGGCGATCAGCAGCGCCTTGATTCGGGGCCGGGCCGGCTGGATGGCATAATCGACGGGGGCGCTTGCGAGCATGGCCCGGACGGCGTCGGCGACGGTCGGGTCCCAGGGATCGCCCGCGAAATCGACGTCCGCCGCCCGGCCGGCCGCGAAGGGCGCGCCTGCGCCGATCCGCTTCACGCCCGCCACCGCAAGCGCCGTTCTTGCGCTATCGAGCAATGAGGGGTCGAGGCGCGCGCCCGGGGGCGCTACAAGGGTCAGTATGCAGTCCACGCTTTCCTCACAATCCTGTTCGGGCCAGCCCGTTCTGGCGATCGCCGGGCCGACCGCCAGCGGCAAGTCCGCATTGGCCCTCAGGGCGGCCGAGCGCCTGAATGGCGTCGTGATAAACGCGGACAGCATGCAGGTCTACCGTCGCCTGCGCATCCTGACGGCGCGTCCGACGGAAGCGGAGGAAGCCCGCGCGCCGCATCGGCTGTATGGATGGCTCGAACCGGACGAGATCTGCTCGGCCGGGCGCTGGCGGACGGCGGCCTTGGCGGCGATCGCGGCGGCGCACGCGGCCGGGCAATTGCCGATCGTCGTCGGCGGCACCGGGTTCTATCTGGAGACCTTGCAGCTTGGCCTGCCCGATGCGCCAGATATCCCCAGCGATATCCGCGAGGCGGCGCGCGGCGAGGTCGCCCGCGATCCCGCGGCCGTCCACCGGCAGATCGCCGCGGCCGACCCCGAGACGGCGGCCCGGATCGACCCTGGCGACCGCCAGCGCCTGGCGCGCGCGCTCGAGATCTGGCGGGCGACCGGCGCGCCGCCCTCGGTCGTGCTGGCCCGGACCGGGACGCCGCCGCCGGGGCTGCGCTTCCATACCGTCGCCCTGATGCCGGAGCGCCGCGCCCTCTACGCCCGGATCGACGCCCGCACGGCCGCGATGGCGGACGCGGGCGCGGTCGCCGAAGCAGCGGCGTTCATGACGCTTGGGATCGACCTGGCCGCCCCCGCCGCCAAGGCTGTCGGACTGCGCGAGTTCGCCGCCGCGGCATCGGATGAAACTTTATTACCGAACGCAATCGCCGCCGCCGCGCAGGCGACGCGACGCTATGCAAAGCGCCAAATGACCTGGATGCGCGGACGCCAGAACCCCGACATCCTGCTGACTGAACAATTAAATTCTACATCTATCGATGAAAAAGTCCGTATATTGCGCGATCGAATATTGACCACGCCCTGACCCGCTTATACTCTCCGCACTTCGCAGCAAGAACGCGCGGCAATTTTATGTCGCACAAGACGAGAGTTTAGCGGTATGCCAGAAGAACGGATGACGGGCGCTGCAATGGTCGTGCGGGCCTTGATCGATCAGGGCGTGGATGCGGTCTTCGGCTATCCCGGCGGCGCGGTCCTCCCGATCTATGACGAGATCTTCAAGCAGAACAAGCTGCGCCATTTCCTCGTCCGCCAGGAAGGCGGCGCCGTGCACGCGGCGGAAGGCTATGCCCGCTCGACCGGCAAGGTCGGCGTCGTGCTCGTGACCTCCGGCCCCGGCGCCACCAACGCGGTCACCGGCCTGACCGACGCCTTGATGGATTCGATCCCGATCGTCTGCCTGACAGGCCAGGTGCCGACGCACCTGATCGGCAATGACGCGTTCCAGGAAGCCGACACCACCGGCATCACCCGCCCCTGCACCAAGCACAACTACCTTGTGAAGGACCCGAACGACGTGGCCCGCGCCATGCACGAGGGTTTCTACGTGGCGCGCTCCGGCCGCCCCGGCCCGGTCGTCATCGACCTGCCGAAGGACGTGCAGTTCGCCGAGGGCGTCTACAGGGGCCCCGACGCCTTCGAGCACCGCTCCTACCGGCCGAAGACCGAGCCGAACCCGGCCGCCATCGAGGAAGCGCTGAAGCTGATGGCGGCGGCGGAGCGGCCGTTGTTCTATGTCGGCGGCGGCGTCATCAATTCCGGTCTGGCCGCCTCGGAGGCGCTCCGCAGCCTCGTCCGCGCGACCGGCTTCCCGATCACCCAGACGCTGATGGGCCTTGGCGCTTTCCCGACCCACGACAAGCAGTCGCTTGGCATGGTCGGCATGCATGGCCTGTACGAGAGCAACATGGCGATGCACGACTGCGATCTGATGATCAATGTCGCGGCCCGCTTCGACGATCGGGTGACCGGCAGGCTCGACGCCTTCGCGCCGAACGCCAAGAAGATCCACATCGATATCGACGCCTCCTCGATCAACAAGAACGTGCGCGTCGACCTGCCGATCGTCGCCGACGCCGGCAAGGCGCTCGCCGCATTGCTGGCGGGCTGGCGCGGCCAGAAGCTCAAGGCGAACGCCAAGTCGCTCGATCTCTGGTGGAAGGTGATCGACAAGTGGCGCGAGAAGAAATGCCTCGCCTATGACGGCGCCGGCCCGGTGATCAAGCCGCAGCTCGCGCTGGAGCGGCTGCAGACGGCGATGGAAGGCTCGGGCAAGGATTATTTCGTCACGACCGAAGTCGGCCAGCACCAGATGTGGGCGGCGCAATATCTGAAATTCGCCCAGCCGAACCACTGGATGACCTCGGGCGGCCTCGGCACCATGGGCTACGGCCTGCCGGCCGCCGTCGGCGTCCAGGTGGCCCACCCGGATGCGCTGGTGGTCGATGTCTCTGGCGAGGCCTCCTTCCTGATGAACATGCAGGAGATGTCGACGATCTCGCAGTACAAGCTGCCGGTAAAGCTGTTCATCCTGAACAATCAGTGGATGGGCATGGTGCGCCAGTGGCAGGAACTGCTGCATGGCTCGCGCTATTCCGAAAGCTATACGGAGAGCTTGCCGGACTTCGTGAAGCTGGCGGACGCCTTCGGCTGGACCGGCATGATCGCCAACACGCCCGCGGAGCTGGATGACGTGATCGAGCGCATGCTCGCCGCCGACGGCCCCGTGATCGCGGACATTCGCGTCGATCAGAAGGAAAACTGCTATCCGATGATCCCATCGGGCGCCGCCCACAATGAAATGCTGCTCGGCCCGAACGCGGCCCAGGACGCCGACGTGTCCGACGCCGGCAAGGCCCTGGTTTAAGAAAGAACGATCCCTCCCGTGGCGAACACATCATCCGTCTATGAAGCGCCGTCCGTCATCCAGGCGAACGAGCGTCACACCATCGCGATCCTGGTCGACAATGAGCCCGGCGTGCTCGCCCGCGTCGTCGGCCTGTTTTCCGGCCGCGGCTACAATATCGACAGCCTGACGGTCGCGGAGACCGATCATCTGGGCGGGCTTTCACGCATCACCATTGTGACCAGCGGCACGCCGATGATCATCGAGCAGATCAAGGCCCAGGTGGATCGGCTGGTGCCTGTCCACGATGTCGCGGACCTGACGGCCGAAGGCCCTTATGTCGAGCGCGAGCTCGCCCTGATCAAGGTCGTCGGCAAGGGCGAAAACCGGGTCGAGGCCTTGCGCATCGCCGGGATTTTCCGCGCCCGCGCGGTCGACAGCACGACCGAGAGCTTCGTCTTCGAAATCACCGGCGCCAGCGGCAAGGTCGATGCGTTCATCGACCTGATGAAGCCGCTTGGCATGGTCGATGTCACGCGCACGGGCGTCGCCGCCATTGCGCGGGGCGCGGGCGGGCTTTAGAAAACCCGCACTGTTTTCACCTGTCTGGCGGTCTCCGCCTGCACATCCTTCCAAAGACCAATATTCAAACACCAGAGGAGACCCGCCCGATGCGCGTCTATTATGATCGTGATGCCGACGTAAACCTGATCAAGGGCAAGAAGGTCGCCATTGTCGGCTATGGCAGCCAGGGCCATGCCCACGCCAACAATCTGCGCGATTCCGGCGTCAAGGATGTCGTCATCGCGCTCCGCGCCGGTTCCGGCAGCGCCAAGAAAGCCGAAGCCGCCAACTTCAAGATCATGACCCCGACCGAAGCCGCCAAATGGGCCGACGTCGTCATGATGCTGACGCCCGACGAAGGCCACGCCGACCTTTGGGAAAGCGAACTGCGCGACAACATGAAGCCCGGCGCCGCGCTCGCGGTCGCCCACGGCCTGTCGCTGCACTTCAACCTGGTCAAGCCGCGCGCCGACCTGGATGTGTTCATGGTCGCGCCGAAAGGCCCCGGCCATCTGGTCCGCACGGAATATGTCCGCGGCGCCGGCGTGCCGAGCTTGCTCGCGATCCATCAGGACGCCACGGGCAATGCCCATGACATCGGCCTCTCCTATTCCTGCGCCAATGGCGGCGGCCGCGCCGGCATCATCGAGACGACGATGAAGGAAGAATGCGAGACCGATCTGTTCGGCGAGCAGGTCGTGCTCTGCGGCGGCCTCTCGGCCCTGATCCAGGCTGGCTTCGAGACCCTGACCGAAGCTGGGTATGCGCCCGAAATGGCATATTTCGAATGCGTGCATGAAGTGAAGCTGATCGTGGACCTGATCTACGAAAACGGCCTCGCCGGCATGCGCTACTCGGTTTCGAACACGGCCGAATATGGCGACTACACCCGCGGCCCCCGCATCATCGACGCCGGCACGAAGGCGCGGATGAAGGAAATCCTGGGCGAAATCCAGCGCGGCGAATTCGCCCGCGAATTCGTTCTGGAAAACAAGGCCGGCCAGCCGAGCTTCCTCGCCAAGCGCCGCATCGGCGCCGAGCATGAACTGGAAGTCGTCGGCGAACGCCTGCGCGGCATGATGCCGTGGATTGCGCAGAACGCGATCATCAACAAAGAGCGGAACTAGACCTAACCGCTCTCAAGCGGAATCGCCCGCTCCGGCATCTGTCGGGGCGGGCGTTTTTCTTTCTGCCCATCGGCTATACTGCGCGGCCATGCGAAACCTGCCTTCCACGACCGATGTTCTGATCGTCGGCGCCGGCCCCACCGGGCTTTTGGCGGCGAACCTGTTGGGGCAGGCAGGCATCGCCGTCACGATCGTCGACCGCGCCGCCGCGCCGCTCAATCTCCCCCGCGCGATTTCCATCGATGACGAGGGCTGCCGGTCGATCGCCGCGTCGGGGCTTGGCGCGGACCTCAAGGGCATCCTCCGCCCCGGCGCCGGCTCGCGCTATCTCGATGAGGCCGGGCAAATCGTCGGCGAGGTGGGGCCGGGTCCGGTCGAATACGGATGGCCGCGCCGCAACAATTTCCACCAGCCCGACCTGGAGGCGCTGCTGACGCGCAGCCTCGACCGCTTCGCCCATGTCACATTGGCCCGCGGCCGGGAGATGACCGGCTTCCGCCAGTCCGCCGACGGGGTGACGGCGACCATCGCCAGCGACGCCAGCGAGGCCGCCAACGCTGCCGATAGCATCGACGCCCGCTTGATGATCGCCGCCGATGGCGCGCGCAGCCGCACCCGCGACCTCCTCGGCATCGCCTTTCCGGGCGAAGCCTACGCCCAGGACTGGATCGTGCTCGACCTCCACCGGGACGACGACCAGGAGCCGGTCTCGAAATTCTTCTGCGACCCGACCCGGCCATGGGTCTCGATCCCGACGACCTTCGGCGGCCGGCGCTACGAGTTCATGCTGCTCGAGGGCGAAACGACCGACGCCATGCTCCGCCACGAGACGCTCCGCCGCCTGCTCGCGCCGATCCGGCCGCTCGCGCCCGAGGACATCATGCGCGCCGCCGTCTACCGCTTCGAGGCCCGCGTCGCCGAGCGTTGGGGCCAGGGCCGCGTCTGGCTCGCCGGCGACGCCGCGCACCTGACGCCGCCCTTCGCCGGTCAGGGCATGAACGCCGGCCTCCGCGACGCCCACAATCTGGCCTGGAAAGCCGAAATGGTCGTCCGGGGCGCGGCCGCGGGCTTGCTTGAAAGCTACGAGACCGAGCGCCGCGCGCCCGCCCGCGCCATGGTCCGCCTCGCCGTCGCCATGGGCGACATCGTCATGCCGGTCGGCCGCCAGAAATCGCTGCTGAGGGACGCCATGATGGCCGCGCTGGACCGCTTCCCGGAAGCTCGCGACTACATCGTCGGCATGAAGTTCAAACCGCCGCCGCGCTACGACGCCGGCCTGTTCATCGGCCTGGACGATCCCGAAGGCCCGCCCGCCAGCCTTGTCGGCCAGATGCTGCCGAACCCGGCGCTCGCGGGCGGCGGCCATCTGGACGACACGCTCGGCCCCGGCTTCGCGCTCATCGCCCAGGATGCCGCCTGCAGAGCCTGGCTCCAGGCGACGGACCTGGCCGGCTGGCCGATCGCGCCCGCCCGCGTCCCCTTGGATCGAGCCGCGATCGCCCCCCGCGCCGCCCGCCCGCTCCGCGCCCACCGGGATGCGATCATGCTGATCCGCCCCGACCGCTACGTCATGGGCGCATTCGCGCCCGACGCGGCCGCGCGCTTCCTCCAGGCGCTCAAGGCGCATTTCCCGGGCTGACCTTTCCGCCAGTCGGCGCCGTCGATTGACAGGGCGCGTTCCATGCTAAGATTGGGCGTGCATTCGCAAACGGAGGCCGCGGCCATGGTGCAGCTCCCCGATCCCGACCCGGAAATCCTGGCGGCGCGCGACGAGATCGTCGCGGCGCTGCGGACGCTGATCGCCGCGCCCGACGGCGTGATCGACCATCCGGATGAGATCAAGCCCTACGAAACCGATGCGCTGACCGCCTACAAGCAGACGCCCCTCGCCGTCGTGCTGCCGGAGACGACGGCGGAATGCAGCCGCATCATGCGCTATTGCCACCAACGCGGCGTGAAGGTCGTGGCGCGCGGCGCGGGCACCTCCCTCGCCGGCGGGGCGCTGCCCTTGCAGGACGCCATCGTCGTCGGCGTCTCGAAGATGACCGACATTCTGGACGTCGATTACGAGAACCGGACGATCACGCTGCAGCCCGGCGTCACCAACCTCGGCGTCACCGATGTCGTCGCGGCGGACGGGTTTTTCTACGCGCCGGACCCGTCGTCGCAGCTCGCCTGCACCATCGCCGGCAATATCGGCATGAATTCCGGCGGCGCGCACTGCCTGAAATACGGCGTCACCTCGAATAACCTCCTGGGCGTCGAGATGGTGCTGCCGACCGGCGAAATCGTGCGGCTCGGCGGCAAGCATCTGGACGCGGGCGGGCTCGATCTCCTGGGCCTCATCACCGGCTCGGAAGGCATGCTCGGGCTGATCACCGAAGCGACCTTGCGCATCATCCATTCCCCGGAAGGCGCGCGGCCGATCCTGTTCGGCTTCGCGACCAGCGCCGCCGCCGGCGCCTGCGTCGATGCGATCATCGCCTCCGGCATCATCCCGGTCGCGATCGAGTTCATGGACAAACCCGCCATCCACGCGACCGAACGCTTCGCCCATGCGGGATATCCGCTCGATGTGGAGGCCCTGCTGATCGTCGAGGTCGAAGGCTCCAACGCCGAGATCGACGACCTCCTGGGCCGCATCCAGGCGATCGCCGCCGCCTATGAGCCGGCCTATGAGCGCATCGCCAGGACGAGCGCCGAAAGCCTCGCCATCTGGAAGGGCCGCAAGTCGGCCTTCGGCGCCATCGGCCGCATCTCGCCGGATTATTTCTGCATGGACGGCACCATCCCGACCGGCAAGCTGCCGGAAGCCCTGGCCCGGATCGGCGCGATCTGCGACGACTACGGCTTCCAGGTCGCCAACATCTTCCATGCGGGCGACGGCAACCTGCATCCCCTGATCCTCTACAACGCCAACCAACCGGGGGAGACGGAACGGGCGGAAGCCTGCGGCGGGGATATTTTGAAGCTCTGCGTCGAGCTTGGCGGCTGCCTGACGGGCGAGCATGGCGTCGGCGTCGAAAAGCGCGACCTGATGACCGAGCAGTTCAGCGAAATCGAACTGGACCTGCAGCGCCGGATGAAGCGCGTGTTCGACCCCAAATACCTGATGAACCCCCACAAGGTCTTTCCGTTGGCGGAGCCGCTGCGCCGACTTGAGGCCGCAGAGTGACCGGCGCAATTTTCAGGCCGGAGACGGCGGCGGACGTCGTCGACGCCATTCGGGATGGCCAGGGACCGCTCGCGATCGAGGGCGGCGGCGGGCTGAAGGGCCTCGGCCGCCCGATCCAGGCCGCGGCGACCCTGAAGCTCGACCGGCTGACCGGCGTCGTGGAATACAGCCCGACCGAGCTTTACGTGACCTTCCAGGCCGGAACGCCCCTGGCGGACGCCCGTCAGGCGCTTGCGGAAAAGCGCCAGCGCCTGCCGTTCGATCCGCCCGACCTGACGCGACTTTACCAAGGCGGCGGCGCCGATGGCCCCGCGACTATAGGCGGCGTCGTCGCGGCGGCGCTCTCCGGCCCGGCGCGGGTGGCCCTGGGCGCGGCTCGGGATTATCTGATCGGCGCAAACTTCGTCGACGGATCCGGCAACCCGATCCGGGGCGGCGGCAAGGTCATGAAGAACGTCACGGGCTACGACCTCTGCAAGTTGACGACGGGGGCGTTCGGCAGTCTGGGCGCGATCACCGCGACGACCTTCAAGGTGCTGCCCGTAGCGCCGGCCGAGGTAACCCTGGCGCTGGTCGGCCTCGACGACGCCGCCGGCCAGGCCGCCCTCTCGGCCGCCTTCAGGAGTCCGTTCGAGCCGCTGGGCGCGGCGCATCTGCCCGCGGATATCGCGCGCCTGATCGACGCGGCGCCCGGCGAGGACGCCCTGACGCTGGTGCGGCTCGAGGGCTTTCCGGAAAGCCTGGCCTACCGGGAACAGGCGATCCGGGCGTATCTGCCGAAGCAGGCGGACATCCTGGTCCTCAAGGATGAGGCATCGGCCGCGCTCTGGGCCGCCATCCGGGACGTAGCGCCCTTCCAGGCCCCCGATGACCGGCCGCTCTGGCGCTTATCGACCGCGCCGACCGCCGGCCCCGCCCTCACCGCCAAGCTAAAGAGCGCGCTTGGGGGCAGCGCCTATTTCGACTGGGCCGGCGGCCTGATCTGGTTCGCCCCGCCGACCGGCGCGGCCGACGCCGGCGCCGCCATCGTCCGCCCCGCCGCCCACGCAGCCGGCGGCCACGCAACCCTGATGCGCGCCCCGGAGGCGACCCGCGCCGCTGTCGATGTGTTTGAGCCGCTCTCGGCGCCCATCCTGAAACTCACCAGCGGCCTCAAAGCCCAATTCGACCCCAAAGGCCGTCTGAACCCCGGCCGGATGTACGCGGGCGTTTGATCAACCGCGTCAGTTCAACGGCATTGTCAGTCTGATCTGGCCGAAATAGGCGATGGTGTCCTGGCCAAGGGAGAGCACGCCGGCGCCGAGGCCGAGGCGCAAGCCTTGCTCGAAGCCCAGGTTGACGCCCAGCCCGGCATTCGCGGAGAACGCGCTTGCGGTCTCGCTTTCCGTCGCCGAGATGGTGATCTCGTCGTTCTCCCGGAAAGCGTAGCCGAGCGTCACGTCGGCCCAGGGCGCGACGGTTCGAAGGGCGCCTTCCTCCATCAGGAAAATCCGCGACACGTGCAGGCCGGCGCTGAGGCCGTAGTCTTCCTCGGTCCCGCCCGGCACGGCGAGATTGGCCGAGTCCACATAGCTGTCCCGATGGTCGCGGGTAAAGTCGAACGAGACGCCCGGCGTCAGCACCCAGGCGCCGACAAATTCCGCGCCCGAGACCGAGACCGATAGGCCCAGGCGATCCGTATCGTAACTGCCGGACGCGCCATTGTTCACCACATCCGCCTTGCCGAATTCGTAGGTCGCGGCAAGGCCCAGGTCGAAGCTGGAAAACACCCGGATCGAGGCATAGGCGCCGCCGCCGACCGACGACGTCTCCATATCCAGCGCCATCCGGGAGGATTCGATATCGCCCAGCATGGCGGAGCCGAACAGGCCCAGCGTCACATCCGGCGTCACGCCGAACGCCGCGCCGAACTGCGCCTGGTTGGTCACGCCGTCGATGCCGCTCTTGCCGCCGTCCAGCACGGCGATACGGCCGCGCGCCCAGACATTGACCGGAATATCGCCGACTTCCAGCAGCGAGGCCGTACCCCCCGGCGCCATGCCAAGCCCCTTGCCCGCCGCCCACGCCGCCAGATCGTCCGTCGAAAGATTGACCGTGAACCCGCCCGCGCTCGGCTGGAAGAGGATCGATTCGCCTTCCGAAAGGATGATATCGCCGTTCGCGTCGACGCCCCTGGGCTCTACCGTGGGCTCAACGCCGTTTGCCCGATCGAGGAGTTCGCGCTCGGTCTTTGCAATATCGGCGCGCACCTCATCGAGCGTGCGCTCTCGCAAATTTGGGCCTCGCCCTTCAATTTCCTCCCCTAGCCTAACCAGGCCTTGCGTTTGGAGGGCGGCGTTGCGCCCTTGCTCCGCCAGGGTGCGCAATTCAGCCGCTCGACTGGGAGCAAAAGCATTCAAAAAATCAAGATCGTCCTGAAACCCTACATCTGTTCCGATGTGAAGATGTACTACACTCTCAGCAACAGGCAAAAGATCAGAAAACACCGATGGGCCCTCCTCTCTGAAATCATCTAGTGGATTGATTCCAACGTTTGGAACCCTCGTTTTCTGGCGGCGATGATTTTA
>CALAHN010000078.1 GCA_937891825.1 uncultured Alphaproteobacteria bacterium
TCATGCTCAGAAGGCTCTCTAATCCCGCGCTATGATCCCGGACAGACTCTAAGGAGTTCTGTTGGGCTTTTGTAAGTTTAGCCCAACGCTTTGGGCCATAGATTGTTTTGCCGCTGTATGCTTTGAATTTCTTGTTCCAATCCGCCTCCATTCGCGCGAGTCTCCGCGCGGCGACCAGCCGTCTGCCCAAGGGGGTGGTGCGCGATACCTCAGTCAGGATTTTGCCGAAACGGATGCCGCCGACGGCGCCGACGCCGTCGATGATCGACCAGAAACCGGCGATCGCCGCGTCATCGGCGCGGCCCTCGGCGATGGCAGTTTGAAGTTTGTTGAATTCCTTGACGAATTCGCCGGCAGAATTGGCGTTGCCTGTGCCTGGCATGATGTCGAGCGCAAATGCGGCCAGGCGCTTGCCTGGCGCCGCCTCCGCGAAGAGCGTCGTGCGGAGCAAGGCCTCCGCCTGGGCTTTATCCGCTGGCGTCCGGGCTCGCTTCACCGCTTCGACGGCAGAGACAAAGGCGTTGGCGCGGGCCTCGACGCCGGAGTAGAGGAGCGCGCCGTCCGCGACGCCGTGATCGCGCTCATGCTGGGCGGAAAACAGGTGGAGCGCGCGGGATTCCAGCCGCCCCGGATCGTCGGCTTTCATGCCGGCCTCCAGCAACCGCAACTGGGGTTTGAAACGCTCCATATCGCCGGTGACGGTCAAGCCTGTCAGGCGGGGCAGGCCAAGCAGCCGCGCGCCATCCTGGGTTTTAAGCACAAATTCGTCGCCAGCGTCGCGGTCGTAACGGAGACCTGTCGCCGCCGTAACCATATCCAGCCGCGCCTGGGCGGCTCCGATATCCCCCTTTAGAGCGATCATGGACGCGCGGTCCAGGGATGAGCCATCCGCATTGACGGCGCCGCGCAAGCGCCTTTGCCATTTGATCACGCTGGCGGGCTGATGCTGGTCGGTTGGGCGGTCGACGACGCGGGAGAGGACTTCCGCGCCCTCGGCGATCGCTTCGCGAACAGTCGCCTGCCCAAGACCGTGTTCAACCGCGAACTCAAGCCGTTGGAGCGCATTATCCGCGTCGCTCCAGGCCTCTCCGGCGGCAGGATCCGCCTGAGGGCGCTTGCCTGGGCGAAGCACGGGGGCAGGGCGGGGGGCTTCGTTCCTGCTTTCCGATGCGGGCTCGGACCATGTCGGGAATTGGGGCGCGGGCATGACAAATCCTCATATGTTCGATGGTTGTTCTAGATGGGACTGCCCTCCGGAATTGCAAGGCAAAAAGACGCGTCCGAGATCGTCGTCCGATAGGGGCGTGGATAGCGGCTGCTGCAACGTTGGTTCCGGCGGCGGGGAGCGGGTATGTATGGCGGACGACAGGCGAGCATTTCACGTGGGTTTATTTTGGGCGACTGGCGGGGCGGTTCGTTTCGAAGCATGCTTGGCCGCTTGCAGCCATCTCGCCCCGGGCGGCTTGATCGGAGTTTCGGTATGCGGCTGGTCTTGATTGCGTGCGTTGGGGCTGCGGCTGTGGCGCTCGCGGGGTGCGAAACGATTTCGCCCGAGGAGTGCCGGGTCGCGGACTGGTATGCGATCGGCAACAAGAATGGCGCGAACGGCCAGTCGCTGGCCGATCTCAACGACTACGCCAAGGATTGCGCCAAGGCGGGCGTGACGCCCGACCGCCGGGCCTATGCCGACGGCCACGCCGACGGGCTCCGCCTGTATTGCACGCCGGAGGAGGGCTATGAGCGCGGCTTGCAGAACGCCTACTACGGCGGCGTTTGCCCGCCTGAGCTTGAGCGCGACTTCCTCCCCGCATATCGCCATGGCCGGGAAATCTACCGCGTCAACGCCGCGATCGAGGATGCCCGCCGGGATATCGATGACCTGCAGTTCAGGGAACGGGCGGCGCAGACGCGCCCCGAACGCGCCCGTATCCGGGACGCGATTTACGACCGGCAGCGCGATCTCGACCGCTTCTACGACGAGCTGGATCGACTGCGACGCCGTTACTAAAGCAGGGCGCAGCGCCTCATAAAAAAACCAGCGGAGTCGCCTCCGCTGGTTGATATCGTTCAATTCCGGCAGCGCCTAGATCAAACCAACCTTAGGCGGAATCGCCCAAGACTGGCTCGATCTGGCGCTGACTATGCCTTGCTGCGGCTCAGCGCCGCCAGCACTTTCGGCGGCGACATCGGCAGTTCGGTCATGCGCGTGCCCGTGGCGTGATAGACCGCGTTCGTGATCGCCGCGAGCGGCGGCACGATCGTCACTTCGCCGACGCCCTTGACGCCGTAGGGGTGCTTTTCGTTCGGCACCTCCACGATGATCGGCGTGATGCGGGGCAGGTCGCTGGCGACTGGGATGCGGTAGTCGAGGAAACTGGCGTTATCGACCGCGCCATTCTTGGCGTAGATGAATTCCTCATTCAGCGCCCAGCCGATGCCCTGCACGACGCCGCCCTGAATCTGCCCTTCGACATAGTCGGGGTGGATGGCGCGGCCCACGTCCTGGGACGCGGTATAGCGCAGCACCTCGACATGGCCGGTTTCCGGGTCGACCTCGACGTCCACCATGTGCGCGGCGAAAGCGCCCTGGTGGCCGGTGGCGTTCAGGGAAACGGAAGCCGCGATCGGCGCGCCGGGCATGCCGGCCAGGTCGGCCAGGGTCAGCGGGTCGAACTCGCCGGCGTTGGCGCCGGCCGGGCGGGCCTCGCCGTCGGCCCAGGTGACCGCCTCGACCGGGATTTTCCATTTCTGCGCCGCACGGCCGCGCAGCATCGCAATGACCTTGTTCGTCGCTTCATGCACTGCCATGCCGGAAGCGAAGGTGACGCGGCTGCCGCCGGTGACGGCGCTGATGCCGACGGCGTTCGTGTCGCCGATCTGCGCCCGCACCTTGCGGTAATCGACGCCCAGCAATTCGGCGGCGATGTTGACCATCGACGCTCGGCTGCCGCCAACGTCCGGGTGGCCGGTGATGACAAGCGCGGTGCCGTCTTCGTTGATGTGCAGCTGGGCGCTCGATTCGCCGCCCGCATTGCCCCAATAGCCCACGGCGACGCCGCGGCCCTGATTCGGGCCGAGCTTGATCTTGGCGTTCGGGTGATTCTCGATCGCTTCGATGCATTCCAGCATGCCGTGCGTGCCGAGCTTCGCGCCGAAGAAGGTCGCTTCGTCCGGGCCGATCATGTTGACCTTGCGCAGTTGCAGGGGGTCCATCCCGATCTTCTCGGCGGCTTCATCCAGCAGGCATTCCAGCGGGTAGTTGCCGGCGGGCGCGCCGGGCGCGCGGTAGGCGTTGACCTTCTGCCGGTTCGACACGACGTCAAAGCCGCGCACGAGGGCGTTCTCGATCTTGTAGCTCGAGAACGGGAAGTAGACGGCGCGGCCGACCGGCGAGCCGGGGAAGGCGCCCGCCTGATAGTAATAATCGCCGGTGACGGCGGTGATCTTGCCGTCCTTCGTCACGCCGACCTTGAGGTGGCTGACAGAGCCGGACGTCGGGCCGGTGCCGAAGAAAACTTCTTCCCGGCTCATCTGCATCTTGACCGGGCGGTTGCACTTCTTCGAGAGCACCATCGCCAGCGGCTCAAGGTAGACGACGGTCTTGCCGCCGAAGCCTCCGCCGATTTCGGCCGGGACCGCTTTGATGTCGCCGACCGGCATGCCCGTCATTTCGGCCGTGACAAAGCGCACCATGAATTGGCCCTGGCTGCTCGACCAGACGGTCGACTGGCCTTCCTTGCCGTAATGCACGACGCAGGCATGCGGCTCGATATAGGCTTGATGGACGGCGGCAGTCTTGAAGCTGCGCTCGACGATGACGTCGGCCGCGGCGAAGCCTGCTTCCACGTCGCCGGCCTTCTCGGTCAGGACGGAGGCGATGTTCGATGCGACTTTCGGCGCAGGCTCGACGCCCTTGGTCCTGATCCAGTCATGCAGCACGGGCGCGTCCGGCTTGATCGCATCCTCGATCTCGACCACATGGGGCAACACCTCGTAGTCGACCTCGATCAACGCCAGGGCGGCGTCGGCGACAGTCTGCGTCGTCGCGGCTACGGCTGCGACCGGGTGGCCGACATAGAGCGCCGTGCCATGAGCGATGGTGTTGCGGCAGATCCAGCGGAGATCCTGCGGCCCCATCGGGCGCGGCACGTCGAGCGGCAGGAGCGGCAGGTCATCGCTGGTCATCACGGCGAGCACGCCCTTGAGCGCCTCAGCCTTCGAGGTATCGATGGATTTGATGCGGGCGTGGGCATGGGGGCTGCGCAGCACCTTGCCCCAGACCATGCCCGGCATGTCGCCGTCGGCTCCGTACCGCGCCATGCCGGTCACTTTTTCCACACCGTCCGGACGGATCGTGTTCTGACCGATCCACTTGTTGTCGCCGGATATGATGTTCATGCGGATATTTCCTCGACTGTTTGCGGGTGATGCGAAGCCGAACCGAACGCCCATCCAGCGTGACGGCAAGACCGGATCGATGGGCCAAGCGTCAGCGGAATGCGCGTCAGCGGGATTCCTGTCCCACGATACTAAGCGCTAACCCCATGGCGGTTCAAGCAAGAGGATCGACGGAAATTCCGCCGCGCTATTCCTTGCGCGCGTCCGGCGCCAGAAACCGGAGTTGCGCATCAGTCAGAAAGCGCCATTCGCCTTCCGCCAGACCGAGGTCCTTGAGCCAGAGCTTGCCGATCGCCGTGCGCGTCAGCGCCTCGCAGCGATTGTCGACCGCGGCCAGCATGCGCTTCACCTGATGATACTTGCCTTGCTCCAGCACGATCTCCAGCCGGCGCGGGCCAAGCTGCCGACAGGCCGCGGCTGCGATGGGTTTCGGCTCGTCGTGCAGCAGCACGCCGGCAAGCAGGCTGGCGATCAGGTCCGGCGTGACCGGGTCGAGGGTCGTCGCCTCATAGGTCTTCGGCACATAATGCTTCGGCGACGCTTGCCGGTGGATGAACTGGCCGTCGTCGGACAAGAGCAGCATGCCGGTCGTGTCGTGGTCCAGGCGCCCGACCGGCTGGATATTGCGCAGGGAAAACATCGACGGGAACAGCGACAGGACGCCCCGATGATGGCTGGGTTTGCGCGAGCACTCATAATTCGGCGGCTTGTTCAGCGCCACATAGAGATGCGCGCGACATGTCCAAGGCGCGCCATCGACCTCGACCGGCAGCGCCTCCGCCAGGACGAGGGCGCCGGGGTCCGTCGCCAGTTCGCCGGAAACGCGCACCCGGCCGTCCAGGATCATCACCTCGCAAGCCCGGCGGGCGCCGAAGCCCTGAGCTTGCAAGAGCTTGCTCAACTTGATTTTCTTCATTTCGGGCGGTGTCGGTTATTGGGCAAGAGACCGTGTCCTTGATGCTGCTAGCGCCAGTATACAGCACCTGCCGCGTCGTCAGAATTGACGCCGCCGCCCGACGCGATTTACGCAAATTCTTAGAGCCTGAATCAAAAGATCATGAAGGCTTGCAATGGGTTGCGATCCTT
>CALAHN010000079.1 GCA_937891825.1 uncultured Alphaproteobacteria bacterium
CGAACGCTTTGGGAATCCCGAAAATGAGTCTGCCTCACCGCAGGCTGGTATTAACAGGCGGCACGCTTAACGTGTGCTGAACGCGGCATTGAATCCCGCCGCAAACGAAAACGGCCGGGCGATCGCCCGGCCGTTCCCGCGTTCGCCAGATGGCGATCGTCACCAACCGTAGTCGGCCGTGTCGTAGTACTGCACGCCTTCGACTTCCAGAACGAAGCCTTCGAAGTTCGCCACCTTGAAACCAAGGTCGCTGTGGAAGGGATTGGAGCCATACCCTTCGATCGCGGCCGCCAGAGCCATCGCGTCCGCTTGCACGTCGCTGTCGTAGGCTTCGGCTGCTGTCAGGCGCAGCACAAAGGTGTCGTAGCCGTCGCCGCCGTCATAGTGATCGTAGGCGCCGTAGCCGGCGTCCGACAGGGCATGGATGACGGTATCGTGGCCTGCGTCGCCGTAGACCTTGTCCGAACCGGCGCCGCCCAGAAGGACATCGTCGCCTGCGCCGCCCGACAGGATGTCGTCGCCGTCGCCGCCGGACAGGTAGTCGTCGCCGTCGCCCGCCCAGATGCTGTCATCGCCGCCCTGGCCAAAGAAGGCGTCGTCGCCGCCGGCGTCTTCGAACAGATCGTCGCCGTCGCCGCCCAGAGCATAGTCGTCGCCCTGACCGCCCCAGATGACGTCGTCGCCCGCGCCGCCTTCGAGATAGTCGTCGCCGTCGGAGCCGTCGAGCTTGTCGGCATCCGCGCCGCCGAACAGCGCATCGTCGCCCGCGCCGCCGAACAGCGTGTCGTAACCGTCGCCGCCTTCGATGTAGTCGTCGCCATTGTCGCCATAGAGCGTGTCGTCGCCGGCGTCGCCGAAGAGCGCGTCGCGGCCGTCGCCGCCATAGGCCACATCGTCGCCGTCGCCGCCTTCCAGGTCGTCGTCGCCGGTTTCGCCGAACAATTGGTCGTCGCCGTCGCCGCCGCCGATCCAGTCGTCGCCCGCATCGCCGTGCAGTTCGTCATCGCCGTCGCCGCCGTCGACGAGGTCGTGGCCGTTGCCGGCATACATCTTGTCGTCGCCGGCTTCGCCGAAGAGCGCGTCATTGCCGTCGTCGCCGGTCACCTTGTCGTCGCCCCAGCCGGCCCAGACCTGGTCGTCATCGTCGCCGGCGAAGATCTGGTCGTCGCCTTCGCCGCCAAGCATCACGTCGCCGCCGCCGCTGCCGGTCAGCTTGTCGTCGCCGTCGCCGCCGTCGATCAGGTCATAGCCGTCATTGCCGTGGATTTCGTCCCGGCCTGCGCCGCCGAACAACTGGTCATGGCCGTCGCCGCCGGTGATCATGTCGTCGCCCGCGCCGCCGTCGATCGTATCGTGGCCTTCGTGGCCGTGCAGCGCGTCATTGCCGGCGCCGCCCCAGATGACGTCATTGCCCGCGTCGCCGCCGATCATGTCGTCGCCGTCGCCGCCGTCCAGAACGTCATCGCCGCGTCCGCCGCCCATCCAGTCGTCGCCTTTGCCGCCGTCCATCCAGTCGTCGCCGTCGCCGCCGTTCATTTCATCCTTGTCGCCGCCGCCGACGATGACATCGTCGCCGTCGCCGCCGTTCAGGTTGTCCATGCCGGGGCCGCCGTCGATATAGTCATCGCCGTCGCCGCCGAGGATGACGTCGCGGCCCTTGCCGCCGAACAGCTTGTCGTCGCCGTCGCCGCCGTCGAGAAAGTCGTCGTAGTTCGTGCCGTAAAGCTCGTCGTCGAGGGACGGCGCATATGCGTGTTTCATGATCGCTTCTCCTGCGTTCGCTGGTTCCAGCGCCTAGCCTTGCGGGTGCGTCCCTCCGCCCGGCCGGGCTCTCGGCTGCGGCCCCGCCTGGGGACTCCACATCCGGCTGGCTGTTAATCTGTCGTAAACCGTGTTCGGGCGGCGCCCTCGCATAGGGCTTAACGATTCCTCGTGGCCGCCTTTCGTTCAGGCCGCTGGCGGATTAATCTCTGGGCGAATTCGCGTTGATGAGGAGCAGTCACATGGCGTTGCGCAAAGGCTACAAGGCGTTGCTGGCGGAAGCGGACGCGGTCGCGCCGACCCTGGCGGCGGCGGAATTGCATGGCCGCCTGAATGACGCGAGCACGGTCGTCGTCGATATCCGCGACGTCCGGGAGCTTGACCGCGAAGGGATGATCCCCGGCGCCCGCCACGCGCCGCGCGGCATGCTGGAATTCTGGGCGGCGCCGGACAGCCCCTACCATAAGGACTGGCTCGCCGACCCGGCCAAGACCTATGTCTTCTATTGCCAGAGCGCCTGGCGGAGCGCGCTCGCCGTCAAGGACCTGATGGACATGGGCGCCACGAATGTCGCGCACCTTGCCGACGGCTTCAAAGGCTGGAAAGACGCTGGAATGCCCGTCGCGCAACGCGAACCGAAGAAAGGCTGAAGCCATGCAGATCACCAAAGGCGTCAAGCAGCTCTGCGCCGAGGCGGAAGCGGAGATCGAGAATATTCCGGCCGCTGAAGCCGTGACGCTCGCGGCCGACCCGAACGTCCGCCTCGTCGATATCCGCGACGTGCGCGAACTGGAGCGGGACGGCCAGACGCCGGGCGCGCTGCATGCGCCGCGCGACATGCTGGAATTCTGGGTTGATCCCGAGAGCCCGTATTATCGGGACGCATTCGGCACGGGGCAGAAGTTCGTGCTGTTCTGCGCAGGCGGCCTCCGCTCGGCGCTCGCGGCGAAGCGGCTGCAGGACATGGGCTTCGGCCCGGTCGCCCATATCGTCGGCGGTTTCAGGGCCTGGAAGGAAGCAGGCGGCGCGACGGAGCCGCGGCCTGCCAAAGGCAAGGCCTGACGCTGCGGCGGACCCTGAACCATTGAAGAAGGCGCATTTCGGATGAGCGAGTGGGACTATATCATTGTCGGCGGCGGCTCAGCGGGCTCCGTGATGGCGAACCGGCTGTCCGCCAGATCGGGCAATCGGGTGCTGTTGATCGAAGCCGGCCCCGACATGCCGCACGGCGAAATCCCGCCGGAAATCTCCTCAAGCTATCCGGGGGTCGCCTATTTCGACCCGCGCTTTCATTGGACCGAACTGAAAGTCACCACCCAGCCGAAGCGCCACAATGACCCGAGCTATGCGCCGCCCCGGCGGTCCTACGAGCAGGCGCGCATCATGGGCGGCGGGTCGTCGATCAACGGCCAGCTTTTCAATCGCGGCGCGCCGACGGACTTCGACGGCTGGCGCGACCTGGGCGTTGCGGGCTGGGGCTGGGACGATGTCCTGCCCTATTTCAAGAAAGCCGAGCGCGACCTGGATTTCCCGGAAAGCGACTGGCATGGCGACGAGGGCCGCATCCTGGTCCGGCGCCTGTTCGAGGAACAATGGACGGGCCACACCCACGCCGCCAGGAAAGCGTTGGAAGCGGCTGGCTATGACTATATCGAGGACCAGAACGGCGCCTTCCGCGACGGCTTCTTCCCGCTGACGATCTCGAACGCCTTCGACCGCCGGGTCTCCGCCGCCGTGGGCTATCTCGATCCGCCGACGCGGCGCCGGCCGAACCTGACGATCATGGCCGAAACCCGCGTCTCGGAAATCCTGTTCAACGGGCTGAAGGCGACCGGCGTCCGCATCCAGCCGAAAGCCGGCGGCGCGCAGGACCTGCAAGCCGCGCGGGAAGTCGTCGTCTGTTCAGGCGCATTGCACTCGCCGGCACACCTGCTGCGCGCCGGCATCGGCCCCGCCGGTCATTTGAAGGCGCTTGGCATCGAGGTCCGGCACGCGCTCGCGGGCGTCGGCCAGAACTTGCAGGACCATCCATCGGTCAGCGCGTCCGCCTACCTGCCGGCCGAGCATCGCCTGATGCGGGACGACGTGCGCCACATGCATCTTGGGTGGCGCTTCTCCTCCAACCTGCATGAGGCGCCGGCGGGGGACATGTTCGCGGCGCAGATCACGAAGTCCGCCTGGCATGATCTCGGCAAGCGCCTCGGCTCGTTCCTGGTCTGGGTCAATCGCACGTACTCGACCGGCGAGGTGAAGCTCGCGACGAAGGACTGGCGGGACGAGCCGGCGGTCGATTTCGGCCTGTGCAGCGACCGCCGGGATGTCGACCGGCTGGCGGACGGCTTCCGCCGGACGGCGGCGATCATGATGTCCGACGCCATGCGCCATGTCGCGAAGGACCCGTTCCCGACCGCCTATACCGAGCAAGTGCGCTCGATCGCCAAGGTGACGACCCGCAACAAAGCGATCACCTGGCTGCTCGGCAAGGCGATGGACGGACCGGAGGCCGTGCGGCGCATGCTGATCGAGAAAGTCATTACCGGGGGCGTCTCGATGCGCGACCTGCTGGAGGACGCCGAGGCTCTCGATACCTTCGTGCTGGCGAACGCGACCGGCACATGGCACGCCTCCTGCACCTGCCGGATGGGCGGCGACGACGATCCGATGGCGGTGACCGACAATCAGGGCCGGGTGCGCGGCGTCTCGGGCTTGCGCGTCGTCGACGCTTCGATCTTCCCGACCGTGCCCTGCGCCAACACCAACGGGCCGACGATCATGAGCGCGGAGAAGATCGCTGACCGGATCGTCGCCGCATGAGCGCGCCGCCGCCCCCAGCCGATGACCGGATCCTGGTGATGGATAGCGTCACCAAGCTGGCGCCGGCGGATTTCGGCAAGGTCCTGGTCGCGGCCTCCCATGGCGGCGTCTATGCCGCATATCTGGCGGCGAAGGGTCAGGCGCGCGGCGTGATCCTGAATGACGCCGGCGGCGGGTTGGAGGGGGCTGGGTTTTCCGGCCTCGACTGGGCCGACGGGTTCGGCATGCCGGCCGCTGTGGTCGATTGCAACTCCGCCCGCATCGGCGATGGTGAGGACATGCTGGCCAACGGCGCGATCAGCCGGGCCAATCGGGCCGCCGCGGCCGCTGGCGTGACGGTCGGCATGGCGGCGGCGGCGGCGGCGCGCCTGCTGGCCGATGCGGCCATGTGGGAAGGGGACATTCCGGACCTGCCCGAGAGCCGCTTCGTCATCCGGGCCGGCGCCGGCGCGCCGCGGGTCATCGGTTGCGACTCGGCGTCCCTGATCCGGGAGGAGGACGCCGGCCAGATCGTCGTCTGCGGCAGCCACGGCGGGCTGCTGGCGGGCGCGCCAGCCTATATCCTGAAAGCATCGCTATTCGGCGTCATTCTGAACGATGCGGGCATCGGAAAAGACCGGGCCGGCATCGCCCGCGTCCAGGCGGCCGGGCGCATGGGGATCGCCGCCGGCGCCGTATCGGCGGCGAGCGCCAGGATCGGCGACGCGCGCTCGACCTGGGAAACAGGGATCATCTCGAACGTGAATGACCTGGCCCGCGCACGGGGCGGCGCTGTCGGCATGCATGCCCAGGCGTTCGTCGCGGCGTTGATCCAGTCGGCGAAGTCATAGAACGTCCGGGCGCTCGCGTTCCTTCAAGCCGCTGGCACAAGCTTCGGGTCGTGGCTGAAGCGGATGCGGGCGCGCACCCCGAAGCGTTCGGCTTCCGCCTGCAATCTCTCGGCCAGACTGGCCAGCGCGGCTGCGTCCTGGGGGCGGCTGTGCCGCGCCAGCACGAGGAAACCGCCGTTGCTCCGGCGGGTTTCAAGGCGGAAGCAGCCAAGGATGGAGAGGTCGACCTCGGCGATCATCGGATCGTCGCCGGGCTCTGACAGCAACGCCGCCCGCGCCCGATCCTCCCGCCAGGTGAGATCGCGCCATTGCGGCGCCGGCATGTCCGGGCGGAACGGCAGGAAGATATCCGCATCGGTCGATGGCTCAGCGGCGGCGCCGGGTTGCGGCGCCGTGAACAACGCTTGCCGCGCGGTCGGGCTGTCCAGGCTGGCGTCGGCCCCGGCCGGCCGCATCAGGGTCTGCATGATCGTCGTCATCTCGACCGTGGCGACGGGCGGCGGCGGTCCGCCTGTCGGGATGGGGGACGGCGCGGCAGGTTGGGCGGGCGCCGGGGTGGTCTGCTGCACGGCTGCCTGCAAGCTGACAGGACGCGCGGCCGCAGCCTCCGCGACCGGCGCTTGCGGGACGGCAGTCTGCGGCCGGGCGGGCGTCGCCGTGGCGTCGCCCACGGGCGCGCGCGGCAATGGCGGAAGCGGCAGGGGTTGCGGCGGCAGTACGCTGGCGCCGCCGGGTCGGGCGCCGCCATCGGCTGCAGGCGGGGCAGGCGCGCCAGTTAGCGGCGGCATGAGCGTGTCCGCCCCACGCTGCGGCGGCGGTTGCGGCAAAGCCGGTCCCGCTTCGACCGGCAAGCGGGCGGCTGGCGGCGCGGGCGACGGCGTGGGCGACGGCGTGGGCGACGGCGTGGGCAGGCGCGGCCCGGCCGCTGGCGCTTCCGCCATCGGAACCGGTCTCGGGGGCTGATCCGGCGGCGGGGCGGCAGGGGCAGGCGACCCGCCCGTCGGGGCCTGCGGTTGAGTTTGCGGCGCGAGGGATGACGGCGGCGCGGCGGGCGGCGGCAAGCTGCGAGCGGCATTGAGGTCATGCAGAGGGGGCGCAGCGCGCGTATCCGGCGGCGCCGGGAGCGGGGAGCGCTGGTCTTGCCCTGAGGCTGGTTGCGGCGCTGGCTGGCTTCTGCCAGCGGTCTCGGGCGGCGATCCGGCCACATCCGACGGGCGCCCTGGCGGCGGCGGCGAGGCGCCGGTTACTGTGACAGTCGAACTCGCCAAAGCGTTGGCGCGCTCCTGGGCTGGCGCGGGCGGCCGGGCATCCGGCGCGCTCAAGGCAGGCGAGGGCGAGGGCGGGGCCTGGGGCGGCGCCGCTGCGACTGACGACGCGCCGGCGGGCGGGCGGGCGCTCGCCGGCTGCTGCACGTCAGGCGGGCTTGGCCGTGTCTCGGGTTTCGGCTCCGCGCTTTCCGGGGCGGCGCCCAGTTGTGCTGGCGGGACGGCTGCTGGCGAACGCTCTGCCACAGCGGTGGCGGGCTGCTGCGTCGGCACAAGCGCAGGCTGGGATGGGCTGGGAGCAGGCGCAGTCCCGTTGGATGCAGGCGTGCCGTCCGGGGGCGTCATCAGGGGCGCTGGATTGCTCGACGGCAATGGCGGCGTTGCAGGGCTTGCGGCGCCGGATGGGGGCATCGGCATCCCGCTCGCCGGGATTGGCGTTGGGATCGGCGCGGACGCCTGTGGCGGGCCGGCCAGCGGCGGCTGCGCCCCGGGCGTGGGCGGCGGCTGTGGCGCGGTTGAGGCTTGCGGCGGCGATCCGGCAGGCGACGGGATGACGGGCGGCGGGATGGCAGGGCGGATGGGGTGCGATTGTTGGCGGTAAGCGTCATGCGCCGCCGGGTGCGGGATTGGGCCTGGCGCCGGCCGGCTTCTGCCGCCATCGCCTCCGGTCGGCGGACGCTCGGCATCGGGGTTGGGCGGGCGTTGACCGATGGGCTCCAGCGGCAGGATCGGGGCTGTCAGGCGCGTCGGCGACAAGCTTGGGCGGCCGGGCGCTGTCGGCGGCGGGGGAATGGCCGCGCCGGGCGGCGGCGCTGGCCCCGGCATTGACGTCGAAGGCGGCGCTGGCGTTGACGGCGCCCCGGGCTTTGTCGGCGCGGGCTTTGCTTCGGGCCGGGCGAGGGATACCAGGGCCAGCAAGCTCGCGGCTGGGGCGGGCGGCAATTGCAGGTGAACCGCAAGGTCGGGCTTCAGCAGCGCCGCGAGCTTCAGGGCGATTTCGCCGTGGGCGGTCTGCAACGTCGTGATCCCATCGGTCCGCCCGAGGACGACCGCTGGAATTGCGCTATTGCCGGCGGCGGCCGCCGCTTGCAAGGCCGGGGCGATCGATACGATCCGCGCCGGCGTCGGCAGCCGCCCAAGCGCTGCCTGGGCGCTTGCTGTGGCGGCGACGGCTTGCTGCGGCTGGTTCATGGCTGGACGCTGGCGATCTAGGCAGCGCGAGCAGCGCCGCCGCGCTGCAACGCCTTGGCGATCTTGATGACGTCCAGCGCCGCCGGCGCGCCGGGCGCATGGGTCAGCAATGGGGTCTGGCGGCGGATCGCGGCTGCGACCGCCGGGTCGCGGCGGATGACGCCAAGCAAGGGCAGATCGAGCTTGAGAAAGCCCTTCGCCGCCTTGGCGAGCGAGAGATAGGCGCGTTCGCCGCTCGCCGGCGTATCGGCCATGTTGACCACGACCTGAAAGGCCGGCGGCCGCTTCAGGCGCTGCGCCATTTTCACGAAAGCATAGCCATCGGTCAGCGATGTGGGATCGCTGGTGATCACCAGAATGCAGCGGCCGGCCGCGCCGGCGAGCCGCAATTGCGCCGGTTCGACGCCAGCCGCGATATCGATCAGGCCGACATCGTAATGCGCCGCCAGACCGTGGAAGTCGCCGACAAGCCGGGCGATCTCGGCGCCGGGCATGGCAGACATGGCGATCGATCCAGATGCCCCGGGCGCGACGTCGAACCCAGCCGGCGTCCGCTCGACAATATCGGCGAGAGCCGTCTTCCCGGTCGCCCATTCCGCCAGATCGTGCTTGGGCGCGATGCCAAGCTGGATGTCGATATTGGCGAGGCCGATGTCGCCGTCCAGAACGACGACCCGGTCGCCAGCTTCCGTCAGCGCCTGGGCGAGCGTGATCGCCAGCCAGGTCTTGCCGACGCCGCCCTTGCCCGAGGCGACGGCGAGGATTTGCGGTGGTGCGGTCATGCGGCGGCTCCATGGGCGGCATAGGATGTGACAGGCCGGGATACGGCCGCGGGCCGCCGGGGTTTGGCGAGCGGCAATGGGGTCGCCAGGATCAGACGCGCCAGGCTGGCTCCCGTCAGCGCCTTCAGGCCGTCGCCGACGCGGCGGCCGACGCTGACGCCAGCGATAATCAGGTCGCCGGCGTCCGCGGCCGCCAGCAAGCCGCCGACGCGGCGGGCGATATCCAGTTGGGTCATGATCAGTTCGGTCGCGCCCGCGGCCGCGAAGCATTCCGCCAGTTCCGCCGCTTCGACCGGCGCCGTCGTCGCGGGCAGCACGAGCACGCCGTTGCCGGCGGCCGCGATTTCCTGCGCCAGCCCGTCGATATCCTCGGCGTCGGCCGGGGCGCGGCCGCTGGTGTCGACAAAGATCGCAGTGTCGGGGCCGATTTTGGCGATGGCGGCGTCGATGTCGGCGGCGGCGTTCGCTTCATGGGCCGTCACGTCGAGCGCCGCTGCGAACGCGCCGATGCGCTCGCGGGCGCCGGCGGTTTCGATATCGGCATTGATCAGCGCGATGTCCGCGCCGGCGAGGCTCCTGGCGGCGGCGAGCTTCGCCAGGGTCGCGGTCTTGCCGGAACCGGGCGGGCCGACGAGCGCGAGCGGGGTCGCCAGATTGTCCGGCCGGCCGAAGCGGAAGACGCGGTTGAGAGCATTGGCGAGCGCGGCCTCGGGCGTATCGGCGCTATCGGCCTCGACGGCGAGCAGCAAGCTCCGCGTCACGAGCGGCGGCGCGCCATGCCAGGCAAGCGCTTCCGCCACCCTGTCGGCGACGCTGGAGACGGCCTTGGTCCGCGCCTGAGCGACGACGGCGGCGGGGCCTGAAGCGGCGGCGGGGCTCGCCGCGCCGGGCGCTTGCGGCGGGGCCGGGATATCGCTCTCGATGCCAATGCGGATCGCTACGCCTTGCGCGCTTTCGGCGGTGTCCAGAACGATGGCCTCGTCGCCGAAGGCGTCGCGGACTTGCGCGAGCGCCGCAGGCAGCGTCGGGGCGCGGATGACATGAATGCGCATGCTCTACCTCAAACCTGAGCGACAGTGCGGATGCGCGCGCGGGGGTGAACCTCCGCCTGGCTCATCACGACGGTCATCGGGCGGAAGCGCTCGATGATCGAGCGCACATAGGGACGGATGGCGGGGCTGGTCAGCAGCACCGGGCTTTCGCCAAGCAGCGCGTGCCGGTCGAAAGCTTCGCGAACCCCGGCGATGAACTTCTGCAACTGGCTTGGCGGCATCGCGAGCTGTTTCTCCTCGCCTTCGCCGATCAGAGCTTCGGCGAAGGCGTTCTCCCAGTCGGGCGTCAGCGCGACAAGGCGGAGAATGCCGTCGGGACCGGCGTTCGCTTCTGAGAGGCTGCGGGCCAGCCGGCTGCGGACATGCTCGGTGATCATCGCGATATTCCGCGTGAAGCCGTTCGCCTCGGATATGCCTTCCAGGATCGTCGGCAGGTCGCGGATCGAAACCCGTTCGGCGAGCAGGTTCTGCAGCACCCGTTGTAAGCTGCCCATGCTGATCTGGGCCGGAATGACTTCGTCGATCAGGCGCTTGTGCTCTTGCGGCAGTTTTTCGATCAGCTTCTGGGTCTCGGCATAGGACAGAAGGTCGGCCGTATGGTCGCGGACGATTTCGGTGACGTGGGTCGTGATGACCGTCGCCGGGTCGACGACCGTATAGCCGCGGAACTGCGCTTCCTCGCGGTCGGACGGATCGATCCATTTGGCCGCGAGGCCGAAGGTCGGCTCGATCGTGTCCTCGCCGTGCAAGGTGATTTCCTCGCCGCGCGGGTCCATCACCATCAGCATGTTCGGGCGGAGTTCGCCTTCGCCGGCGCTGATCTCCTTGATGCGGACAAGATAGCCGTTGGCCGCGAGCTGCATGTTGTCCTGAATGCGCACGGCCGGCAGGACGAAGCCCATGTCGGCCGCGAGCTGGCGGCGGAGGCCCTTGATCTGATCGGTCAGGCGCGCGCCCTCGTCGCCGTTCACCATGGGCAGCAGGCCGTAGCCAAGCTCCAGCCGGATCTCGTCGATCTTCAGCGAGTCGGAGATCGGCGCTTCCGATGGCGGCGCTGCGGCGGCGGCCGTCGCGGTATCCGCATCGTCGGCGGCGGTCCGGATGCGCTTGCTCGACCGGTAGGCGAAATAGCCCATGCCGCCCGACATCAACAGGAACGGGATGGCCGGCAGGCCCGGCGCCAGCGCGAGGCCGGCGGTCAGGAAAGACGTGACGCCAAGGGCGGTCGGATAGCCGCTCAACTGGCCGAACAGGGCCTTGTGGGTCGATCCGGTGACGCCGGCTTTCGAGACGAGCAGGCCGGCCGCCGTCGAGACGATGAGCGCCGGAATTTGCGACACCAGGCCGTCGCCGACCGTCAGCATCGTGTAGGTGCGGGCGGCGTCGCCGAGGCTCATGCCGTTCTGGGCCGAGCCGACGATGATGCCGCCGATGATGTTGATCACCGTGATGAGCAGGCCGGCGATGGCGTCGCCGCGCACGAAT
Source organism: uncultured Alphaproteobacteria bacterium (assembly GCA_937891825.1). Taxonomy (GTDB): domain Bacteria; phylum Pseudomonadota; class Alphaproteobacteria; order Bin95; family Bin95; genus VMCJ01. The sequence goes on from CALAHN010000079.1 coordinate 11,181, forward strand.
TTCGCCGCGCCGTCCATGGAGCCGAAGAAGGCGTTCTCTTCTTCCAGGGTCTTGCGGCGGGTGCGCGCTTGCTCTTCGTCGATCAGCCCGGCGGAGAGATCGGCGTCGATCGCCATCTGCTTGCCCGGCATGGCGTCCAGGTTGAAGCGCGCCGCGACTTCCGCGATCCGGCCCGAACCCTTGGTGATGACGACGAAATTGACCAGCACCAGAATGATGAAAACGATCAGGCCGATGACGAAATTGCCGCCCATGACGAAGCCGCCGAACGCTTCGATCACGTTGCCGGCCGCCCCCATGCCCTCATGCCCGTTCGACAGGATCAGGCGCGTGGAGGCAAGATTGAGCGACAGCCGCAACATCGTCGCGACCAGAAGAATGGTCGGAAATGACGAAAGGTCGAGCGGCTTTTCGATGAACAGCGCCGTCATCAGCACGACGACCGACAGCGTGATCGAGATCGCGAGCGCGATATCGAGCAGCCAGGTCGGCAGCGGCAGGATCATGACGGTGAGCACCGCCACGATCGCCAGCGCCAGGCCGACGTCGCCACGGAAGCTCGCGCGCATGATGTTGCGCCCGGTAAGCCCCCCGATCGAGAAGCCGCTGGTTTTTACGTCTTCAGCCATGTCTGGATACGGCGCCTAAAATCGGATCAAGCGTAGGGTTGCATCTGTTGCGCCGCGTTAGGCGGCACGCGCACGCCTTCGCCGGCATATTGCTTCAGCTTGTTCCTGAGGGTTCGGATCGAGATGCCGAGGATGTTGGCCGCATGGGTGCGATTGCCCAGGCAGTGTTCCAGGGTTTCGATGATCAGGTCCCGCTCGACATCGGCGACGGTGCGGCCGACGAAGTTGGCCTCGTCGCCGGCGGCCGTCGCGCGATCGTCGGCCATCCGGGCTTCCGCGGCGGCGGTTTCGATCAGGGGCCGCGGCGCCTGGTTCGCGAGCCTGCTGGTCAGCATGATCGCTTTCGGATCGATCGCCCCGTTGGTCGCAAGCAGCACCGCCCGATGCATCGCGTTTTCCAGTTCGCGGACATTGCCCGGCCAGGAATGGCCAAGCATCGCGCGCTTTGCGTCCGTCGTCAGCGGCAGCGGGTCCAGGCCATTGGCTTTGGCGTATTTCGCGATGAAATGTTCCGCGAGCTTCAGGATATCGCTTGGGCGGTCGCGCAAGGCCGGCGGCGTCAAGGTCATGACGTTGATGCGGAAGTACAGATCTTCGCGGAAATCGCCCGCGGCGACGCTGCCTTCCAGATCGCGGTTGGAGGTGCAGATCAGCCGAAGGTCCACCTTGATCGGCGTATTGCCGCCGACCCGGTCGATCACGCGCTCCTGAATGGCGCGCAGCAGTTTGGCCTGCAGGCGGGGATGCATCTCGGAAATTTCGTCGAGCAGCAGCGTGCCGCCCTCGGCTTCCTCGAACTTGCCGATCCGGCGGGCGGCGGCGCCGGTGAACGCGCCTTTCTCGTGGCCGAACAGCTCCGACTCGAGCAGGTTCTCCGGGATCGCGGCGCAGTTGATCGAGATGAATGGCTTCTTGGCGCGCTTGCTCTTCTTGTGGATATAGCGGGCGAGCAATTCCTTGCCGGTGCCGCTTTCGCCATTCAGCAGAACGGTGGCGTCGCTTGGCGCAATCTGATCTGCTAGCCGCATCGTCGCGATCATGGCCGGGTCGCTGAAGACCAGGGTATCGTCTTCTTCGGCGACGGCGGCGAGGACGGCCGCGATCAATTCCGGGTCCGGCGGCAGCGGCACATATTCCTTGACGCCGGCCTTGATCGCGCGGACGGCTGCGGCCGTGTCGGCGCCCAGGCCGCAGGCGATCACCGGCGTCGCGATCCGCTCGGCCTGCAGGCTCTTCATGAAGTCGGGGACGTTCAGTTGCACGTCGATGAACACAAGGTCGGCGCCCTGGCCGGCGCGCAGCGCTTTCAGCGCGCCGTCGCACTCATCGCAATGCAGCACCTTGACGCCCTGGCTAACCGCAATCTTGCTGGCTTCGCCCATATACCCGTTCAGCGAGCCGACAATCAGCAACCGCATGAAATGAAACTCCCGTTAGACAGAAAATCGGCGGCGGATGCGCCGTTACTTGCGGTCTTGCTTGACGATTTCCGTCATGGTGACGCCGAGCCGGTCGTCGACGATGACGACCTCGCCCCGCGCGACCAGGCGGTCGTTCACGTAAATCTCGATGGCTTCGCCGACCCGCCGGTCGAGTTCGATCACGGCGCCGCGGCCAAGCTTCAGCAACTGGCTGACCTGCATCGAGGCATGGCCGAGCACGGCGGAGACCTGAACGGGAACGTCGTAGACAGCGCCGAGATTGAGCGGCGCCGACGGATCGCCGTCGTGCCCGCCCCCAACCAGGGGCGCGCCTTCTTCGACGGCTTGATGCTCTGGCAACGCCAGGTCGGAATGGTCGGACATGAGAGCGGGTCTCCTCAGACCTGGGGTTCGGACGACCGTGCGCGGTCGTCGCTGTGGGATTGGGAGGCGACTGCGGCGAGAGCTTCGGCGATCGCCCTGGTCAAGCGTCCAAGGTCGCGGACCAGGCCGCCGTCGGCCCATTCGACCTTGACGTCGCCTGGCGCGATCGCCCCGTCTTCCAGGGTGATCACCTTGCCGGCAAAGCCGGTGGACCTGGCGATATCGTTCAGGTCGTCCGCGGTCTTTTCAAAGGCGTCGGGCGCGATCCGGACGACGATCCTGGGCTCGTCGCTGGCGCGGGCCAGCGCGTCGCGGAACAGGAGGTCGATCTCGCCGGCGCCGACTGTCGCCGCGAAAGCCGGAAACCCGTGGACGACTGCCTGGCTCGCGGCGGTCGCCGCTACGGCGAGGGCGCCGGCTTCGGCGGCCGCGGCATGCTCCATGAAACTTGTCAGATGAGCGGCGATGGCTTCGCGGGCGCTTGCCGATGCGGCGTCGGCCGCCGCTTCCGCGTCACGCTGTCCCTGGGCGTAGCCTTCGAGACGGCCCGCATCGAAACCTTCGGCGCGCGCCGCCTGCAGCGCCGCTTCGTCAAAGGTCGGCGCCGCCGCCGGTTCATCCGCCATCGGCTCCACGACGTCGTCGTCGTCAAACGCGACTTCAAACAGGAAGGGTCTTGCAGCGCTCATCAGAAGATCATCTCTTCTTCTTCGCCGACGGAGATCACGATCTCGCCGACTTCCGCCAATTGCTTGGCCAATGCGACGATCCGGGCCTGGGCATGATCGACTTCCTTCAGGCGGACAGGGCCCATGTTCGCCATGTCATCCTTGAAGATCTTGGCCTGACGTTCGGCCATGTTCTTGATGACCTTGTCGCGGAAATCTTCCGAGCCGCCCTTGAGCGCCAGCGCCAGATCCTGCTTGTCGACCCCGCGCAGCAGGGTCTGAATGCCGCCGTTATCCAGGCGCGACAGGTGGTCGAACGAGAACATCAGGGCTTTCACGCGCTCGGCCGATTCCCGATTGCGATCCTCCAGGTGGACCATCAGGCGCTGTTCGGCATGGCGATCGAGCGCATTGAAGATGCTGGCCAGCCGCTCATGCGGATCGGTCTTGTCGGTGCGGGCGAGCGAGGACAGGAATTCGGCCCGCAGCGTTTCTTCAATGTCTTCAAGGACATCCTGCTGGACGTTTTCCAGCGACAGCATGCGCTGCATGACATCGACCGCCTCGGAATCCGGTAACAGCGCCAGGACACGGGCCGCCTGATCCGGCTTCACCCGCGACAACACCACCGCGACGGTCTGGGGATATTCGTTTCTGAGGAAGCCCGCGAGGACTTCTTCGTTCACATTGGAAAGCTTCTCCCACATCGTCCGCCCGGCCGGGCCGCGAATATCTTCCATGATCGCCGCGACCTGATCCGGGGGCATGACGCTGGCGAGCAAGCGTTCCGTCGTGTCGAGATTGCCCTTCAAGCCGTCGGCGCCGAGCAGCCGTTCCGTGAATTCCACAAACAGCGACTCGATTTCGCGGCTTTGCACCACGCCGAGGGAAGCGATGGCCTTCGAGACTTCGCGCACGTCTTCGTTATCGAGTTGTTTGACGATCTTCGCTGAATTCGCTTCGCCGATCGCCAGGAAAAATGCGGCGGCCTTCCGGCGCCCGCTCTTCCGCGCTTCGGTGATGCTTTCCTCGGCTCTGGCCTTTTTCGTTTTCGTTTGCGCCATGGCTTATTCTCCCCGGATCCAAGAGCTGATGACTTCGGCCGACCCTTGCGGGTATTCGTCGAGGAGCGCGCCGATCTTCGCGAGGGTTTCGCTTTCGATCCCGGCCTGAATGCGATCGAGCTTCAAGCGCTCGAGCTGGCTCAGTATGGCGGGCCCTGCAGCCGCGCCCTCGCTATCGCCGGCGATGGCGAGGGCGTCGCTATTCGGCCCTGCAAGCTGGGCCTGCGCCCCGCCAGGGCCGGCAAGCGCTGCGGGACCATTGTCTTCCGCGCCAGAGGAGCCGTCGCCGCGCTTCCGCACGCCGAGCGCGCGGTTCATCGCCGGGCGCATCACCAGCAACACGGCCAGGAGCGCGATCAGGAACAGCGCCCCCAACTGGCCCATCCGGAAGTAGTCTTCTTTAGTCAGCTCGATCGCGTCCGGGTCTTCGGCGCCGAAGATCGCTTCCGGACGGGCGAACTCCATGCTCACGATTTCGAACGTGTCGCCGCGCCCGGCGTCATAGCCGACGGCGGACTTGGCCAGCGCTTCCAGCTTGGAGAGTTGCTCGGCGGGGCGCGGCGTGAAGACGGTCTGACCGTCGCCGTTCTGGGACGCGGCGGCGTTGACGATCACTGCGACGCTCAGGCGGCGGACCAGGCCGCTTTCGCGGATATGGGTGCGGATGGTCTTGGAAATCTCGAAATTGCTGATTTCCTCGGTGCGCTGCGAGCGGCTGGCGGACTTGGCGCCGGCGCCGCCGGCTTCGGCATCGGTATTCGGCAGGTTGCGATCGACTGAAACGCGATCGTTGCTGGCGCCGTCATTGGCCTCGTTCTCTTCCGTCACGGTCTGGCTCGACCGGAGCACCTGGCCTTCGGGGTCGAACTGTTCGGAATTCGTGGTGATTCGGTCGAAATCCAGGTCGGCGCTGACTTCGGCGCGAACGTTCCCGGCGCCGACCACACGTTCAAGCAGTTCCTGAATCGCGGCGGCCATGCGCTTCTCGACATCGATCTTCCGGTCCTGGGCGACGGCGCCGGCGGGCGCGCCCGCTGGGTCTGTCGATTCGCCGCTCGCCAGAAGATTGCCGTTCGTGTCGACGATGGAGATGCGCGTCGGGCTGAGTTTCGGCACGGCCGAGGCGACGAGATGGCGGATCGCGGAAACCTGCTGGCTGTTCAGGGCCGACCCGCGCACTGCCACGACGATCGAGGCGCTTGGCTCGAGCTGTTCCCGGCTGAACAGTTCGCGCTTCGGCAGCACCAGATGTACGCGGGCCTGGCGGACCGAGCTCAGGGTGCGGATCGAGCGGGCGAGTTCGCCTTCAAGCGCCCGCAGCTTGTTCATCTGCTGGGCGAAGCTTGTCGCGCCCAGGCCGTCGGCCTTGTCGAGGAGCTCGTAGCCGCCGCCGCCGCCGGCCGGCAGGCCGTCCTGGGCCAGCAGCATGCGGAGGCGGGCGACTTCATCCCGCGGCGCCAGGACGGTCGCGCCGTCCGGGCCGGTTCCGACCGTGACGCCCATGGCTTCGAGGCGATTGATGACGGCGCCCGCGTCGCTTGGCTCCAGATCGGTAAACAGGACGCTCATTTCCGGCGTGGTCATCTTTGTGACGAAAAAGCCGAAAAAGCCCAGAAGGCCCGCGACCGTCACGCCGATCGCGATCAGCCGGGCCGGGCCGATCCGGGTCAGGATGTCGAGGAGGTTTTGCACTCTGGCGTCGATCTCTGCGTGGCGGGCCCAATGGGCGACAGCCGGACGCTAAGGGCGACACGGTGAACGAGGCGTTAAGTCTAGGAAAATTTTGCCGGGTTTATGGATTTTCCGTCGCCGGGGCTGTCGGCGCTTCAGGCATCCCGGTATTGCTGGACGCGCGTAGTCCGCAGGCCAGCGAGGCCGTGGGCCGATATGAGCCGGCGCCAGCCCTCGAATTCCTCTTCCGACAGGTGATAGCGGGCGCAGGCGTCATTCAACGACAAAAGGCCGCCCTCGACCGCCGCCACCACTTCCGCCTTGCGGCGGATCACCCAGCGTTTGGTGCCGGGCGACGGCAGGTCGGCGAGGCTCAGCCGTTCTCCCAGCGGTCCGATGACCGTCTGGGGCCTATTCTGATTTGCAGCATCTCGCGGCATGGATATTTCCGAAGCGGGTGGCGATGGCGTCTTGTTGACGACGCTAATATGGACCAGCGTCACTTTCCGCTCGCCTAATGGGCACGGTTAAAGGGCGCGAAAAAATATTCCGAACCCTTTAACTGAATTACCGCTTGATCTGAACGAGTTCCTGCAACATCTCATCGGCTGTCGTGATGACGGTTGAGGCCGAGGAGAACGCGCGCTGGGTCACGATCATGTTCGTGAACTCCCGGGCGATGTCGACGGTGGACTGCTCCAGCGAGCGCGGAATGATCTCGCCCGCGCCGCCCTTGCCGGCCTGGTTCAGGAAGAAATTGCCAGACTCGAGGGTCGCCTGGAAGTCGTTGCCGTTCGGCGCGTTCAGGCCGTTCGGATTGTTGAAGTCTGCGATCGGCAGTTGATAGATCGGGAGGAAGGTGCCGTTCTTGAAGTTCGCGATGACGAAGCCTTCGTTATCGATGGTCACCCCTTCGAATGAGCCGAACGCGAAGCCGTCCTGTTGGGTCGAGCTCAGGACGAAGTCATTGCCGCCGACCGACAGGCCCGAAGACGTGCCGACACGGCCGAGATCGAAGGAGATCGCCGAGTTCACGGCCAATGTATCGGCATTGTCCCAGTTGACGACAAGATCCAGCGAACTCGGGCTCAGGAGGTTGCCGCCTTGATCGAAGCGCACGAAGGTCGAGGAGGCGCCGATGAATGCATCGTTCGGATTGCCGGTCGAAGTTTCGAGCAGCATCGCGAGGCCGTTCTCGTTCACGGTGCCGGTCGCGGCCGGCGTTCCCCCGGCGGTCAGGACCATTCCCGAAAAGTCGAGCGCCACGAGCGTGTCAGCGGCATTGAGGGTGGGATCCCATGCGATATTCAATTGCTGAATGGCGGGACTGGCCATTTCGCCTTCGGCATTGAAGAACACCTCGAATGTGGTCGTCGCCGCGTCGACGGTTCCATTGTTGGCGGTCGCCGTCACGGTCCATGTGGTTCCAGTCGCGTCGGTCAATGTGTGGTCGAACGTCAGGTCGATGCTGGTGCTGGAGGTCAGGTTGCCGAGTTCGGCTATCGGGGATTGCAGCGCGATCGTGGACATCGTGAATGACGCTGGCGCCGGGCCGCCGCCTGGCTCGGGCGCGAGGACGCCTGTCAGCTCCAGATGGTCGGCCTTCGAGAACTCGAATCCCAGGTTATGGGTCCCGCCAAGATCGTCGAAGACCCGCGACGAGACGTCGAAGACATCGCCCATAGCCTGCTTGGTCGGGAAGCTCGCCTTGATCGATACTTCTTCCGTTCCGGCCGAGGTGAAGGTCACGTCGTTCAGGTTGACCGCCAGAAGATCTTCCTCGTTGGTCGGATCCGGCACGATGACGTCGTTCGACGCATTGACGAAATCGCCGTCCTTGTTCAGCTTCCACCCCATCAGATAGTGGCCGGAGGCGTTCGCGAGATTATTGTCCTTGTCGATCGCAAAGTGGCCGGCGCGGGTGAAGATCGTATCGCCCTGGGCGACGCCGTTGACCACATCGTCGTTCACCACAAAGAAGCCGCTGCCGTTAATCGCGATATCGGTGTCGGTTTCGGTGGTCTGCAGGATGCCCTGCTTATCGATCTTGGCCGATGTCGTATGGATGACGCCGCCGACGGAGCCGGAGTTGGATTTTCCAGCCGCGACCAGGGTCGAGAATTGTGTCGTCTTGGCCTTGAAGCCGACCGTATTCACGTTCGCGATATTCTCCGAAATCGTGCCAAGGGCGCGGGATTGGGCGGTCAACGCCGTGACGCCGGAGAAAAGGCTGCCGTAGATGCTCATTGAAATGCTCCTCGGGAGGGAATGCGGTCGGGTACGCTCGGCGCTGGTTTATGAAGCAGGCGTTGCGGCGGGTTTCGGGGGCCTTGCGGCAAGAATGGAGGACAGCGGGATCTGAGCGCCGCCGGCGGAGAGGGTCAGCGCGCCGCCGTCGTTGCGCAGCTCGTCGACCGTGGCCGTGAAGCCGATCTGCGCGGTGATCTCCTTGCCGTCTGCCGCAAGCGCCGTGACGTTCAGACGGTAGGTCTTCGTGGGATCGACGGCCTCGCCTGCGTCGTTCAGGCCATTCCAGGCGACGCGGTGTGTGCCGGCGCTCTTGTCGGGATCCTGGATCCTGCGGACGACCGCTTCGAGCGGATCCTTGATCGACGTGTCGACGATCTCGGCGCGGACGAAGTTGGCGCTGGCCGGCAGGTTGTAGAACATCTCCGCGCCGTCGGCTTCGAGCGGCACGATGTCGCCGATCGCGTCGATCTGCTTGCCGACGAACTGGACCGCCGACTGGATCTGCTGGGTTTCCTGGACATCGATCAGCGCGCCCAGGCGCTGGTTCATGGACACGGTCTGCTCGACCTGGGTCATGTTGACCAACTGCTCGGTGAACTGGTTGGTGTCCAGCGGCTCAAGCGGGTCCTGGTTCTGCAATTGCACGGTCAGCAGGTGCAGGAAATTGTTGAAGTCCTCGGCGATCGACGCATTCGAGTCCGACCCTGGCCGCTTCGTGCTGCTCAGGTTCGAGAACAGCGGATTGATGACGCTCATCGTTTAAATCCTATCAAGCCAGGAGATCGACGCCGCCGAGCGTCGGTTGACGCCAGCGTGCGATGGGCGGCGGAGCGAAGCGGTCGCCTTCGGGGGCGTCTTCGGTTTCGCCGGCCTTGCCGGACCAGGCAGTGTCGTCGGTCTCGCCGCGGCCGCCTTTTTCGCGGCCGCCAAGCTCAAACGACAAGCTGCCCTGGTCGACGTTCAATCCGGCGGATTGCAGGGCGCGCTGCAGTTCGCGGGCGTCCCGCTGCAGCAGCTCGACCGTTTCCGGGCGCTCGGCGCGGATCACGATATCCGTGCGCCGGTCGTCCTGAATATCGATCGCGACCTCAACCTTGCCCAGCTCATGCGGGTAGAGCTGCATGCGAATGCGTTCCGGCTGATCGGCGGCCTGGCGCGCAATGGAGAAGGCGACCTGGGACGTCGGCGACTGGTGGGCCATGGCGGTTTCGAACTTGCGGCCAAGGGCGATGGCGGCGGCGATCGGCCGGGCCTCAAGGGGCGGGGCGCTCGCCGTCGGCGACAAGGGCGCGGTCGTCGGCGCGGCGGCCTTGCCGCCATCGGCTTTCGCCGGATCGGATGCCTCGGCCTTGGGCGCGGCGTCGCCGGCGCTGGCAAGCGGGTCGTCAGCGGCGGGCAGGCCGAGCGGTCCCGATGGTGCGGCCGGCGCGGTCGCGGCGAGCGTCAGCGCGGCGGC
>CALAHN010000080.1 GCA_937891825.1 uncultured Alphaproteobacteria bacterium
GGCGCTCGCCGCCCGCGCAGCAGCGGCCGTCGGCGACCGCGCGAGCGCCCGCCGCCATGTCCGCGCGGCGCTTGAAGCTGGCAAGCTCGACCCGGAAACGGCGGTCGCCCTGGCCGCGACCGCGGAGCTGATCGGCGACCGCGAGGCCGCCCAGGCTGCCGTCCGCCTGTTCCCATCCCCGGCCGCCGCGACGCCGGCGACGCTGGAAGCCATGGCTGGCTTCCATGTGCGCTTCGGCGACGCCAAGGCGATGCTGCCGGCGTTCAGCGCTGTCCATCAAAGCCGCCCGTCTCCTGCAAGCGCCCGCGCCTGGGCCCGCCTTGCCGCCGCGGCAGGCGACCCGGCGGCCGTGACGGCATGGCTGCTGAGCGCCCTCCAGGTCGCGGAGCCCGCGCTGATCGATATCGCCAACGCCGCCGTCGCGCGCGGCGCCCGGGACCTGGCGGTCGCCGCCATGGGCCAACTCGCCGCCCTGAAGCCGACCCGCCAGAACCGCGCCTATCTCGCATATCTCCAGCACCAGCTTGGCGACGACGCAGCGGCGCTCGCCCTGCTGGACGCCCTCGAGCCGCTCTCGAAGGACGAACGCGCGCTTTACACGGCGGCGGCATTGCGGCTCGGCGATCCGCGCCGCGTCGCGTCGGCGGTCGGCGCCGACTTGAAGCGCGGCGGCGCGGCCGCCGCCGGGGCGATCCAGGCGCTGCTCGCGTCAGGCAATTTCGCCCTGGCCGAACCGACCGTGCGCCAGCGCATCGCGGCCGGCGAGACCGACTGGCTCTATTCCTATGGCGCGGCCGCCAAGGCCAAGGGCCAGGTCGCGCGCTTTGAAGCCTTTGCCGGCGGCATCGTCGAGACGACGACCGCGCCGGCCGTCATCGAAGCCGCCATAGCGGCCACGGAAGAATCTGTCGGCCTCGATGCGGCGCTCGCGCTGCGCGCCGCCGTCGCCGCCCGCCTCGGCGGGACCTGGGCGGAAGCGTATGAATATGCCCTGATCGGGCCGGGGCGCCGCCGCCGCCGCCAACCGCTTGAGCCGGGCGACCAGGCAGGGCGTGCCGGAACGGGAGCGGCTGGAAGTCGCCGACGCGCTGGTCGCCCAGGGCCGCCGGGACGATGCCGAACGCCTGCTGCGCGCCCTCGCCAAGCGCGGCGGCGCCTATTCGACGCCGACCGACCGCCTGGTCTATCTCTGGGGCCCCCGGCCGCCAGTCCCGGCCTTGAGCTGGGTCGCCGCCCGCGCCAAGGAAAGCAAGGCGCCGGAAGAGCGCTCGGAATGGCTGCGCCGCCTTGCCGAGATCGGCGGCGCGGCGACGGCGTTCGCCATGATCGTGCAGAACGCCGCGGCGGCCACGCCAGCCGAGGCCCTGCTCGCCGCCGAGACCGCGCCCGGCCTGCCCGACCGGGCCATGGCGCTGGCGGGCGTCCGCCGCCTTGCGGAAATAACCCGCGACCCACGCGCCCTGACCGCGCTCGGCGACGCCGCCGAGACCTTCGGCGATAAGCAGACCGCGTATCTGGCGCGCGCCGGCGCCGTCCGCGCCCAGCCGAACGATGCCGCGGCCTTGCGCGCTTATGGGTTCGCCGCCGCGAGCGTCGGCCGGAAGGCAGAAGCCTACGACGCCCTGCAGCGCTATGTCCGCCTTCGCCCGAACGACGCGGAAGCAAGCATGGACCTGGGCTATGCCGCCATGGAAGCCCGGCGCTTCGCGGACGCGGCCGCGACGTTCACGGCCGCCGCCCGCGCCTTCCGGCAAGCCCGGCGGGACGAAACGCCAGCCCGCCTCGCCGCCGCCGATGCCCTGCGTCAGGCCGGACAGACCGACGCCGCCCTTAGCGCGCTTGCGGCCCTGGACCGGGAACGCCCGAGCGACCCGCGCGCCCGCGCCGCCTATGTCGAAGCCTTGTTGAACGCCGGCAAACCGGAGGAGGCGCGCCGTGCGCTCAATCGCTAGAACCGCCGCCCTCACGCTTGGCGCGCTCGCTGCAGCGACGCTTGCGCCGCCCGCGGCGGACGCTGTATCCGTCAAGGACTGGATGTCCGCCGACGGCCTGATGATCGACCTGAACATCGGGCGGCCGACGACCGTCGGCATGCGCCAATCGGCCGGCGAGCTCTATCTTGAGTTCTCGAACCCGCTTGGCGATCCGCGCGACCTGGAGCGGTTGGCCGCCGCCCACCCGGCCGCGATCGCCGACATTCAATTCGGCCAGAACAGCGTACTGCTGCGCACGAACCCCGGCGCCGACGTGCGCGTCTGGAGCACGCCCCAGGGCGCGCGCCTCGCCGTTCGCGGCCCGGCCGGTCAAGGCGTAGTCGCCCCAACGCCCCCAGCCGCCTCGTCCGCCGATGGATCCAACAGCGACCGCGCCGCCGCGGAACGACGGCTGGAGGTGCTGCGCGGCCGGGTCGAGCTCGCGACCGGCCGCCCGGAAGCAGCACGCACGGCCCTGGAAGCCGCCGCCCGGAACGATCCCGCCGATCCGGAAACCCTGACCGCCCTCGCCGCCGCCGAAAGCGAGCTCGGGCGGACCGACCGGGCGCTCGCCTATCTCGACCGGGCAATCTCCGCCAGGCCCGACGATCCCAATCTCGCCCGCGACCGGGCGCGGCTGCTGCGCGATCAGGCAGCCTTTATCGAGGTCAACGGCGGCTGGCGCGAAACCGACGATTCCGACCGGCAAAGCCGCGCCGGCTTCATCCTCGCCGCCCGCTTCGGCGAGCGCTGGCGCGTTGGCGCGGAAGGCTTCGCCGGCCATGTCCGCGCCGATGCCGTGCAACGGGCGGACGGCCGGACGACGACGGCGAACGACGCCTTCGGCGCCGGCCAGGTGAGCGCTGCCTACCGGTTCCGTCCGGAGCACGAAACCGAAGGGACGCTCCATGGCGCCGAGCATGGCCCGGGCGCCGGGTTAACCCACCGCATCGGCCCGGCGACGGCCCGGACGACCCTGTCCGCCGGCTATGGCGCGCCGCATTTCGACGATGTCGCCGGCATTCTCGACGAGGGCCGCAAGCATCATGTTCAGATCGGCCATGAGCGCCGCTTCGACCGCGACTGGCGCGCAAGCGTCGGCGGCGCGCTCAATCAATATGGCGTCGCCGACGACGACAATGTCGCGCGCACCGGCGCCGTGACGGCGACTGTCCGCCGCCGCGTCTATAGCCAGGCGCCCTTCTACGTCGATGCCGGCTACAGCTTCGACGGCGAATACGAGATCGACGTCGATACCCGCCGGGACGCCCTCGGCGCGACCTTCAATCCATTGCCGATCGACAGCCGCGAAGTGCATTTCGGCGACGTCTCCGCCTCGGTCAGCCTCGCCGAGACCGTGACCGCATCGACGACGGTCGGCTACGGCTTCGACCGTTTCGGCGGCGACGGCGCGACCTTCGCCGGGTCGGTCGAATGGGAGCCGTCGGCGACATGGAAGCTCGGCCTTTCCGCCGGGCACAGCTTCGCCGCGACCCGCGGCGATAACGCTTCAGTGATAAACTTCGGGTTTTATGTGCGCCGCAGCCTCGGCAGCGATCTGGCCCCAAGCGCAACCCCGACGGAGCCGCCCCGATGACCAATATCGCCGCAAAGTTCGAAAGCTTCGAGCGTCGCTTCCCCAATCACCGGCCCGCCGCCTTTGGCCTGAGCCGAGCCGCCGTGCTGGAATTGCTGGCGTTTTTCGCGCTTGCCTTCGCCATCGACTTCGCGCTGTTCGGCGGCGGCCGCTTTCAGGCGGTGCAGCCCCACCCGTTCTGGATCCCCGTGATCCTGTTGAGCGTTCAGTACGGCACAAGCGAAGGCCTGCTGGCGGCTGTGACCTCGACCGTGGCGTTGCTGCTGGGCGCGCTGCCGCCGCAATTGTTCGGGCAGGACATCTTCGATTATCTGGCAGGCGTCAGCGCGACGCCGCTGATGTGGTGCATCGCGGCGATCGTCGTCGGCGAGCTTGCGGCCCGCCGGCGCCGCCGCCTGGAGCAGACCGAACGGGCGCTTGCGGAAACCCGGGAAGAGGCGGACGGCCTGGCCGACGCCTACGCCAATGCCCGCCAGACCAAGGACCGGCTTGAAGCGCGGCTCGCGGGCGAACTGAAGACGACCCTGGCGCTGTATGAAGGCGCCCGCGCGGTCGAGCGCGCCAGCGCCGGCGACGTGCTGCGCGGCGCGGTCGACCTGACGCGCGGCGTCCTGGGGCCGGAGAAATTCTCGATCTTTCTGCTGAACGGCGACATGCTCGAAGCGGCGGTGCAGGAAGGCTGGACCGCCGACGACACTTTCACGCGCTGCCACACGGCGGATTCGGCCCTGTACCAGGCGATCGTCGCCGAGGGTCGCCAGCTTTGCGCCGCCTACAAGGACGACGCCGACGTGCTGGCGGGCGAAGGCGTGCTGGCCGCGCCGCTGGCCGGCGGGCCGGGCGGCCGACCGGTCGGCATGCTGAAGATCGAGAGCTTGTCCTTCGCCGAACTGACGACCAGCGCCATCGAGAATTTCCGGCTCGCCGCCGATTGGATCGGGGCGGCGCTCGAGCGCGCCCGCCGCCAGGAAGCGCTCGCTGCCGGACAGGTGACGGATGCGAGCGGCGAAACGCTCTCAGCCGCGCTCTACGCCCACGAAGCGACCCTGATGAGCCGCCTCGGCGCCCGGTTCGGCTTCGACTGCTCGCAATTGGTGATCGACGCCGAAGCCGCCCACGGCCTCTCCGCCGACGATCAACGCAGCTTCGCCCGAGCGCTCGCAGCGGCGGCGGCAGAAACCCTTCGCGATACCGACCTCGCCTTCGATCTCGGCCGCCATGGCCGGAAATATGCGGTGCTGCTGCCCGGCGCCGACCCGGAAGCCGCGGCGCAAATCGCGCGGCGCCTGGAGGCGGCGCTTGCCCGTCTGGCGCCGGCCGCGGTCCTGCAAGGCCGGGTCCGTGTTCATGTCGAACTGCTGGAGGCCGCGGCGTGACCGCGTCCAGCCGCACATCCGGCCGCTCGTCCAGCCTGGCCCGGAGGGCGAGCCAGCGCCTTGAGACCAAGCTGGTCACGCTCGCCATCGTCGCGGTCGAGTCGCTGCTGACCTTCGGCCTCGCCTTCTGGACGGCGGGCTGGCCCTTGTGGATGCTGCTGCACGTCGTGACCGGCGGGCTGGCGATCTGGTGGGCGCTTGGCATGCGCGGCCGGCGCCGGGCGCAGCGCTTCCCGGCGCTGCTCGCGATCATGACAGCGACGCTTGGGCTTGCCGGCATCGTCGGCATCGCGTTCGCATCGCTGGCGCAGCAGGGTTACCGCACCCAGGCCCGATCCTTCCAGACCTGGTATTTCACCCTGTTTCCGCCGCGGACCCAACGCAAGGCCCGCGCCTGGTACGATCTGGCCCAGGCGCTTGGCGACGAAGGCGCGGGCGCGATCGAATCCTTCGCGGACCTGATCCGTTTCGGCGATATCGACCAGAAGCTCGCCATCGTCGCGCTGCTCGCGCGCCGCTTTGAGCCCCGATTCGCCCCTGTCCTGCGCGCTGCCCTGCAGGACCCGGACGCATCGGTGCGCGTGCAGGCGGCGACCGCGTCCGCCCATATCGAGGACGCCTTCGTCGAGCGTTGGGTCGCCGGCCGCCGCCAGGCCGATGCGCGCGGCAGCGATCCCCAGGCGATCGGCGCGCTCGCCCGCCTGCTCGACGACTACGCCTTCGCCGGCATCCTGGACGAACGCCGGGAAGCCGCTGTCCGCGAGGAAGCCGAAGCTTGCTTCCGCGAAGCCCTCGCCCTCAACCCGGCCGACGACGCCATGCGCATCGGCCTGGGGCGCCTGCTGATCCGGCTGGAGCGCCACAGCGACGCCCTGGCCGTGCTGGCGCCGCTTGCCGACCGGCCCACGCCCGAAGCCGCAGGCTGGCTGATGGAAGCGCTGTTCCGGCTCGGCCGCTTCGACGACCTCCGCCGGGTGAGCGCCGCATTGCCGCCGGACGGTCTGCCGGACGCGCTCGAAGCCGCGGTCGCCCTCTGGCGGCCGACGCGGGCCGATCCCGCATTCAAGATGGACGCAGCAGCATGAACCGGACCGCCGATATCTGCCTGATCCTGGAAGGCGCCTACCCCCATGTCGCCGGCGGCGTGTCGAGCTGGATGCATGATATGATCAAGGGCCAGCCGGACCTGACCTTCCATGTCGTCGCCCTGACGGCCACGGCGGACCCGCGGCCCCTGAAATACGACCTGCCGCCGAATGTCGTCGGCTTCACGCAGATCCCCTTGCAGCTTGGCCCCGGACCGTCCCGCCGGCCGCGCGGCCTCGATCGATTGTTCGACGCCCTCGACGCGCCGCTCGACCGGATGCTCCGGCAAGGCGGGCTCGCCGATCTTGCCGCGGTCATCGATGTGCTGGCGCCCCATCGCGGACGGCTTGGCAGTCAGGCGCTGCTCGAATCCGAGGATGCATGGCGGCTGGTGCAGCGCATGTATGAGCGCGGCCTGCCCGGCGCCTCGTTCATCGACTATTTCTGGAGCTGGCGCGCCCTGATGGGCGGCTTGTTCCAGATGCTGCTGACGCCCTTGCCGCCGGCCCGCGCCTACCACTGCATTTCAACGGGCTATGCCGGCCTGCTGGCGGCCAGGGCGCGGATCGAAACCGGGCGGCCGGCTTTCATCACCGAACATGGCATCTACACCAATGAACGCCGCATTGAGATCGCCATGGCCGACTGGCTGCACGAACGGGCGCCGACCGGCTTCAGCTTGAAACGCGGCGCCCGCGACCTGCGCGATTTCTGGATCGATGCGTTCCGGGCCTATGCACGGGTCTGCTATCAGGCGATGGACCCGATCGTGACGCTGTATGGCGACAACCAGCTAATGCAGCGCCGCGACGGCGCGCCGGAGGCGGCGCTTCGGGTCATTCCGAACGGCGTCGACTTCGAGCGGTTCTCGGCCGTGCCGCCGGTCGAGGACAAACAGGCGCTGGAGATCGCGTTGATCGGCCGCGTCGTCCCGATCAAGGACGTCAAGACCTACATTCGCGCCGCCGGCATCCTGAAGCAGCGCTTCCCGGACCTGATCGCCTATGTGATGGGGCCGACGGAAGAAGACCCGGTCTATGCAAAGGAATGCCTGACCTTGGCGAAACACCTGAAACTGACCGACACGGTGATCTTCACCGGCGCCGTGAAGCTGGACGACTATCTGGGCCGGCTCGACGCGCTGGCGCTGACCAGCCTTTCCGAAGCTCAGCCGCTGGTCGTGCTGGAAGCCGGGGCCGCCGGCGTGCCGTCGGTCACGACCGACGTCGGCTGCTGCCGCGAACTGCTGTTCGGCATGGCTGGCGAGAATCCGGCGCTTGGGGCGGGGGGCGCGGTCACGCCGGGCGCCGATCCCGAGGCGACCGCGAATGCGCTCGCCGGCATTCTCGCCAATCCCGCCCGGCGGCGCGCCATGGGCCAGGCGATGCAGGCGCGCGTGCGCCAGACCTATAACAAGCCCGATATCATGGCAATCTACGGTGAGCTGTATCGTCGGCTCGCGGCCGCCCCCGGGCTGCCGCCGCTGCGGATGACGGCGGAGGCGGCATAATGGCTGGCGTCGGTTTCGCGCTTCGGCGCCTGTCGGACAAACCGGACCTGGGCGGCGCCGCCCAAGCCTATCTGCACGCGACGGTCATCACCAGCGGCCCCTGGCTGATGACGATCGCGTCGCTTGCGGGCATCACCTTCCTGAGCGAAGGCCAGGTCGACGCCAGCGACAGCCTGGCCTTCCGCACGATCCTGATCTACAGCTTCTGCCTCTCGCTTTGCCTGTCCGGCGGTCCGACGATGGCGGCGGCGCGCATGATCGCCGACATGATCTTCGCCCGCCGGCTTGGGGAAGCATCCAGCCTGATCGTCTCGCTCTACGCCGTGGCGCTGGGCGGTTCGCTGCTGGTCGCCGTGCCCCTGTTCCTGCTGATCGCCGACCTGCCGGCGACATCGGGCCTGGCGGCGGTCGTGAACTTCGGCCTGGTCGCGGCGGTATGGGCCGGCGCAACCTTCGTCACCGCGCTCAAGGATTACTGGACGATCACGGCGGCCTTCGGGATCGGCATGGCGCTGGCGCTTGGCTGCGCCGTGGGGCTTGGCGGCGTCTGGCATCTGGACGGGCTGATCTGGGGCTTCAATATCGGCATGGGCGCGATCGCGTTTACGCTGCTCGGACGCATCCTGGCGGAGTATCCCTCCGACATTCGCAATATGGGCAATATCGCCGGGCGGTTCCGACCGCTCTGGCCCTATCTTGCCATCGGCGCGCTGCATAATCTCGCCGCCTGGTCGGACAAATGGGTGATGTGGTTCGCGCCGGAAGCCCAAGGCGCCATCGGCCTCGCCTATTACGCCCACTACGATGGCGCGATGTTCGCCGCATATCTGACCATGATCCCGGCGCTCGCGGCCTTCACCCTGCATGTGGAGACAAGCTTCTTCGAGCGCTACCGCCGCTTCTACGACGACATCGCCGACCACGCGGCCCTACCCGAAATCCGCCGGGCGCATGGGGACCTGATGTCGACCCTGTTCTCGGGCCTGCGGAACCTGATCGTGCTGCAAGCCGCGGTCGCCGCCGTGGCGCTGCTGGCCGCCCCGACCATCATCGAGCTTCTGACGATGGATTACCGGCAGGTCGGCATGTTCCGCTTCGGCGTGCTGGGCGCGGCCTTCCATTGCCTGGTCGTCGTGGCGACGATCCTGCTGTCGTATTTCGATCTGCGCTGGGACAATCTGAAACTGCAGGCCTTCTTCCTGACCGCGAATGTCGTGGGCGCGGTCGGCTCGCTGCTCTCCGGCTTCGCGTTCTATGGCTACGGCTATTTCCTGGCGAGCGCGGCGACGGCGCTGTTCGGGCTCTGGCTGGTCTATCGCCGGGTCGGCAAGCTGCCGTTCGTGACGTTCATCGCGAACAACCCCGCGCTCCGCGCCCACGCGCACAAGGTCAAATAACGCCGAAGGGCGGGAGAGACCATGGCGCGCTCAGACCATGGCGCATCCAGGGGGACGCGCCATGGTCCAACATCATGATCGGCCGCTTCTGAGCGCGCCGCCCCTGCGCCAGATCCGTCGGCTCAGTTCGCGCCGAGCATCTGGTTCGGCAGCCAGAGCACGATGCCGGGGAACGCCACGAAGAGCGCAACCGTCAGCACGTCGCAGACAAAGAACCACCAGATGCCCTTGAAGATCGAGCTCAGCGGGATGTCCGGTCTGACCCCGGCCACGACGAAACAGTTCAGCCCGATCGGCGGCGTGATCAGACAGATCTCGACCATCTTCACGACGATGATGCCGAACCAGATCGGGTCGAACCCAAGCGCGATGATCAGCGGCTGCACCAGCGGCAAGGTCAGCAGCAGCATGCCGATGGCGTCCATGAACATGCCAAGCACGCCATAGAGCAGCAGGATGGCCAGGAGGATCCAGTAGCGGTTCACATCGAGGCCAAGGATCAGCTCCTTGATGACGTTCGGCAGGTCCGAGAACCCAAGGAACCGCACCAGGATCAGGATGCCCCAGATGATCGTGATGATCATCACCGCCGTCTTGGCGCTTTCCGCAAGCCCGTTCAGGAACTGGCCTTTCGTCATGCCGTTCTTGAGCGCCAGCAAGAACACGACGAAGGCGCCGATCGCCCCGGATTCCGTCGGGGTCATGAGGCCGGTATAGACGCCGCCCATGATGACCGCGACGACAAACAGGATGCCCCACATCTGGCCGAGCGACGAAATCCGCTCGCTCCAGGTGACGTCGCCGAGCTTCTCGCCGCCAAGCGCGGGATTGAGCTTGACCCGGACCATGATCGAGGCCGCATAGATCACGGCAGAAATGATGCCGGGGATGAAGCCCGCCAGCAAAAGCTTGCCGACCGATTCCTCGACGATGATCGCGTAGATCACCAGGATGCCAGAGGGCGGAATCAGCGAGGCGAGCGTGCCGCCCGCCGCGACGACGCCGGCCGAAAAGCCCGGCGGATAGCCGTAGCGCAGCATTTCCGGGATGGCGACGCGGCTGAAGACGGCCGCGGTCGCCGTCGAGGCGCCGGAGACCGCGGCGAAGGCCGCCGTCGCGAACACCGTCGCGACCGCGAGCCCGCCCGGCAGATGGCCGAACCACATGCGCATGCAATAGAACGCGCCCTGGGTGAGCCGGGCATGGAACGCCATGTAGCCGATCAGGATGAACATCGGCAGCACAGAGAGCGAGTAATGCGCCAATTCCGAGAACGGGACCGTGCCGGCGTTCAGCAAGCCCGGCGACCAGCCCTTCTCGATGACGTCGAAGATATCGCCGTCCCGGACGCGGCGCGCGCCGATGGTGAGCACAATGCCGATCAGGCCGACAAACGCGCCCGCGTAGGCGACATGCATGCCGATGACGACCAGGACGGCCAGCATGCCGAGGCCGATCAGGCCGATGGTGATGGGTTCGATCATCGACGTGTCTCCGCGTCTTCGTCACGAATGGCGTCGCGGGCGACTTCGGCCTCGCTTTTCGCGATGTCGCTGACAGTTGGACTGATCGGCACGCCGATCGGCTCCGCGTCGGGATGCCTGATCAGGCGGATGTAGCCGCAGAATGCGATCAGGCAGCGGCCCAGCAGCAGGCAGAAGCCCAATGTGATGATGAGCTTGGGCGGCCAGACCGGGATCTGCGCATCCATGCTGGTGTCGCCGATTTCATAGGCGTTCAGGAAATTCGTCCAGGTGCCGTAGATCATTATCACGACGATAATGATCGTCGCGAAATTGCTCGTGAATTCCGCAAGCCAGAGCGCCCGCCCCTTGAGCTTGTGGATCAACAGCTCCATGCGGACATGGCCTGCCAGGCGCTGGCAATAAGCCAGGCCAAAGAAGCCCATCGTCGGGATCATGATCTCGACAAGGTCGGCTTGCCCGTGAATGGGCGAATTGAAGACCTTCCGCATGAAAACTTCCGCGCACGCAAGCAGCATGAGCGAAAACAGAAATGCGGCGGCAATGTAGTTCATGGACTTTTCGATCATGAAATAGCCACGATCGAGCCGCGCAAACGGCGTGTCGCTGACTGGCAGCACCATGGTAACGCTCCGGAAATCGTCGCCGTCAGCCGACGGCTGAAACAGGGCGGCGGCGGCGCCGCCGCCCCATAACGCTCAGGCCTTTATTTCGCGGCGGCCTTGTTTTTCTTGATGGAGGCGAAGATCGTGTCGAGCAATTCCTGCCCGTTATATCCAGCCGCATCCATCGACTTGGCCCAATCCTGCCAGACAGGCTTGCCGCCAGCTTCTTCGAAAGCTGCGCGTTCGACCGGATTGACCTTCCATTCCTTCAGGCCAGCCGCCTTGAACTCGCCGGGCGCAGCCAACTCGGCCGCATCCAGGGCCGCGATCTGGGCAGGATAGCCGGCATCGGATTCGATGAACTCTTCGAAGAGCGCCTTGTATTGGGGCGGTAACGCGTCGTAGTCGTCGGAATTGAACATCGAGCCGCAGGCGATCGATCCCATCGCGAGTCCGGTGGTGAACCAGTTGCCAAGCTCAAAGGTCCGGTAGGACTTGTGGGCGTAGTAGGCGAAGCCCGCCGCATCCAGAAGCCCGCGATCCATTGACGTGTAGACTTCCGGCGCCGGCACGCTGGTCGGCACCGCGCCGAGCTTCTCCATCGCCTTGCCTTGTTGGCCGAGCGAGCGGATGCGCATGCCCTTGAAGCCGTCAAGCGAGGTCGGCATGTCGCCCTTGCCGACGATCTCATAGAGCGGTAGCAGCGAGGACATGTAGAACTTCGCGTTCCATTGCTTCATCTCGGCCTGCAGGACGGGATGCTCGTAATAATCGTGCGTCACGGACTTCAGCATCGACAAGCCGTCGATCGGCAGGAACGGCAGGTCCATGCCGGTATGCGCTTCCAGCTTGCCTGGATAATAGCTCGCGCAGAACGATCCCATCTGGAAGGAGCCGGCCTTCAGATTGTCCAGAATGGCGCGTGGCTTCGATATGGTGCCCCAGTGGAGCTGGAAGGTGAACTTGCCGCCGGTGCGTTCCGGCAGCCACTTCTCCATGTTGTCCAGATAGGTCGTGATCGCGCGGGATTTGCCCCAAAGCGCATAGTCCCAATGGATGCGGGGACCGTCGACGACCGCCATTTCAGATTTCGCATGGCTGCCGGCCAGGGCAGGGTTGCTCGCCATCGCAAGCGCCGCGGCGCCGCCAAGCGCAGCTTTCCAAAGCATCTTCATAATGTCTCCTCCCGAAGTATTATCGGCCTGTGTCGCGTTGACATCGGACAGGTTAATCCCCATCTCCACAAAAATCCTAACTCTATTGCGAACGGCCTGACAACCGGGAAATTTTGCTGCGGCGCAGTACGATATTGGCGCTATGGAATTGCCGTTCGCTTCGCGACAATGCTATGCGTCTTCGAACAGGTACCCTCGAAGGCGAATTCCCAGATGTCCGATATTCTTCAGCGACTAGAGGCCATGCGCGCGGCCGCGCGGCTCGGCGGCGGCCAGCGCCGCATCGACGCCCAACATGCCCGCGGCAAGCTGACGGCCAGGGAGCGGCTGGACCTGCTGCTCGACGAGGGGTCGTTCGAGGAATACGACATGTTTGTCGAGCATCGCTCGACCGATTTCGGCATGGCCGACCAGCGGGTGCCGGGCGACGGCGTCGTCACCGGCCACGGGCTGATCAACGGCCGCCTGGTCTTCGTCTACAGCCAGGATTTCACGGTCTTCGGCGGCTCGCTTTCCGAGCCGCACGCCGAGAAGATCTGCAAGATCATGGATCAGGCGATGAAGGTCGGCGCGCCGGTCATCGGCCTGAACGACAGCGGCGGCGCCCGCATCCAGGAGGGCGTCGCATCGCTTGGCGGCTATGCGGAAGTTTTTCAACGAAACGTACTGGCCTCGGGCGTCGTGCCGCAGATTTCCCTGATCATGGGCCCTTGCGCCGGCGGCGCGGTTTATTCCCCCGCCATGACGGACTTCATCTTCATGGTGAAAGACACCTCCTACATGTTCGTCACGGGGCCGGACGTGGTGAAGACCGTGACCCATGAGGAAGTGACCCAGGAAGCGCTCGGCGGCGCCGTCACCCATTCCACGAAATCCGGCGTCGCGGACATGGCGTTCGAGAACGACGTCGAGGCCTTGCTGGAGCTGCGCCGCTTCGTCGATTTCCTGCCCGCCTCCAACCGTCAGGCCCCGCCCCGGCGCGAAACCAGCGACCCGCCGACCCGGCAGGAGTTGTCGCTCGACACCCTGGCCCCCGCCAACCCGAACCAGCCCTATGACATCAAGGAGCTGATCGAGAAGGTCGTCGACGAGGGCGATTTTTACGAACTCCAGCCGAACTATGCCGGCAATATCGTCATCGGCCTCGCCCGCATGGACGGCGAGACCGTCGGCATCGTCGCCAACCAACCGCTGGTGCTGGCGGGCTGCCTGGATATCGACAGCGCCCGCAAGGCCGCGCGTTTCGTCCGCTTCCTCGACGCCTTCAACATCCCGATCGTCACCTTCGTCGACGTGCCGGGCTTCCTGCCCGGCGTCGGCCAGGAACTGGGCGGCATCATCAAGCACGGCGCCAAGCTTCTGTTCGCCTATGCCGAGGCGACCGTGCCGAAGGTCACCGTCATCACCCGCAAGGCCTATGGCGGCGCCTATGACGTGATGGCGTCGAAGCATCTCCGCGGCGACGTCAACTATGCCTGGCCGAACGCGGAAATCGCGGTCATGGGCGCCAAGGGCGCGGTCGAGATCATCTTCCGCCAGGACATCGGCGACGACGCCAAGATCAAGGCCCGCACGGACGCCTATGCGGCCGCCTTCGCCAATCCCTTCGTCGCCGCCCGGCGCGGCTACATCGACGACGTCATCCGCCCGCACAACACCCGCGCCCGCATCTGCAAATCCCTGAAAATGCTCAAAGGCAAGCAGTTGCAGAATCCATGGAAGAAGCACGACAACATCCCGCTCTGACAATCGCCGCCGGACCGACCGCAGCTTTAACTCGCCGAAAGCACCTCGCCCCATGTTCTCCAAGATCCTGATCGCCAACCGTGGCGAAATCGCCTGCCGGGTCATCAAGACCGCCAGGCGCCTCGGCGTGAAGACGGTCGCTGTCTATTCCGACGCCGATGCGGGCGCGCCCCACGTGCTGCAGGCCGATGAAGCTGTCGCCCTCGGCGGCATGACGGCGGCGGAGAGCTATCTGAAGGCGGACCTGATCATCCAGGCCGCCAAGGACACCGGCGCGGAGGCGATCCATCCGGGCTTCGGCTTTCTGTCGGAGAACGCCGGCTTCGCGCGGCAGGTCGCGGCCGCCGGCCTGGTTTTCATCGGCCCGCCGCCGGCCGCCATCGACGCCATGGGCGACAAGATCGAGTCCAAGCGGCTGGCGAAAGCCGCCGGCGTCTCGACCGTGCCCGGCTCGGCCGAAGCGATCACCGACCCCGAAGAAGCCGTGCGCATCGCCAATGAGATCGGCTATCCCGTCATGCTGAAGGCGTCCGCTGGCGGCGGCGGCAAGGGCATGCGCATCGCCTTCGATGACGCCGAGGCCCGCGAAGGCCTGATCCGCGCCGCGAGCGAGGCGAAATCCAGCTTCGGCGACGACCGGGTGTTCGTCGAGAAATTCGTCGTCGAGCCGCGCCATATCGAAATCCAGGTGCTGGCGGACGGCCACGGCAATATCGTGCATCTGTTCGAGCGGGAATGCTCGATCCAGCGCCGCCACCAGAAGGTCATCGAGGAAGCGCCGAGCCCCTTCCTGGACGCCGAGACCCGCGCCAGCATGGGCGCCCAGGCCGTCGCTCTCGCCGCCGCCGTCGGCTACCAGTCGGCCGGCACGGTCGAGTTCATTGTCGGGCCGAACCGCGACTTCTATTTCCTCGAGATGAATACCCGCCTGCAGGTCGAGCATCCGGTGACGGAGATGATCACTGGCCTCGATCTGGTCGAGCAGATGCTGCGCGTCGCCGCCGGCGAAAAGCTCGCCTTCGGCCAGGACGACCTCAAAATCGACGGCTGGGCGATGGAGTGCCGCCTCTACGCCGAGGATCCCGCCCGGAATTTCGCGCCCTCCATCGGCCGGCTGACGCGCTATCGTCCGCCCGAGGAGGTCAACGGCGTGCGGGTCGATACCGGCGTCGCGGAAGGCGGCGAGGTGTCGATGTATTACGACCCGATGCTCGCCAAGCTCGTGACCCACGGGGCCGACCGCGCCGCCGCCATCGACCGGATGCGCCAGGCGCTGGACCGGTTCCAGGTCGCCGGCATCCGCCACAACCTGACCTTCCTCGCGGCCGTGATGGGCCATGCCCGCTTCCGCTCGGGCAAGATTTCAACCGCCTTTATCGCCGAGGAATTCCCGGACGGCTTCGCCGACGACGCCCTGGCGCCGGCGCGGATCGACACGCTCGCCCCCATCGTCGCCGCCCGCCATGCGGCGCTGAGGGAGCGCGAAGCTGCGCTGGGCGGCCCTTCGGCGCCGACGCTCGCCCATGCCTATGCGGTCCTGATCGGCGAGGAACGCCGGGACGTGACGGTCGATCTGGCGTCCGGCGACGGCGGCGCGACGGTCGCGATGGACGGCCGCTTCGTGCGCATTCTGGGCGACCTCGATCCCGTGAGCCGCATGTTCGACGGGGAAGCCGACGATATCGCCCTCTCCGTCCAGATCACGCGCGAAGGCCCCGGCTACCGACTGATCCACGGCGGCGTCAACCTCCGGGCCCTGGTGCTGAGCCCGAGAGCCGCCGAGCTTTACGCCCTGATGCCGGAGAAGCCCGAGCCCGACACCTCGAAATTCCTGCTGTCGCCGATGCCCGGCCTGCTGAAGACGGTTCTGGTCAAGGCCGGCGATCAGGTCGAACCGGGCCAGGCCCTCGCCATGGTCGAGGCGATGAAGATGGAAAACGTCCTCCGCGCCGAGCGCTCCGCCATCGTCGCGACCGTCGACGCCGAACCGGGCGCCAGCCTCGCCGCCGACCAGATCATCCTGACCTTCGCAGAGTAGGTCGGCCCAAGGCTTTGGGGGATGGCTTGCGGTCTGGCGGCAATCGCCGCCGCTATTCCGGAAACGGCAGCGGCTCGCCCTCCGGGAGGGCGACGGCGGCGACGTTCAGGGTGAGGCCGACGAGGGTGTAGTAGCCGACGGCGCCGACGATCTCGACCACGCCTTCCTCGCCGAACTGCGCGACCGCCTTCTTGTAAGTCGTGTCCGACACCCGTTTCGTCCGCAGCAATTCCTCCGCGAAGGTGTAGGCCATCTCTTCGTCGGGGGGCATGTCGGCGGGCGTCAGATTGTTGCGGATCGCTTCGAGCGATCCCATGGCGACGCCAGCTTCCAAGGCGATCCGGGCATGGGCGAACCACTCGTACTGGGCGCGGAGCGACGCGGCGGTCGTGCAAATCACGACCTCGCGCACGCGGTCGTTCAGGCAGGAGCGGAAGCGCACATGCGCGCCCAGGTCCTGGGCGATCGCCGCGAATTCGGGGCTGCGGATCCAGGCGCCGAACGGGCCGCGGACGCCGCCGCGCGGGCCGTTCCGCACCATATCGACCACCTCAAGCTGGCGGGGCGTCAGTTCGGCGTCGGCGGGCAGGGGAAGGCGTGACATGCGGCGGGTTCTCCGGTGTGAATTAGCTAAAACAGGGCGCAATTTTGACCGGCTATCGGCGCGAAGCCAATGTCGAAATGGCAATCCGCCTTTAGCTGGCGCCGACGATAGTAGACAGCGTTCGATCCATTACGCTAGGAGCTTCGCCCATGAGCCACGTCATCGCCGATCCGCGACGGCCCGGCGCCGCCGCGATCCCGATCGCCGACCGTCTCGACCCGCGGTTGATCGTGCTCGGCGCGCTGACGGTGAATTTCGGCTTCTGGCTGGCGGCGCTGGCGGCGTTCGGCCTGGTGTGACGCGCCGGCCTGAGCGCACTAACCCCAGAACCTAAGACTAGAACTGATCGAGCGGCAATTTCAGGTAGCGCACGCCATTGTCTTCCGGCTCCGGCAGGCGGCCGGCGCGGATATTGACCTGCAGCGCCGGCAGCAGGAGCGACGGCATGTCGAGCTCCTTGTCGCGGGCCTGACGCATCGCGACGAAATCCGCTTCGGAGATGCCGTCATGCACATGCTTGTTGGCCGCGCGCTCGTCGGCGACGGTGGTCTCCCAGGCATGGGCGCGCCCGCCCGGCGCGTAGTCGTGGCAGACGAATATCCGGGTTTCCGGCGGCAAGGACAGGATGCGCTTGATGGACCGGAAGAGGATTCCCGCGTCGCCGCCCGGAAAGTCGCAGCGCGCCGTGCCGAAATCCGGCATGAAAATCGTGTCGCCGACGAACGCCGCATCCCCGATCACATAGGCGACGCAGGCCGGCGTATGGCCGGGCGTGTGCAGCACCTCCGCCGAGAGGCCGCCGATCGCGAACCGGTCGCCATCCTGCCAGAGCCTGTCGAACTGGGCGCCGTCGGCATGGAAGGCTGGCCCCAAATTGTACAGCTTCGCAAAGGATGCCTGGACTTCGTCGATCGCGGCCCCGATCGCGATCTGGCCGCCGACCCGCGCCTTCAGATGCCGCGCGCCGGAGAGATGGTCGGCATGGACATGGGTCTCGAGGATCCAGTCAACCGTCAGGCCCAGCGCCTCGACCCGGTCCGCGACGCTATCGGCGAAGGCCGTGCCGGTCTTGCCGCTCGCGGCGTCGAAGTCGAGCACCGGGTCGATCACGGCCGCGCGCCGGCTCTCCGGGTCATGGACGATGTAGCAGATCGTCGAGCTGCCCTTGTGGAAATGGCCTTCGACGACCGGTATCGCGCGCATGACGCCGCCTCCGTTGCTGACTGCCGCTTGCGCCCGAGGGGCGCGCGCGGTTTCATGGGCGCGAACCATATCGCAATCAGGAGCCAACGGCATGACCGCGCCGGTTATTACTTATGAGTCCAAGGATCAGATCGCAACGATCACGATCAACCGCCCCGAAAAGATGAACGCCCTCTCGAACCAGTTGGTGCTGGAGCTGCGTGAGGCATTCCAACGGCTGCAGGAAAGCGATGACCGGGTGTGCGTGCTGACCGCCGCCGGCGACCGCGCGTTCTCCGTCGGCGCGGACCTGAAAGACCCGCCGCGCAATCCCGACCTTTGGGAATGCATGCCCGGCGTCGGCGTCATGCTGGACAAGCCGGTGATCGCGGCGATCCATGGCTATTGCGTCGGCGGCGCCTATTGCCTGGTGCAGTTCTCCGACCTCGCGGTCGCGGATGAGACCGCGGATTTCTTCTATCCCGAAGCGCAGATCGGCTTCTGCGGCGGCCTGATCGCGGGCCTCGCCTCCCGCGTCGCCCACAAGCATGCCATGGAATTCATGCTGACCGGCGTGCACATCAAGGCGCAGCGCGCTTATGAGATCGGCCTCGTCAACAAGGTGACGCCGAAGGGCGAGCATCTGGCGGCCGCCTACGAATATGCCCGCATCCTGGCCGATTCGGCGCCGCTCGTGGTGCGCGCGTTGAAGCGCTTCACCCGCGACGTCGTCATTCAGCGCGGCCCGTCGGAACTGGCGGCGCTCGCCCGCTCGGAACTGCTCGCCGTCTCCCGCTCGGAAGACCAGCAGGAAGGCGGCCGCGCCTTCCGCGAGAAGCGCAAGCCCGTCTTCACCGGCCGTTGAGGATAAACCCCATGACCCGCACCGCCCCCGTCTGGCGCTCGATGATGTTCGTGCCGACCGTCAACGAGAAGTTCATCGAAAAAGCGCCCGGCGTCGGCGCCGACGCCGTGATCCTGGATCTTGAGGATTCGATCGCGGCGTCGGAAAAGGCGCGCGCCCGGGAGGCCGTCGGCGACGTCGCCCGCCGGCTCGCCGCCCAGGGCCTCGACGTCACGGTCCGCATCAACCGCCCCTGGCGGCTCGCGGCCCGGGACATCGAGGCGGCGGTCACGCCGGATGTCACGGCGCTACTGCTGCCGATGACCGACTGCGCCGCCCATGTCCGGGAAGTTGCGAAGGTCGTGACCGAGATCGAAGCCGAGAAAGGCATGGCGATCGGCCACACCTTCCTGTTCCCCCTGATCGAGACCGCCGAGGGCCTCCTGAACGCCCGGGAGATCGCCGCCGCCCATCCGCGCATGATGGCGGTGTCCCTGGGCTCGGAGGATTTTGCGCTCTCCATGGGCTCGACCACGGACACCGACATCCTGTTCGGGCCGAAGCAGCATGTCGTGGCCTGCGCGAAGGCCGCCGGCGTGGCGCCCATGGGCTTTATCGGCTCGATCGCCGAATTCCGCGATATCGAGAAGCTGCGGGGCATGATGACGCTGTCGAAGCGCGTCGGGTTCCGGGGCGCGTCCTGCATCCATCCCAATCAGGTCAAAATCGCCAACGAGGTCTTCGGGCCGAGCGATGAGGAAATCGCCGAAGCCCGCGAAATCGTCGAGGCCTATGACGCGGCGCTCGCCCGCGGCGAAGGCGCCATCACCGTGCGCGGCAAGATGGTCGATGTGCCGGTCGCGGACCGGATGCGCGCCGTCCTCGCCTTCGCCGACGCCATCGCCGCCCGCAAATCCCGCTGACGCTGGAGAATAGACCTTCCATGACCGCCCCCCTGCTGTTCACGCCGATGATGCTGCGCGACGTCGCCCTGAAGAACCGCGTCGTCATCGCGCCGATGCACCAATATGCCGCCGTCGATGGGTTCGCCCAGGACTGGCACCTGATGAACGTCGGCAAGTATGCCGCCGGCGGCGCCGGGCTGGTCTTCGTCGAATCGACCAAGGTCGACCGGCGCGGCTGCGGCACCATCGGCGACCTGGGCGCCTGGAAGGACGACCATATTCCGGGCCTGAAGCGCTTGGCGGACCATATCCGCGCCAATGGCTCGGTCCCGGCGATCCAGTTGGGCCATTCCGGCCGCAAGGCCCGGCGCTTCCGCCCCTGGGAGGGCGGCAAGCCGCTGACCCGGGAAGCGGCGGAGGCGGAAGGCGTGGCGGACTGGGATGCATGGCGCCTCGTCTCCTGCTCGGCCAACGCCCAACCGGGCGACCCGGAGCCCCATGGCCTGACCCGGGCCGAGGTCCAGGACCTGGTCGCGATGTGGGGCCAGGGCGTCCGCCGCTCAGTCGAAGCCGGGTTCGACGTGCTGGAGCTGCATGGCGCCCATGGCTACCTCATCCACCAGTTCCTCTCGCCCGCCGCCAATACCCGCAATGACGAGTATGGCGGCACGGAGGAAAACCGCCGCCGCTTCCTGATGGAGATCGTCGAGGAAGCCCGCCGCTATTGGCCGGCCGACAAGCCCTTGTTCCTCCGGCTTTCGGTCGAGGACGACGCGGGCTTCGGCCCGGACGAAAGCGTCAACGTCGCCCGCGCCGTCGGCCCGCTCGGCGTCGACGTGATCGACTGTTCCTCGGGCGGCATGCGCGGCTCGCCGGTGGTGAGCGCCGGCCCCGTCTCCTACGGCTACCAGACGCCCTATTCCGAACGCCTGAAGCGCGACGGCGGCGTCCTCAGCATGGCCGTCGGCCTGATCGTCCACGCCGACCAGGCCGAAGCGATCCTCCAACAAGGCAAAGCCGACCTGATCGCGATCGCGCGCGAGGCCATGTACAACCCGAATTGGCCGATGGACGCCGCCATCAAACTCGGCGCCGCCCCCGAAACCGCCTCCGTGCCGCCGGCGCTGGCCTACTGGCTGGAAAAGCGCGCCAGCTCCGTCGATATCACGCCGTCCACCTTCGGCGCGGGGATTGATCGC
>CALAHN010000081.1 GCA_937891825.1 uncultured Alphaproteobacteria bacterium
CGCCGCCGTTCAACCCGCCCGCAGCCGCGCCGCCTGTCCTGCGGGCGGCGCCGTCGATCCAGGCCGTGCCCGCGCCCCCGCCCCCGCCGCCTATGGCGATGCCCTCGGCGACGACGCTGGGCGCTGCTCCGGCGCCCTATGTCTCGCCGGGAGGTCCGTCCAGCGGCCTACTTGCGATGGCGCCGGGAT
The DNA here is from genome assembly GCA_937891825.1 of uncultured Alphaproteobacteria bacterium. GTDB lineage: Bacteria > Pseudomonadota > Alphaproteobacteria > Bin95 > Bin95 > VMCJ01. Next base: position 190 of record CALAHN010000081.1, read on the forward strand.
TCACGACCGACGCGGCTGGCGCCTATGGCGCAGTCCCCCTGGTCGGGCAGACTTGGCGGATCGTCGATTCGGATCAGGCTGAGTTTGAATTGACCTTCGAGCCGGAGGGCCGGGTCAGCGGGCCATCTTTCTCCGACGGGCAGCGCTGGACGCTCGAAGGCGATACGCTCTGGCTGGTTTATGAAACCATGCTCGGCGGCCAGGTGGCGCGCCGGGGCCGCTTTGTCGGGTCGAATGAGATCCAGGGCGACGCCGAAAGCTCGTCGGCGCCTGACGGTCGGCGCTGGACCTGGCGCGCCGTCCGCATTCGTTGATCGACGAGGGTCTGTACTTCCCTGTTATCGGCCCGCTGCAAGCGCCCGCGCCGCGTTCTCCAGCTTGTCGAACGCCGGGTCGCGGGTTGGCGGCATGCGGGCGAGCATCGCGGTGGTCGCCGTATCGGCGCCGCGGAGCTCGATGACCGCCTCGAAGTGGGCGCGGGCTTCGGCCATGTCGCCGTCCTGCATGGCGTCCAGGCCCGCTTCGTAGCGGAGCGCCCAGGGCGCGCGTTCCGGGCGTTCGCCGATAGTCAGCTCCAGAAGCTCGAAGACCGGCACGCGCTCGGTCTTGCCCTTTACGCGCACATCGTCCAGGCGGCGGGCGGCGACGTCGTACTTGACCAGGTCGTAGGTCTGGGCGCCGATCATGATCGCCGTGCCGTATTCGCGGTTCAAGCTCTCCAGGCGGGCGGCCAGGTTAACGGGATCGCCGAGAGCCGTGTAGTTCAGGCGGTCCGGCGCGCCGATGCTGCCGACCAGCACGCGCCCGGTATTGACGCCGATGCGCATGCGGAAGGTCGGCATGCCCGCTTCCGCCCAGCCGCGATTGAGCCGCTCCAGCGCAGCGATGCACCCGAGCGCCGCGCGACAGGCGTTCAGCGCGTGGTCTTCGTCCTGGTCGGGCGCGCCGAACAGCGCCATCACGGCGTCGCCGATGAACTTGTCGACGACGCCGCCGGCGGCGCGGACCTCGCCGGTCATCGCGGTCAGGAACGTATTCAATTGCGGCGCCAGGCGATGGCCGAGCCGCTCGGTCGCGGCCGTGAAGCCTTCAAGATCGAGGAACAGGACCGTGATCGTCCGCCGCTCGACGACGGCTGCCGCATCGCGGTCCTGAATCACCAGCCGGGCCAGTTCGGCCGGCGCGTAGCGGGCCATGGCTGCGAGGCTGCGGCGGGCGCCTTCCAGGCCCTCGCCAAGCTGCGCGACCTCCGCGATCGAGGAGCGCAGCGGCCGCCTGCCGGAGAGCTCGAAGCGGCCGAAGCGCTGGAGTTCGGCCGCCGCCGCCTGCAAGGGCGCGACAAACAGCGTGCGCGTCACCCGGATCGCGCCGAGGGCGGTCAGCGCCAGCACTGCGAGCGCCGCGAAGATCATCCGGCGGCGTTCGGCGATCACATCGCCGACGAAGGCGTTTTCCGGCAGCACCGTCCCCATGGTCCAGCCGCCCCGCGCCAGCGGCGTCAGGTTCAGGAACGCGCGGCCGCCCAGGGCCGGCAGGTCGAGTTTCATATGAGCCGGAACGCCGGTCGGCAGCGCCTGGAGCGTCGGCGCGAGGGCTGCCAGCATCGGCGCGCCGGACTGCTCCGGCGTCGGCAGGAGCTGATTGTCGTCCAGAAGCGCGCCGTCGGCGCCCTGGACCGCGACGCCGGCCTCGCTCGCCGCGACGACCAGGCCGTTCGGCCCCAAGACGAACGCCATGCCGTCCTTGCCCGCCATGCGTTGGCGAAGCCAGGCGTCGAGCCGGTCGAGCTCCACGGCAAACGAGACGACGCCCAACACGGCGCCGGCTTCTTCCACCCTGACGGCCGTGTTGAGGCCGGGGCGGCCGGAGGATGCGAACCGGTAGACGTCCGTCCAGATCGCGCCCTGTTCGGTCATCGCAGCTTTGAACCAGCCGCGATCGGTCGCGTTGTAGTCGTTCTCGATCATCTTGGAATGGGTCTGGTAGAGCGCGCCTTGATAGTCGGCGTAATAGTCGATGCCGCGGTTCGCCTTGCCTGTCTCGGGGTCCCAGCGGCTTTCCACAAGGCGATACTGATTGTTGTCCCGGCGGTTGGCGCCATAGAAGTCGCCGTTCGGGAAGCCGAAGCTGACCCAGGAAATAGCCGGATCGGCGCGCAGCAGGCCAAGGAACAGGGCTTCCCGGGGCACCTTCGCCTGGATATCGACCGCGCTTGCCGCCAGCACCGAGCGCGCGGTTTCCTGCAAGGCTTCGATCCGCAGGAACAGCGCGTCGATCTCCTGCTCGACATCGCCGACGATGGCGGCGTTCAGGCGTTGTTGCAGCGTCGCGGTTTCGCGGGCGCTCAACAGCCAGAACGGCACGATGATCGCGGCCGCCGTCAGGGCGACGACAGCGACCGTCGAGATGGCGGCGACGCGTTGCAGCGGCCAGCGTCTGGCATTGAGGAGGCGAAATATGCGCATGGGAGAGGAGTGTGACGCCTTATCCTTAAGAACCGCTTTCAATCGGCCGTCGAGCGCTTATGGTGGGTTGCGACGCGAGGCTGGAATGCTGATCGAGATTTATTCGGACCCAATCTGCCCCTGGTGCTTCATCGGCAAGCGCCGACTGGAGCGCGCCTACGCCAAACGTCCCAGCGTTGCGGTCGAGTTTCGGTGGCGCGCCTTCCAGCTCAATCCCTGGATGCCGCGCGACGGCATGGCGCGGGGCGAGTATCTGACGGCGAAATTCGGCGCTGTCGACGCGGGCCGCGTGTTCGACGGCATCCGGCGGGTCGGCCAGTCAGAAGGCATCCGGTTCGACTTCGACCTGACGACGCGCATTCCGAACACCATTGACGCCCACCGCCTGATCCGATGGGCCGGTCGCCGCCGTCCCGCCGGCGGCGAAGGCGAGATGGCGGAGGCGCTGTTCCAGGCCTACTTCATCGGCGGCGAGGATATCGGCGATCCGGCGGCGCTCGCCCAGATCGCCGCGGCCGTCGGGCACGACGGGGCCGCCGCCGCCCGCTACCTCGGCAGCGGCGAGGATACGGAAGCCGTCCGCCTTGAAGACAGCTTCGCCCGCCAGATGGGCATTCAGGGGGTGCCGTGCTTTATCGTCGACGGGCGCTTCTCGATCTCCGGCGCCCAGGAGCCGGAATATCTGATGCCGCTCTTCGATCTTGCCGCGAGCGCCGGTCCCCACGCTGCGGAATAGCCCCGTGACCTGGCCGCGCGCCGCCGCTATCGTTCGCGCCGAAACATCCGTGACAGAATCAGACCGCATAGGGAGAACGACCGATGGCCGCAGATAAAGCGACGGAAGCAGCCCGCCTGTTGATGGGCGCATGGGAAAGCGGCGAAATCCTGCCGACCCTGCCCGCGGCCTGCGCGCCGAAATCCGAGGCGGAAGCCGTCCGGATTAACGATGTCATCCTGGCGGAGAACCCGCATCCGATCGGCGGCTGGAAAATCGGCGCGACCGGCGAGGGGCCGCAGAAAGCGCTTGGCCTGACGCAGCCGTTCGTCGGCGGCATTCGCGCCGCCAATGTGCTGCAAAGCCCGGCGCAGTTCGTTTTCGCCGAGCTTAATCGCCCGATCGTCGAGTCCGAATATGCCTACCGCCTCAAGTCCGACTTGAAAGCGAGCGGCGCGCCCTATAGCCGGGCCGCCGTCGAAGCTGCGATCGGCTCGTTGATCGTCGGCATGGAAATCCCCTTGAGCCGCCTCAGCGCCGACAATGGCCTTGGGCCGCTGGCGCTGGTCGCGGATCATGGCGGCACCGGCTATTTCATCATCGGCGCCGAATACACGGACTGGCAGGGCATCGACGCGATCAATACCGATGTCTCCCTCAGCTTCGACGCGGCGGAAGCCGGCCGCGGGACGGGCAAGGCGATGATGGGCGATCCGGTCAATGCCGTCGTCTGGTTCGTCAACCATATGGCCGCGAAGGGCATCGACCTGAAAGCCGGCCAGTTCGTCTCGACCGGCTCCTGCACCGGCGTCATCCCGGCCCCGGCGCCGGTCAAAGCGGTCGCCGACTTCGGGCCCGAGGGCAAGGTCGAGTTGCTGCTGACCTAAAGGAAAGGGCTGGATCATGAGCAAGGTCATTCTCATTGTCGGCGCCGGTCCCGGGCTAGGGGCATCGGTCGGCCGGCGCTTTCAGGCCGAGGGCTTCAAGGTTGCGGTCGCATCCCGCAGCCAGGCCAAGATCCAGGCGGTCGCGGCGGCGATCCCGGGCGCCCAGGGCTATGCCGCCGACGCGACCGACGAAGCTGCGGTGCAGGGCCTGTTCAAGCAGGTGACGGCGGAGATCGGCGCGCCCGATGTCGTCGTCTTCAATGCCAGCGGCCGGGTGCGCAAGAGCATTCTGGAAATCGGCTCGGCCGAGTTTATCCAGGCCTGGATGGCCGCCTGTCACGGCGGCTTCCTGGTCGGGCGGGAAGCCGCGCGGCTGATGGCGCCGAAGCGGCAGGGCACGATCCTGTTCACCGGGGCGACGGCTTCGGTCAAGTCTTTCGCCAACTCGGCGGGTTTCGCGGTCGGCAAGTTCGGCTTGCGCGCCTTGGCGTTTTCGATGGCCCGCGAGCTTGGGCCGATGGGCGTGCATGTCGCCCATGTGGTGATCGACGGCGGCCTGCATTCCGACGCCCGTCCGGACGATCCGGATGTGCCGGACAAGTGGATGGACCCGGACGACATCGCCGAAAGCTATTGGCATCTCTATGCCCAGCGCCGCTCAAGCTGGACGATGGAGCTGGATGTCCGCCCGTGGGTCGAGCGCTTCTAGAGCAATCCAGGCTCAGGCGGGCCTATTCGTTCTTCGGCGCATATTTCGCATAGCGCACGTCCGCGGTGATGGCATGGGCGAGCATGCCTTCGGATTCGGAAATCCGGCTGATCACCGGCGCAATCTGGCGGCTCGCTTCCGGCGTCAGCCGCTGCCAGGTGACGGTCTTCAGGAACTTGCCGACCCAGAGGCCGCCGGTATAGCGCGCCGCCCGGCCCGTCGGCAGGATGTGGTTGGTGCCGACGCCCTTGTCGCCATAGGCCACGGTCGTCGCCTCGCCGACGAACAAGCTGCCGTAGTTCGAGAGATGCTCCAGATAATAGTCATCCTCGGCGGTCATCACCTGGAGATGCTCGGAGGCATATTCGTCGGCGATCTCGACGGCTTCTTCCCTGGTCTCGACGACGACGACCTCGCCATAGTCGCGCCAGGCCTTGCCGGCGATTTCGCCCGTCGGCAAGGTCTTGAGCTGTTCCTCGACCTCGATCAGGGTCGCTTCGGCGAGCCTCCGGGAGGTCGTCACCAGCCAGCAGGGGCTGTCGGGTCCGTGTTCGGCCTGCCCCAGAAGGTCGGTCGCGACCAGGGAGGCCGGCACGCTGTCGTCGGCGATAATCAGGGTTTCCGTCGGCCCGGCAAGCTGGTCGATGCCGCAGGTCCCGAAGAGCTGCCGCTTGGCCTCCGCGACATAGGGGTTGCCGGGGCCGATGATGAGGTCGGCCGCGGGCATGCCGACAAGGCCGAACGCCATCGCCGCCAGCGCCTGGACGCCGCCGATGGCGTAGATCTCGTGGGCGCCCGCCGCATGAAAGGCGAAGAGCGTCTGGGGATAGACGCCGTCGCTGTCCCGCGGCGGCGCGCAGCCGACGATCCTCGGCACGCCCGCGACGGCGGCGACGCCGGCGGACATGATCGAGCCTGCGACCAGCGGATACTTGCCGCCGGGCGTGTAGCAGCCCGCCACCTTCATCGGAATATGCTTGTGGCCCATGACCGCGCCCGGCCGAAGTTCGATCGTCAGGTCCTGCAGGGTCTCGCGCTGGGCGCGGGCGAAATCCTGCACCTGTTTCAGGGCATAGCGGATGTCGTCCTTGAAGGTCTCCGGCAACGTGCGCTCAACCTGCCGGATGCGGTCCTCTGACATCCGGAAGTCCGGGCTGGCCCACTTGTCCAGGTCGCGGGCATAGCGGCGGATCGCGTCGTCGCCGTCGGCGCGGATGGCCTCCAGCATTTCGGCGACGGTCGCTTCGACGGCGCGGCGGTCGAAGCCTTCCCGCTGGCTGGATTGCTTGAGATAGGTCCGCATGGGCGCTGTCCTTGCTCTTCCCTGTTGAAGGCGAACATCTTAGCCGCCCTTCGGCATTTTCGGCAAAGGCGGGAACGGTTTAGAAGAGGCGCATCTGGCCGTCGGTCTTGGGCGCGGGCGCCGCGGGCGCGATCAGCCCGGCGTCATCCTCCCGGACATTCCCGACGCGGCCATCCACGGGAACCGCTTCGAACAGGGCTTCCGGCGGCGGCCGGATCAGCGCCGCCGCCGCTGCGGGCGGGGCGTTCAGCCAGGCGTCGTGGTCCGCCGACGCGATGACGACGGGAGAGCGGTGGTGGATGGCCGCGATCGGGCCGGTCGCCTCGGTCGTCACGATCGCGAAGCTCTCCAGGACCGCGCCGTCGGGGCCGACCCAACGCGCGGCGACGCCAGCGAAGCCGATCGGGCCGGGCGGCTTCAGGAAATAGGCCTGCCTGGCGGCGCCGGCGCCCGACCATTCATAGAACCCGTCGGCCGGAACGAGGCAGCGGCCGGCCTTGAAGGCGTCGCGAAACGACGGCTTCTCGGCGACGGTCTCGCCCCGGGCATTGATCAGCGGGGCCGAACCGACAGGCCCCTTCGACCAGGCTGGGACCAGCCCCCAGCGGCAGAAGGCCAGCGTCCGCCCGCCGGCGCCGGCTGGCCGGACGACCGGCGCTTGCTGGGTGGGCGCCAGATTCCAGCGGGGGGCGAGGTTCGGGCGTTCCGGAAAGCCGAACAATGCCGCCATGGCGTCAACCGGCGAGGTCACAAGATATCGGCCGCACATCACATCACCTTTGCGCAGATTGCGTAAAAAAGGTTCACAAGCGCTCGATTCCATGCTTGCATCATAGGCAGATAGGCGGAGAAAATCCGGCGCTTGTGACAATAAGCAGCGCGTTAAGCGCGTTGGCACGGTGATTGCTCTGCCTTTCGTCAGGGCCGCTGCGGGCGACCGCGGTCGGTTGGAATTCGCTGAAGGAGGCTTCGAGCTTCAACGAGAAGCCCGAAGCACAACATTGGAGGTTATTTATGAAATTGAAAACGACACTTCTGGCCGTCGCGGCGCTTGCCGTCGGCGCGGCGTCCGGGGCCCAGGCCCAGACGAAATCGACGCTCGAAATCGTCAAGGAGCGGGGCTACCTGAACTGTCAGGTCGGCCAGCCGAACCCGGGCTTCTACAGCCTGGACGACAAGGGCCAATGGTCCGGCCATGACGTCGCGTTCTGCCGCGCCGTCGCCGCCGCCATTTTCGGCGATCCCTCGAAGATCGAATTTCAGTCGGTGACATCGCAGGTCCGCTTCACGTCGCTCGCCAATGGCGAGTCCGACATGTTGAGCCGCACGACCACCTGGACCACGACCCGCGACACCCAGCTCGGCCTGGATTTCACCACCGTCACTTTTTATGACGGCCAGGGCTTCCTTGTGAACAAGTCCATGGGCATCACGAGCGCGAAGCAATTGAACGGCGCGTCCGTCTGCGTGTTGACCGGCACGACGACCGAACTGAACCTCGCCGACTATTTCCGCTCCCAGGGCATGAACTTCACGCCTGTGACCTTCGAAGACGTGAACGTGCTGGTCGATACCTTCCTGAAGGGCGGTTGCGACGCTTACACGAACGACAAGTCCGGCCTGGCGTCCCGCCGTTCGGCGTTCCCGACCCCGGGCGACTACGTGATCCTTCCGGAGACGATCTCCAAGGAGCCGTTGGGCCCCGTGGTGCGTGAAGGCGACAACCAGTGGGGCGATATCGTCCGCTGGAGCGCGTTCGCCACGATTGTCGCCGAAGAGCTTGGCATCAACTCCGGCAATGTCGAGGAAATGCGCACGACCTCGAAGAACCCGGAAATTCGCCGCCTGCTTGGCGTCGAAGGCAACTTGCACACAGGCCTCGGCCTCTCGAACGACTGGGCCTACAACATCATCAAGACCGTCGGCAATTATGGCGAAATCTATGAAGCCTTTGTCGGCGAGAAGACCCCGGTCAACATTCCCCGGGCCGGCAGCTTGAATGCGCTCTGGACCAACGGCGGCGTTCTGTACGCCCCGCCGTTCCGGTAAGCCGAACGTGCGCCGCGACGGTCCCGGGGTAGGGGGCGTCGCGGCGGCGGACGAGGCGCCGCCGGGGGGAGGCGCCTCGTTCGTCCATGCCGATTTTTGCGGATGGCGGAGCCCTAGAGCGCTGAACAATCAGCCGCGAGCTTCGCTGTCGGGCGCCTTGGGAGGCGAAGCATGAGTACAAGCGCGCCGCCGCGCAGCCAGCGCAGCCAGTTTTCCAGACTTGTAAGCGATCCAAAAGCGCGTGGGCTGTTCGCTCAAGCCGTTGTTGGCGCCATCCTGATCTTCAGCATCTGGTATCTCTACAGCCAGACTGTCTACAACATGGAAAAGCGCGGCTTGACCGCCGGCTTCGATTTCCTGTGGACCACAGCCGGTTTCGACATCGGCTTCCATATGATCGACTACAGTCCGACCGATACCTTTTCCCGCGTCTTCCTCGTCGGCATCATCAATACCCTGTTCGTATCCGCGATCGCGATCGTGCTTGCGACGCTCCTCGGGTTCATTGTCGGCATCGCGCGTCTCTCCAGCAACTGGCTGATCGCCCGCATCGCCGCGACCTATGTCGAGTTCATCCGCAATACGCCGCTGCTGCTGCAGATTCTGGTCTGGTATGGCGGCGTGTTCACGCTTCTGCCGCCGCCCCGGCAATCGCTCGAATTCGGCTTCGGCGCCTTTGCCCTGAACAATCGCGCCTTGCTGCTGCCGGCGCCGATCGATGAGGGGCTGTTCTGGATAACGGTGCTGGCGTTCGTGGCCGGCGTCATCCTGACCTTCGGCATCGCCCGGCGCGCCCGCCTGCTGCGTGAGGCGACCGGCGAAGCGCCGAAATGGGGCTGGAAGGCGCTGACGTTGATCGTCGTGCTGCCGGGCGTCGTCTACCTCCTGACCGGCTTGCCGCTGTCCTGGGATGTGCCGGCGCTCAGCGGCTTCAATTTCCAGGGCGGATTTGCGGTGACGCCGCCGTTCCTGGCGCTGGTGCTGGCGCTGACGATCTACACCTCGACCTTCATCGCCGAGATTGTCCGGGCGGGCATCCTGTCAGTCGGCAAGGGCCAGACCGAAGCCGCGCATTCGCTTGGGCTGCCGGCGACCCGCACGCTCAAGCTCGTGATCATCCCGCAGGCGATGCGCGCGATCATACCGCCACTGATCAGCCAATATCTGAATATCGTCAAGAATTCATCGCTCGGCGTCGCGATCGCCTATCCGGATCTGGTGGCGGTGTGGATGCAGACGTCGCTCAATCAGGCGGGCCGCGCCATAGAGATCGTGGCGACGACGATGCTGTTCTACATGACCGTCAGTCTGACCATCTCCAGCCTGCTGAATATCTACAATCGCCGCGTCCAGTTGAAGGAGCGCTGAGCCATGGACGGGACGCAGGACAGCCGGGGCCAGCGCGCCGTGGAAAAATTCGTGCCGAAGGCTGAGCGCCCGCCGCCGATGCCGGTTTCGGGGGCGATCCCATGGATGCGCCGCAACCTGTTCAGCACGGTCGTCGACAGCATCGTCACGATCGTCGTGTCCGGGATGCTGGGCGTGGTGATCTGGAACATCGTCGAATGGGGCATTGTCGACGCTGTATGGACTGCCGACAACCGCCGGGAATGCATGGACCAGAGCATGGACGGCGCCTGCTGGGCGGGGCCGGCGCTCTGGTTCGACAATTTCATCTACGGCCTCTATCCCGAGACGGAGCGCTGGCGCGTCAATCTGGGGGCGGTCGTCCTGGCGCTCTGGCTGGCGCCGCTGTTCTTCGCGCGCGTCACGGCGAAGATCCCGACGGCGGCAAGCGTCGTACTGACCTATCCGCTATTCGCCTCTTACCTGTTCTATGGCGGCGAGAAGGGCATTTTCTGGACCGCGATCAGCGCGCTCGGCCTGACGATGTTCATCATGGCGCTCGCCAATGCGGCGCTGGAGCTGTCCGGCGGGCGGTCGATCGGCAAGGTCATGGAGGACCGCTTCGGCCTGACCTCGTTCCGCCGGAAGGCCATTCCCGTCATCGTGCTCTGGATCGCGGTCGCGGTCGTCTGGTCCGGGGTCGAGCTGGAGATCGTGCGGACGGTCAAGTGGGGCGGCCTGTTCGTCACCCTGGTGATCTCCGGCATCGGCATTACCTTCGCCTTGCCGGCGGGCATCATGCTGGCGCTCGGGCGGCGCTCCCGGCTGCCGTTGATCAAATATGTCTGCGTTGTCTTCATCGAGGTATTTCGGTCGGTGCCGTTGATCACGGTGCTGTTCATGGCGACGACCATGGTGCCGCTGTTCCTGCCGGAGGGCGTCACCTTCGACAAGCTGCTGCGGGCGATCGTTGCTGTATGCCTGTTCGCGGCCGCATATATGGCGGAAGTGGTGCGCGGCGGGCTGCAGTCGGTGCCGAAAGGTCAACCGGAAGCGGCGGCGGCGCTCGGGCTGGATTACTGGCGGACCACGAGCTTGATCGTCATGCCCCAAGCCTTGAAGCTGATGATCCCGAACATCCTGTCGAACTTCATCGGGCTCTTCAAGGATACGACGCTCGTGGCGATCATCGGGCTTTTCGATCTGCTGGGCATGGTGAAAGCCATGAGCAATGACACCAACTGGATCGGCCTTGTCGACGAACCCTATCTGATCGCTGCCTTCATCTATTTCTGCGGCTGTTTCGCCATGTCCCGCTACGCCAAGAGCTTGGAGCAGCGGCTATCGACGGAGCGTCGATGACGGCCAAACTGTCGCCGGCGGCGGAGGACCGGATCCACAACGTCATCGCCGCCGGACCGTTCGGCGCGCATGTGGGCATGATCGTCGATCTGGTGGAGGTTGATCGCGCCGTCCTGCGCATGCCCGAGGCGGCGCATACCAAGAACGGCCTGGGCATCGTCCATGGCGGCGCGACGGCGACCTTGCTAGACACCGCCGCCACCTGCGCCGCATGGGCGACGCCGGACGCGACGCCTACGACCCGCGGGACGACGGTCGCGCTGACCATCAACTATATCGGCGCCGGACGGGCGGGCGACATGATCGCCGAAGCCGTCGTGATCAGCCGCGGCGGCACATTGACGATCGTCGACGTGGTCGCCCGGGACGAAGACGGACGGATCGTCGCCAAGGCGCAAGTGACCTACAAGCTCGATCTGGCCCGCGACCGGCGCAGCGCCCGGAGGGAGTAGGCGCTCGCTGGAAAGCTATCCCGCGGGCGGCCGCGCCGCGGCTGGAATGGCGAGGTCGATGCGGAGGCCGGGGCCGGCGTCGCTGGCTTTCAGGACCGCGTTGTGACGCGCCGCGACGGCGCGCACCATCGACAGGCCAAGGCCGTTGCCGGGCTTGGCGCGGTCCGATTCCAGGCGCACGAACCGGTCGAATATCCGGTCCCGCTCCGTCGCTGGAACGCCGGGGCCATTGTCGACGACGGACAGCGTCGCGACGCCGTTCCGGACCGCTGTCGCGACGATGACGCGCCCGCCGGCGGGCGTGTACTTGATCGCGTTGTCGATAAGGTTGGCCAGCGCCTGGGCGAGCAGGCGGCGGTCGCCCTCGACGAAGGCGGCGCCTGTCGGCGCATCCGTCGTGAGCGCGATGCCGGCATCTTCGGCGACGGGCGCATAAAGCTCGACCACGTCCGCCACGATCGTCGCGAGATCGACGCGGTCGCTCGGGCCGTCGGCCGCGCCCTCCAGCCGTCCGATATCCAGCAGCGCGTTGAACGTCGCGAGCAAGGCGTCCGCGTCCTCGACGGTGCGCAGCAGGGCCTCGCGATAGGCCTGTTCGTCGCCTTCGCCCATCAAGGTCACCTCGACCCTGGCGCGAAGCCGGTTGAGCGGCGTGCGGAGATCGTGGGCGATATTGTCGGAGACCTGGCGCACCGCCGTCATCAGGCTTTCGATCCGGTCGAGCATGGCGTTCAGGCTGGCGGCCAGCCGGTCCAACTCGTCGCCGGAGCCGTTGCGCGGCACCCGCCGCGTCAGATCGCCCGCCATGATCTGGCCGCTGGCCGCCGCCATGGCGTCGACCCGGCGCAGGGTCTGGCGGCTGATCAGCAAGCCGCCGACGACGCCAAGCGCCATTATGCCGGCGCCGGCCCACCAGAACGCCGCCTGCATCAACCCGACCAGTTCCACCCGCTGTTGCACATCGCGCCCGACCAGCAGGCGGAAGCCGCCCTGGATCGCAATCTCCCGGCCGCGCGCGCGGCGCTCGACCGCATCCTCGCCGACGCGCAGGTCATAGGCGAAGTTCATCCAGCCATCCTCGTCCGGCGCGGCTATCGGCCAGCCGTCGATATTGCCCGCCAGTTGCCGGTTGTCCGGGGCGGTAAGATTGTAGAGGCTCTGCTTCTGCTGCTTGGAGCGCTCGACCACGACCTGGGTCAGGCCGGGGATGCCCAGCAGGCGATAGCGCTCATACAAGCCCTGGATTTCAGCGGCGATCGTCTCGTCGATCTGCTGCGCGGTAAACCCGGCGCTCCGCCAGTAGACAAGCCCGAGCAGGCCGGATGTCGAAAGGCCGAAGATCAGGAAATAGAAGAACGCCAGCCGAAAGGCGGTCGACCGGACAAGCTTGCGCAACCCCGACATCGGGGCGCTAGCCGGTTTCGCTCAAGCGATAGCCGGCGCCGCGGACCGTGTGGAGCAATGGCTTGGCGAAGCCCTTGTCGATCTTGCTGCGCAGGCGGGAGATATGCACGTCGATGACGTTGGTCTGCGGGTCGAAATTATACTCCCAGACATTTTCCAGCAGCATGGTCCGGGTCACCACCTGATCGGCGTTGCGGGCCAGATATTCCAGCAGCTTGAATTCCCGCGGCTGCAGGTCGATCCGGGCGCCGCCCCGTTGCACCCGGCGCGTCAGGAGGTCGATTTCAAGGTCGGCGACGCGCATGCCGGTCGGCGGTTCGTCGCCGCGCCGCCGGGTCAGGGCTTCGATCCGGGCGAGCAGTTCCGCAAAGGCATAGGGCTTGACCAGATAATCGTCGCCGCCGGCTTTCAGCCCCTTGACCCGGTCGTCGACCTGGCCGAGCGCCGAGAGGAACAGGATCGGCGTCGTATCGCCGGAAGCGCGCAACGTGCTGGCGGCGGCGAGGCCGTCCATGCCGGGCAGCATGCGGTCCAGCACGATGACGTCATAGCCGCTCGCAGCCATCATCACGCCGTCTTCGCCGGTGGCTGCATGGTCGGCGGTGTCGCCATGCTCGCCAAGCCCCTTGACCATGTAGGCGGCGGCTTCCCGATCGTCTTCGATAACAAGAATGCGCATGATGGCTTCCGTCCCCCCGGAACGGCGTCACGCGGCCGTCGGCCAGGATAACGCCTAGATCAAACCAACCTTAGGCGGAATCGCCTAAGGTTGGATAATTTGATCGCTATCAATAAGATAGAACATGGACCGCGCTTATCCAGCTTTCGGCGATTCCGCCAAAAGCTGGATTGATCTGGCGGGCAGTATAGCGTTTGCCGCTTGGCATTACGTTAAAGACGGCGCTTGACCGATCCGCCCCCCGGCGCTGGCGCCAGGGGACAAATCCGTCGGATCAGGATAGCGGCGCGGCGACGAAGCGGTCATTGCCGTTGATCCGGATCAGCAGCAGCACGGCGCTGCGGCCGGCTTCCTTCGCCATCCGGATCTTGTCGGCGGCGTCGCTCGGGTCGCTGACGGGATCGCCCGCGACCGCCAGCAGGACGGCGCCGGGGGCGACGCCCTTTTCCCGAAGCGGACTATCGTCGGCAAGTGCGGCGATCAGCACGCCGGACGTATCGGCGCTGACGCCCGCGGCGCGCCTGGCGGCGGCGTCGAGCGGCGCGAGCGTCAGGCCAAGCGCGCCTGCGTTCGCGGCATCAGGCTGCGCCGTCGCCGCCAGCGTCGCTTCGTCAGGCAGGGTCCCCAGTTTCACCCGGAGCGTTTTCTCCTTGTTGTCGCGCCAGATCAGCAACTGCGCTGTGTCGCCCGGCGTGATGCCTGCGATGACGCGCGGCAGCTTCGGCATTTCGTCGATGCGCTCATCGTCGACCGCCAGGATGACGTCGCCGACTTTCAGCCCGGCCGCTTCGGCGGGGCCGCCGCTCGCGACGTGGGAGACGATTGCGCCTTCAGCCTTGTCCAGGCCGACGCCAGCCGCGATGTCGCTTGAGACGCCTTGGATCGAAACGCCGAGCCAGCCGCGCTGGACTGTTTGACCGGCCTTCAATTGCGCGATCACGGACTTCGCCAGGTTGGACGGGATGGCGAAGCCGATGCCGACGCTGCCGCCGGTCGGCGAGAAGATCGCCGTGTTCACGCCGATGACTTTGCCTTCGAGGCTGAACGCCGGCCCGCCGGAATTGCCCTTGTTGATCGGCGCGTCGATCTGCAGGAAGTCGTCATAGGGTCCGGCGCCGATGGAGCGGCCGCGGGCCGAAATGATGCCGGTCGTGACCGTGTGGTCCAGGCCGAAGGGGTTGCCGACGGCGACGATCCAGTCGCCGACCTCGGCCTTGTCGCTATCGCCGAAGGCGACGTAAGGGAACGGCTTACGGCGCTCGACCTTGAGGAGCGCAAGGTCGCTGCGGCTATCGGCGCCGACAAGCGTGGCGTTGAGCTTCTCGCCATCCTGCAGGGTGACGATGATCTTTTCGGCGCCCGCCACCACGTGGTTATTGGTGACGACATGGCCTTCGGCGTCGATGATGAACCCGGACCCGAGCCCGGTACGGGGGCGTTGGGGGCCAGGCGCGCCTTGCGGCATCCGGTCGCCGAAGAAGCGTTCGAAGAATTCCCGCATGCCGGGCGGCAGGTCTTCGACCGACGGCGCTTCGGCGGCGCCGGCTTTGGCGGTGACTTCGATGTGAACGACGGCAGGAGCGACCGCTTTCACAACTGGCGAGAAGCTCGCCGGTCCGCCGGAGGGAGTGATCGCCTGCGCATGGGCTTGCCCGAATGTCGGCAGGCCATGACCCAAGGGCGCCAATGCGGCGCCGGCGGCCAGGCCGGCAGCAAGTACGGAAACCAGCCCGATACGCTTGACGAATGGACGCTGAGGACGGTCGTTGCCCATGGTGTCGCCTTTCTATCGGAGTGCAGATTGCGTGGTCGGTGAGGTCTATATAGGGCGCATCTGCTTACGCCATGCTGTCCGGCGCATGAAATCTTCGTAATCCGGCGAAAGCATGGCGATGTTTTCCTGGGCCGACTTCCGCTATGGTCCCGCGCCTTCGCCCGGAATGCCTGGAACGACCGATGCAGTATATCTCGACCCGTGGCGACGCGCCGACGCTCGACTTCGAAGGCGTGTTGCTGGCCGGCCTCGCGAATGACGGCGGCCTTTATGTGCCTGCCGCATGGCCGCACCTCTCGGCCAGCGCCTTGCGCGCCTTGCGGGGCCAAACCTATGCGGAGACGGCGTTCGCCGTCACCTGGCCCTTTGTCGAAGGCTGTATCGATGCGGCCGCCTACAAGCGCATCCTCGAGGAAACCTACGCGACCTTCGAGCATCCGGCCGTCACGCCCTTGGTCCAGCTCGGCCCCGACCTCTGGTCGCTTGAGCTGTTTCATGGGCCGACCCTGGCCTTCAAGGATGTCGCGCTGCAATTGCTCGGCCGTTTGTTCGACCACGTGCTGGCGAAGCGCGGCGAGACGATCGCCATCGTCGGCGCGACCTCGGGCGATACCGGCTCGGCCGCAATCGAGGCCTGCCGGGACCGGAAGAACATCAGGATCTGCATCCTGCATCCCGACGGCCGCACGTCTGAGGCGCAGCGCCGGCAGATGACGACGGTCGACGCGCCGAACGTCATGAATATCGCCATCGAAGGCGATTTCGACGCCTGCCAGGACCTTGTAAAGGCGATGTTCGCGGATCGGGGCTTCCGGGAAGAGGTCAACCTGTCCGCCGTGAACTCGATCAACTGGGCCCGGGTCATGGCGCAGATCGTTTATTACGTTTATGCCGCGGTGCGCCTGGGCGCGCCCGACCGGCCGGTCGCGTTCGCGGTGCCGACCGGCAATTTCGGCAATGTCTTCGCCGCCTATGCCGCGACCCGGATGGGCGTGCCGATCCAGCGGCTGGTGATCGGCTCCAACGCCAACGACATCCTGACCCGTTTCTTCGAGGCCGCCGACATGTCGATGCGGCCGGTCGCGCCAACGCTTTCCCCCTCCATGGATATTCAGGTATCGTCCAACTTCGAGCGGCTGCTGTTCGATCTCTATGATCGGGACGGCCATGCGGTCGCCCGCGCCATGCGGGAATTTCGGGAGACCGGCCGCCTGAGCGTCGGCGCCAACCGCCACGGGGTCGCGACCCAGCTCTTCCGCGCGGCCCGGTTCGACGACGCGGCGACGCTGGAGGGCATCCGCGCGCTCCAGGCGCGGTCGGGCTATCTGGCCGATCCCCACACCGCCGTCGGCTTGCTGGCGGCGGAAGCGCTGCCTGAGGCCGACTGCGCCATGATCGTCGCCGCGACCGCCCATCCCGCCAAGTTCGCCGCCGCCATCCGGCAGGCGACGGGCGCCGATCCCATCATGCCGGACCGCCTGAAGGCGGTTTTTGAGAAAAAGGAAACCTATTCCGTCATGCCCAACGATCTGAAAACCGTGCAAGCCGCCGTCCGCAAAATGGCCGGAGCGACAGCATGACCGTCGATGTGACGCGGCTCGCCAATGGCCTGACCGTCGCGACCGACCGGATTGACGGCGTCGAGACCGCGGCGCTCGGCGTCTGGGTCGGCACAGGCGCCCGTGCTGAAACGGCGGCCAACAACGGCGTCGCGCACCTGCTGGAGCATATGGCGTTCAAGGGCACGGCCAAGCGGAGCGCCGCCCAGATCGCTTCGGAGATCGAGGATGTCGGCGGGCATTTGAACGCCTACACCAGCCGCGAGGTGACCGCCTACTACGCCCGCGTCCTGAAGGAGGATTCCGCGCTCGCGCTCGATGTGCTGGCGGACATCCTCTTGAACTCCACCTTCGACGCGGCCGAGCTCGACCGGGAGCGGGAGGTGATCCTGCAGGAAATCGGCCAGGCCAACGACACGCCGGAAGACGTCGCCCATGACGCCTTTCATGCGGCGGCTTATCCCGATCAGCCGGTCGGCCGGTCGATCCTGGGGGAGCCGGACATCATTCGCGCCATCGGCCGGGACGCGGTGATCGACTATATCTCCGGGCGCTATCTGCCGGGCGCCATGGTCGTCTCCGCCGCCGGCGCGGTCGACCACGATACGTTCGTCGCGATGGCGACGCGGCTGTTCGGCGGCATGGCCCCCGGCCCGGCGCCGCTGCTCGAACCGGCGCTCTACAAGGGCGGTGAGAAGCGGATCGTCAAGGCCTCCGAACAAGCGCACATCTATTTTGGATTGCCGGGCCCTCAGTATGGGGCGGACGATTATTATGCCGCCCATGTCTTCTGCGCGCTCTATGGCGGCGGCATGTCTTCGCGCCTGTTTCAGGAGGTCCGGGAGAAGCGCGGGCTCTGCTATTCGATCTACTCGTATTTGTCGGCGCTCGCTGATAGCGGCATGTTCGGCATCTATGCGGGCACGGACGGGGCGCAGGCCGGCCAGGCGCTGGAGGTCGCGATCGACGAACTGAAGTCGGTCGCGATGTCCGCCGGCGTCGGGGAGACCAATCGCGCCAAGGCGCAGCTTCGGGCCAGCTTGCTGATGTCGCGCGAATCCACATCCATGCGCGCCGAGCAACTGGCGCAGCAGCTCCTGATCCACGGCCGGCCGCTTTCGACCGAGGAAGTCCGCGCGAAGGTCGACGCCGTCGATCCCGCCGCGGTCAGCGCCGTCGCGGCGGCGGCGCTCGCCGGCGCGCCGACCCTGGCCCTGGTCGGACCGGTGGAGGGCGCGCCGTCGCTTGCGGCGCTGACGGCGCGCCTGGCTGCGTAACGGCTTCGTCCCATGGACTTGCTGCTGGCGTTGCTGCCGCTTGGGGCGGCGTTCGCGCTGATCCTGGCCGGCCGGGCGAGCATCGCCAATGCCGGCCTGATCGGCGCGGCGATCGCTGTCGGCCTGGCCGGGCTGGATGGCGGCGTCATCGTCGCGGCCGGCGCCGTCGCGCGCGGTCTCTGGATCGCGTGGCTGGCGATTTCGATCATCGTGACAGGCCTCTTCTTCCAGAAGGCGGCGCTGGCCGCGGCGCCGGACGTGTTCCGCCTCCCGGGCGGCTCCGCGTCGGATGCGCGGGCGCAGGCGTTCACGGCCGTGTTCCTGCTCGGCGTGTTCGTCGAAAGCGCCAGCGGCTTCGGCCTTGGCGCGGTCGCGGCGGCGGCTGTCCTTCAGGCCGGCGGCCAGGGCACGGTCCGGATGGCGGCGCTGGCGCTGCTCTCCCTGGCGCTGGTGCCCTGGGGCGCGCTCGCCATCGGCACGAGCATCGCGGCCGGGCTGACAGGATTTCCCGCCGCCGCGATCGGCGTCGGGAGCGCCTTTCTCTCCGTGCCCGTGCTGGCGACGGCGCTGGTCCTGTTCTGGCGCTGGGCGCCGGGTCCGGTCTCCCTCAAGGCCATGGCGGCCGAGACGCTGTGGCTCGGGGCCTTGCTCGCCTTGCTCTGGGCGGCCAATCGCTTCGGCGCGGTCGATGTGGCCGGCGTGATCGCCGCGGGCGCGCTTTTCGCCCTGCGTTGGGCGATCGACCGGGCGCGGGACCGTCCGGCGCTGACGGCCGGGCCGTTTGCCCTCTTCGCGGTTTTCATCGTGGCGCTGCGCCTTGTCCCAGGCGTGACGCCCTGGCTTGAGGCGCTTTGGACGCTCCAGCCCTGGCCGACCCTGCCGCGGTTCGCGCCGGTCGCCCATGCGTCGGTCTGGCTGCTGGTCCTGGGCGCGGGCTTTGCGCTGAGCCAGGGGCTTCGCCCTCGCCGCCTCGCCGCGGCCGGGCAGGCGGCGCTCAAGGCCGCGCGCGTGCCGGTCCTGGTGACGGCGGGGTATATCGTGCTGGGCGAGGCGATGGCGGCGCGCGGCGCGCCCGCGGTGCTGGCGGATGCGGTCGCGGGCCTTGCCGGGGCCGGGGCGGCCTATGGGACGCCGGTCTTCGCGGCGCTGGCGGGCTGGCTCACAGGCTCGAACGCGGCGGCGCACGGCATGCTCGTCGAACTGCAGGCGGCGCTGGGGAGCGCAGCCGGCGTCGATCCGCTCCGGGCGGTATCGGCTCAGAACGTGGTCGCGAGCGCCTACACCATGCTCTCGCCGATGCGCGTCGCGCTCGTCGCGGCGGCGCTGGGGCTGGCGGGGCAGGAGACCCGGATCGTCCGCCTCCTCCTGCCCTTCGCCCTTGCCGTCCTCGCCGTCGGCTGGGGGGCGATCGCCCTGAATTAATCAGCCCATTGGCGCGGGCGCCAATGGGCTGATCGATCGCTAGCAGTCGCCTCAAAGCGCCGCGCTGTCGCCGGCGTGGGTCCCTTTAGCGAACCGTGGATTTCGTCGTCGGGATGATCCGGGTCACGACGTTGTTCGGGCGGTCGAGATAATTCGGCACGCGCGGGCCCATGTCGTTCTTCCAGTAGTCGGTTTCGTAGACGGCTTTGTAGAGCGCCTCGCGCTGGGCTTCGCTTTCGAAGCGGCGCAGCCAGATATAGATGCTGTCATCCTGCTCGCCGCGGAAGCTGCCGCAGATGACCATGCCCTTGGAGACCTGGAAGGGGATGATTTCCTCTTCCATGATCTTGACCCACTCGTCCATCTTGCCGGGCAGGACCTTGTACTGACGCAATTCGTAGAAAGCAGACATCGACGTTACCCCCTGGTTTTTGCAGCGTTGCGGTTCTTCAGATCGATTGAAGCAGGGCGGCGTCTACCGCGAGCCCGGCGTGTGTTTCAGATAGGATTGCCGGTCGCCGGTGCGGACCGAGATGTCGCGCAGACGATTATCGCGAAGGATGTTGAGGCGGACGGTCGCGCCGGCCGGACCCCGCGCCCAGAGCGCGCGATAGAATTCCGGCAGGTCGCTCACGTCTTCGCCCGCGACGCCGACGATGGCGTCGCCGATCTTCAGGTTCGAGCGGGCGGCGGGCCCGGTCTCAACCATGCCGGCGATGACAAGCGCGCCGTCGGCTTCGGTCACGAACATGCCGAGCCAGGGCCGCGGCTCGCGCTTGGCGTGGCCGGTCGCGGCCATATCCTGGATGATCGCGCCCAGCATATCGATCGGCACGAACATGTTGCCGGCCGGCGAGGTTTCGGCCGGCAGCACGTCCTGCACATAGAGCGACCCGATGCCGATCAGCTTGCCAGCGGGCGTCAGCAGGGCGGCGCCGCTCCAATGGGGGTGCGGCGGCGCGGTGAAGAGCGCCTCGTCGACCAGGTATTCCCAGTAGCCCGCGAACTCGCGCTTCGAGAGCAGGCGCACCGTCTGGCCATAGCTTAACCCGCCGCCGGCGAGCACGGTCAACTCTGCCCCGGTCCCGACGTCCCTGGCGGAGCCGAGCGGGATCGGCCGGGCGTCGAACGGCTCCGTCAGGCGGACGAGGCCGTAGCCGGTCGCCTGATCGTAGCCGACGACTTCCGCGGATTTGGCGGCGCCGGCGTGATCGACCAGCGAAACCGTGGTCGCTTCGGTGATCAGGTAGCCGATGGTCAGGCAAAGGCCGTCCTGGTCGATCAGCACCGCGTTGCCTTCGCGCTTGACGCCGAGATGCTGGGCGGTGAAAGCGTCCGGCGGGGCTTTGGCGTGCAACGTGAACACGGCGCGACTTGCCGCCGCGACGTCATACTCCAGTTTATCGGGCCTGGGACGCAGATCGGGTTGGACCGATTCGCGGCCAGGGAAATCGTCGCCGCCGTATTCGGCGCCGTTCGTGCGTTCCGTGCCGGCCATGGGTCTTGCTCCTGTTCGGCGGCGGCTCGATCCCCGTGATCGGGCGAGGATCGGGACGAAAATCCGCGTTTCGGTTAAGCGCGCCTGGACACGCCAGCGGTTATAAACAATATCGCGGTTGCGAAGGATTGCCAGTGATCCCTAAAAAGGCCTCTCAGAATCTTTATGACAGCATGTCGATACGCCCCCGAAAACTGAGCCGCAGAGCGGTTCTCGCCCATCTGGCGGCGGGCGCCGGCGTGGCCGCGGGCCTGGGGCGCTTCGGCGGCGCGTCCGCCGCGCCCGCATCCATGTCCGACCTCTGGGCGACCTACCGGACGCGCTTCGTCGAAGCTGACGGCCGCGTCGTCGATAGCTTCAACAAGCGGATCTCCCACTCCGAAAGCCAGGGCTGGGGAATGTTGCTTGCGGCCGCCGCCGGCGATTGGGCGACCTTCGACCGCATCTGGGCCTGGACCGAAACGCAATTGACATGGGCCGGGGCGCCGCTGTTCGCCTGGTCCTGGGACCCGAAGGCCGGCATCGTCTCTGATCCGAACGACGCCAGCGACGGCGATATCCTGATCGCCTGGGCGCTCCTGCGCGCCGGGTTCGCGCGCCAGCGCCCGGATCTGATCGACCGGGCCAAGCGCACCATCGCCGCCATTCGCGCGCTCCTGATCGCCGATGTCGCCGGCGAGCCAGCGCTGCTGCCGGGGTTCTATGGCTTCGGCGACAAGGGCCGGACGACGATTAATCTGTCATATTATGTCTTCCCGGCGTTCTGGGACTTCGCGCATCTGGACGGCGATCCGATCTGGACCGCGGTCAACGACGCCGGGGTGGCGCTGGCCCGGCGCGCGCGCTTCGGCCGCTACGGCCTGGCGCCCGACTGGCTCGATATCGGCGATGACGGCGCGCTCGCGCCCGCGGAAAAGTGGCCGAAGCGCTTCAGCTACGACGCGATCCGCGTGCCGCTCTATCTGTTCTGGGCAGGCTATGACGCCGCCGACGATCTCGGCGTCTATCGCAACGCCTGGCGCGCCTATCAGCCGCCGCCGGCGTGGTTCGCCCTGGACGACAGCGCCAATGCCGATATCGCCGCGACGGTCGGCGCGACGGCGATCGCGGAACTGATCGACGGCCGCCGCCCGAGCGACGCGACGCTTTGGGCTGCCGTCAAGGAAGGCGAGTACTACGATGCGAGCCTCGCGCTCCTGGCGGCGCTCGCCGCGAAGGACCGCAGTCTCCGGTAGCGCCGTCGCAGGGGATTCCTGTTCAACGCCGTTTGTCGGGGCTAAGATTGCGCCGCCCAGCAGGAGGTAGACGCCATGCCCGACGATATGCGCCAGAACTACGATGTAGCCGCCGCCCTGGCGGAAGCCGAAGCTCGCTTCGCCGAGGCCAACCCGAAAAGCGGCGCCGCCTATGCCGACGCGTGTCGCGGCATGCCCGGCGGCAATACCCGCACGGTGCTGTTCTACCCGCCGTATCCTCTGATGCTGGCCCGGGGCGAGGGCTGCCGCCTCTTCGATCTGGACGGCCACGCATATGTCGATTTCCAGGTCGAGCAGACCGCCGGCATCTACGGCCATTCCGAAGCCAAGATCCTCGACGCCGTCCGCGCCGCCATGAGCGAGGGCATCACGCTTGGCGGTCCGACCGTCCGCGAAGCCCGATTGGCGAGCTTGTTTCAAAGCCGCTTTCCCGCGGTCGAACTGGTGCGCTTCACGAATTCCGGCACCGAGGCGAACCTTCTGGCGCTCGCGACCGCCCGCGCCGTCACCGGCCGCGAAAAGCTGATCGGCTTCAAGGGCTCCTACCACGGCAGCGTCATCAGCTTCGGCCCCTATGGCAACAGCCTGAACGTGCCCTTCCCCTGGACGTTCTGCCGCTACAACGATATCGAGGGCGCCCGCGCCGCGATCCGCGAGATCGCCCAGGACCTCGCCGCCGTCATCCTCGAGCCGATGACCGGCAGCGGCGGCTGCATCCGGGCGACGCCGGAGTTTATCGCGATGCTGCGCGAGGAGACGGAGAAAGCCGGCGCGCTGCTGATGTTCGACGAGGTCATGACCTCCCGCCTGTCGCCCGGCGGCCTGCACGGCGCCTGGGGCGTGAAGCCGGATATCGTGACCTTCGGCAAATATCTGGGCGGCGGGCTGACCTTCGGCGCCTTCGGCGGCAAGGCCGCCATCATGGAGCGGTTCGACCCGCGCCGGCCGGGCGCGCTCGCCCACGCGGGGACCTTCAACAACAACGTGCTGACGCTGGCCGCCGCGATCGCGGGCCTGGAAGAGGTGTATACGCCAGCCGCCGCCACAAAGCTGAATGCCGCCGGGGATGCGCTCCGCGAGCGCCTGAACGGCGTCCTCAAGGCGGCGGGGGTCGCTGGCCAGGTGACCGGCATCGGCTCGATGATGATGGTCCACCTGACCGGCGAGGCCCTGACGAGCCCGGAGGATTCCGGCAAGGTCTCCCCTGATCTCCGCGGCCTTCTGCACATGGCGATGATCGAGCGCGGCTATTATATGGCCCGCCGCAACATGATCGTGCTGTCGCTGCCGATGACCGCGGTCGAGATCGACGGCCTGGTCGGCGCGTTCGAGGATGCGATCCGGCAATACCGGGATATCCTGCCCCGGGCCTGACGGGCGGCCCGGTTCCGGCCGATGGAGCGCATGATCCTGAAGCGGCTCGTCGCCAGCGCTCTGACGCTCCTGGCGTTGTCCGCCATGTGCTTCGCGCTGCTGACATTGATGCCGGGCGATCCGATCGACCAGCTTGTCGGCTCGGACCCGCGCGTCACGCCGGAGGATATCGCGCGGCTGAAAGCCTATTACGGCGTCGATCAGCCGTTCTGGGCGCGGTGGCAGGCGTGGCTCGCCCGCCTGGCTTCGGGCGAGTTCGGCTATTCGCGCCTGTTCGCGGCGCCGGTCGCGGATGTGCTGGGTCCGGCGCTGGCGCGGACGGCGGGGCTGGCGGCGGCGGCGCTTCTGATCTCGACCGTGATCGGGGTGTCGGCCGGGATCGTCGCGGCGCTCCGCCCGCGGTCGCTTTTCGATCATGTCGCAAGCTTTCTCGCTTTCGCCGGCGTCGCGGCGCCGTCCTTCTGGCTGGCGTTGATGGCGATGGCGCTCTTCTCGATCACTCTCGGCTGGCTGCCGGCGAGCGCGCTTCCGTCCGACCCGGAGGCAGGGCTGCTGGAGCGGCTGCGCCATCTGATCATGCCGGTCGCGATCCTGGCGGCGCTGGAGACCGCCGCGATCTTCCGCCATGCCCGCGCCGCCGTCGGCGACGCGCTGTTGCATCAGCATGTCCTGACGGCGCGGTCGAAGGGCCTGCCCGGGCGCCGGGTGATCTGGGGCCATGTGCTGCCGGGCGCGATGATCCCGCTGACGACGGTGCTTGCGCTCGACCTCGGCGGCCTCGTCTCCGGCGCCTTGATCGTCGAGGTGATGTTCGGCCTGCCGGGCATGGGCAAGCTGCTCTACGACGCCATTCTGGGCGCTGACTACAATCTGGCGATGGCCGCATTGATGGTCGGGGCCGGGGCGATCTTTCTCGCCAATGCGCTTGCCGACATGGCCTATGGCCTGCTCGATCCGCGCATCCAGACCGGCGGCCTCGCGCCATGACCGCCAGCCCCGCCGCCCGCGCCCGCCGTCGCTTCTTCGCCAATCCCGCGGCGACGCTTGGGCTTGTGCTGCTCACGACCCTGGCGCTCTCGGCGATCTTCGCGGACGCGATTGTCGCGCTATTGAACTTGAATGCGGATGCGGTGGATTTCGCCAACCGCTATGCCCCGCCCTCGGCCGCGTCGCCGCTTGGCGGCGATGAGCTTGGCCGGGACGTCCTGGCGCGTCTCCTGGCCGGGGGGCGGGTGTCGCTGGCCGTCGGTC
The DNA here is from genome assembly GCA_937891825.1 of uncultured Alphaproteobacteria bacterium. Lineage (GTDB taxonomy): Bacteria > Pseudomonadota > Alphaproteobacteria > Bin95 > Bin95 > VMCJ01. Next base: position 24,973 of record CALAHN010000081.1, read on the forward strand.
TGGCGGCGGCGATCGGCGCGGCGTCGATCGGCGCGGCCATCGGGCTGATCGCGGGTTTTCGCGGCGGCTGGATCGATGCGGCGCTGATGCGGCTGACCGACCTGATGCTGGCGCTGCCGGTGCTGCCGCTCTTGATCGTGCTGGCGGCGGTCGATCCGGCGAAACTGGGGTTCGAGGGCGCGGCGGGACCCGGCGCCAGCGTCGTCCGGATCGTCGCCATCGTGGCGCTGGTCGGCTGGCCGGGCGCGGCGCGGCTGACCCGGGCTGCGGCGCTCGCCGCCCGGTCGGAGGATTATGTGCGCGCCGCCAGGGCCGTCGGCGTGCATCCGGTTCGGATCGCGCTCCGCCACGTGGCGCCCTCGGCGGCGGGGCCGCTGATCGTCGCGGCGACGCTTGCGATGGGCCAGGTGATCCTGTTCGAATCGACGTTGAGCTTTCTTGGCCTTGGCGTCGAACCGCCGCTCGCCAGTTGGGGCGCCATGCTGGCCAATGCCCAGGAGACGGTCTGGGAGCAGCCGATGCTGGCTGTATGGCCGGGGCTCGCGATCTTTCTGACCGTGGTCGCCGTCAATTTTGTCGGCGATGGCCTTCGGGACGCCGCAAACCCGCGGGCGGAGCGCCGGAGATAAGCACGACGCCGATCGCGACGGCGACCAGCGCCAGCCCTTCTTCCCAGCCGATGGGCTCGCCGAGGATCGGCCAGGCGGTCAGGGCCGCGAAGCAGGGGACCAGCGCCGCGAACACCGCCGCCTGGGACGCGCCGAGACGCTGGATCGCGAAATTATAGAGGAACATCGCGACGAGCCCGTTCAGGACGCCGTGATAGCCGACCTGAAACGCAAGCCCGGCAAGCGGCAGATCGAAGAGCCCGCCGCCGCCCAGCAACAGCCAGATCGGCCCATAGATCGCCGCCGCCCCGACATGGGTGACAGCCAGGGCATGGGCCGCCGAGAGGCCGGAAATCCGGACGGTGACCGTATAGGCCGCCCACATCCAGGCGCAGTCGTGGAAGTAGAGGTAGCCTTCGAGCGACCCGCCGCCGGACCGCAGCGCCGCCCAGCCGACGAGGGCGACGCCCGCCATTACAGCCGCCAGCCCGAGCCAGCGCCGGAGCGTCGGCGGGTCCTTGAAGAGCAGCAGGCCAAGCACGAAGACGATCGCCGGAAACGTGCCGGGGATGAAGATCGCGGCGTGGGCCGCCGGCGCATGGCTGGCGCCCAGGCCGACGAAGAGCGCGAATGGGCCGGACAGCGTCGCCAGGATCAACCCGGTGCCGCCCCAGCCCGCCTTGCCGGCTTTCAGACCATGCTTCAGCACGATCGGGAGGAAGACGATCGCGCCGGCGGAAAACCGCAGGACGACCATGTCGATCGGCTGGATCGCCCCGGTCGTCAGGCCAAGCCGGGTGATCGGAAACCAGGCGCCCCAGATCAGGCAGGCAGTCAGGGCCGCGCCTGCGGTCAGCAGGCGCGACGGCGCCATCAAAAGGCCCGTTCGACGCAGAAGTCGGCGATGCCGGCCAAGGTTTCCAGATACACGGGGTCGGCGTCCAGGGACTTGAGCGCGGCCTTGGCGTCGTCGGCCCGGTCGCGGGCGGCCTTCGCCGAATCGGCGAGCGCGCCGGAGGAACGGAGGAGGTCGATGGCGTGCGCGAGATCGGCGTCCGTCTGCTGTTCGTCCTCGATGCAGCGCCGCCAGAACGCCCGGTCGGCCTCGCCGCCGCGGGCATAGGCCAAGAGCACGGGCAGGGTCGCCTTGCCCTCGCGGAAATCATCCCCGACGGTCTTGCCGAGCGCCGCCTGATCGGCGTCATAGTCGAGTACGTCGTCGACGATCTGGAAGGCGAGGCCAAGGTTCATGCCGTAAGCATCAAGCGCATCGGCGTCGGCTTTCGGCCGGCCGGCGATCACGGCGCCGACGCGGGCGGCGGCGGCGAAGAGCGCCGCCGTCTTGCCGCGAATGACGTCGTAATAGGCGGCTTCCGTCGTCGCGGGGTCGTTGGCGGTGGTCAATTGCAAGACTTCGCCTTCGGCGATGGTCGCGGCGGCGTTGGCGAGGATCGCCAGCACTTCGAGCGAGCCGGCGTCCACCATGAGCTGAAAGGACCGGCTGAACAGGAAGTCGCCGACCAGCACGCTCGCCTGATTGCCGAAGAGCGCGTTCGCCGAAGCGCGGCCGCGGCGGAGCGCGCTTTCATCGACGACATCGTCATGCAGCAAGGTCGCCGTGTGGATGAACTCCACGCAGGCCGCCAGCCCGATATGATGGTCGCCGCCATAGCCGCACATACGGGCGGCGGCGAGCGTCAGCAGCGGCCGCAGGCGCTTGCCGCCGGCGGCGACGATGTGGCCCGCGATCTCCGGAATCATCGGCACCGGGCTTTGCATGCGTTCGACGATCAGGCGGTTGACGCCGGTCATGTCGTCCCGGAGGAGGGCCGCAAGCGCGTCGAGCGCCGAGGGAGTGACGTGGCCGTCTTGCAAGGTCCGCGCTCCGGGTTGATCGCTGGAAGAATGGCGGCGAGCATAAGACCGAAGCGCTCCCGGTCAATTGGCCGATGCGTCACGGGGGGCCATGCGCCGCCCGGGGGCATGGGGATCGCATCTGGATGGAGCTGGGTGAATGGAAGAAGTCCTTCGGACCGGCGATCCGGTGCGCGCGTCCTGGGCGGTCGCCATCCTGGCGGACGCCGGCATCGCGGCGTTCATCGTCGACGTGCATGCGCACATCATGGAAGGCGGCGGCGTCGCGATCCCGCGCCGGGTGCTGACCGCTTCCGAGGACGCGAGCCGTGCGCGCTGGATTCTGAAAACCGAGGACCCCCTGACGGTCCAGGCGCCATGACCGGGCCGGATGCGGTCACGGAGGACGGCTGGCTCGGCGGCGCGCTTCGGCTGTCGCAGCCGAAGGCGGGCTACCGGGTCGCGATCGACGCTGCCTTGCTCGCGGCCGCGGTCGCGGTCGGGCCGGGCGGCCGGGCGCTGGAGTTCGGGACGGGCGTCGGAGCGGCGGCGCTGGCGCTCGCCTGGCGTCTCAAGGACGTTCAGATCGATGCGGTCGAGGTGCAGGCGCCGCTCGCGGCGCTCGCCCGCCGCAATGTCGCATTGAACGGCCTCGAAGGCCGGGTGCGGATTATCGAAGGCGATCTTGCCGCTGTCCCGCTCGACGCCCGCGCCTATGACGCGGTTTTCTTCAACCCGCCCTATCTGAAGCCTGGCGACAACGACCCTGCGCCCGACCCGGTCAAGCGCATCGCGACAGTCGAGGGCGAGGTTGGGTTGCCGGCCTGGTTCGCAGCGGCCGCCAGAAGCGCGCGCGCGGGCGGCGCCGTCGTTGCGATCCATCGGGCCGACCGGCTCGGCGATCTTCTGGCCGCCGCCGCGGCCGCCGGAGTCGGCGGGCTGACCGTCTTCCCGCTCTGGCCGAAAGTGGGCGAACCGGCGGCGCGCGTGCTTGTCAGCGGCCGGGCTGGCAAGGGCGGCCGGCTGACCCTGGCGCCCGGCCTCATCCTGCATGAAGCCGACGGCGCCTATACCGCCGCCGCCAGGGCGGCGCTCACAGGCAGCGCGCTCAAGCTTGGTTGAACGACGGTTCAATTAAAGCTTGGATCGCTCAAGCGCGCCGACGCGCCCCTATGTTCAAGCGCGTCGACGCGCCTCCAGCGTTCAGGCGCGTCGACGCGCCAGCCTCGCGACGCGCTGCCCGGCGCGGGCGCGGTGGTTCGGCATGATAAGGGCGCAATCGTCGTATGGCGTCGTGATCTCGCGGCCGCCGTCGGTTGCGATTACGGCGCCGGCTTTCGGGAAGACCTCGCAGCCCCGGTAGGCTTGTGTGAAGCGGAACGTATCCGTCTCGGCGGTGACGCCGTCGGTCACGTCGAGGACCTGCTGGGGCGCCAACGAGGGCCAGGCCAGAAGCGGCGCGGCAGCCTCTGCCGTCAGCACGCCGGTCGCCGCCAGAAAGCGCACGGCCGTCTCCTTGGCGGCGACGCCCGACGCGGCGGCCCAATGCTGGCCGCATTCCACCAAAAGGGCGGTCTTGTCATTCGTCGGGTCGTCGAAGGGCGTGTATTCGATGAGCCGCTTGCCGGGCGCGAATACAGGCCCCGTCACGACATAGGCGGGATAGGCGACGCGGCGCGCCATCGCCACATGTTTCTCCAACGCATTCACCAGGACGAGCGGCGGCGAATTCGATGTCATCGAATGGATGTCGAGCAGATCGTCGACCGTATCGAACAGCGGCCGTAGTTCGCGGGCGCGGCGCAATTCGACGGTATCGTCCGGCCCCTCCAGGCGAGCTTCTTCCCAGAGGCGGTTGAAATCCTCGTTCACGAAGCGGGAGGCATAGGGCGACTTCGGGTCGAACAGGGCATGGGCGTCGATATTGACGAAGGCGAAGGTCAGCTTGCCCGTGGACGGCCGGATATTGAGGCAGAACAGAAAGTCTAGCGCGATGGCGCCGCAGATTTCATTGCCGTGGGTCAGGGCCGAGATCATGACATGTCGGCCGGGCTTGCCGCTGTCCCAGGTGTGCACGAACGGGATGCCGGCGCCGCCATCGCGATACTTGGCGATATCCGGGGCGGCTAATTCTACGACGGGCGTGTCGGTCATGGAGCAGCTCCCTCTCAATCGCAGTGTGTTATGGGGCGTTTGGCGGCCCGCGGCCAGGGGTCAGGCGGCGCCGAAGACCCGTTCGAACAGCGTATCGAGATGGATCAGCTGGCGCTCGGGGTCGAAGGCGGCTTCAAGCTTGGCGCAGGTGACGCGGCCGGCGATCTCCGGGTCGGCTTTCAGGCGGCTCAGGAAGTCCCCGCCATGGCGCCAGACGTCCATGGCGTTCGCCTGGACCAGGCGATAGGCGTCTTCCCGCGATACGCCCGCCTGGGTGAGGGCCAGCAGCACATGCTGGGAGAACGCGAGCCCGCCCATCCGGTCCATGTTCGCCTGCATGCGCTCGGGATAGACCAGCAGCTTCTCGATCATGCCGGCGAGGCGGACCAGGGCGAAATCCAGCGTCACGGTCGTGTCCGGCGCGAGCATGCGCTCGACCGAGGAATGGGAGATGTCCCGTTCATGCCAAAGCGCGACGTTCTCCATGGCCGGCGTCACGGCGGCGCGGACGAGGCGGGCGAGGCCGGTCAGGTTTTCCGAAAGGACGGGGTTCCGCTTGTGCGGCATCGCGGAGGAGCCCTTCTGGCCCTGATGGAAATACTCTTCCGCCTCCAGGACTTCCGTCCGCTGCAGATGGCGAACTTCCACGGCGAAGCGTTCGATCGCGCTGGCGATCACCGCCAGCACCGAAAAGAACATCGCGTGGCGGTCGCGGGGAATGACCTGGGTCGAGATCGTTTCCGGCGTCAGGCCCATCTTGGCCGCGACATGCGCTTCGACGCGGGGGTCGATCGACGCGAAGGTGCCGACGGGGCCGGAAATCGCGCAGGTCGCAATCTCGGCGCGGGCGGCTTCCAGGCGCTTGCGGTTGCGGGCGAATTCCGCGTAGTGGCCGGCCAGCTTCAGGCCGAATGTCGTCGGTTCCGCATGAATGCCGTGGCTGCGGCCGATGGTGATGGTCCGCTTGTGCTCGATGGCGCGGGTCTTGAGCGCCGCCAGCACCCGGTCGATATCCGCCAGCAGCAAATCCGATGCGCGGGCGAGCTGCACCGAAAGGCAGGTGTCGAGCACGTCGGACGAGGTCATGCCCTGGTGGACGAACCGTGCTTCCGGTCCGACATGCTCAGCCAGATTGGTCAGGAAGGCGATGACGTCGTGGCGGGTTTCCGCTTCGATGGCGTCGATCCGGTAGACCTCGAACTTGCCGCGCGCCCAAACGGCTTCCGCGGCTTCCCTGGGCACGACGCCCAGTTCGGCCTGGGCGTCCATGGCGTGAGCTTCGATCTCGAACCAGATCTGGAACTTGGTTTCCGGCGACCAGATATCGGCCATCTCGGGACGGGAATAGCGGGGGATCATGCAGGGACTCCGGAACGGGCGGCAGCGCGCGAGGGGGAGTTATCGCGGCGGGCGCGGGAACGGTCAACGGCCGCTCGCCTGTGGCCGGCCCGATCCGAATCCGCTGTTGACTTGGCCGGCCTCGCCGCCCCACCTAAAGCGCTCGCGTCAGCCGTCAGGAAGTTTGGCCCCATGTATCGCCCCAAGTATCGATCCTTCCGCGCCGCATGCCTGCTCGCAACCGGCGCCTTGTTGGCCGCCGCGCCAGCGAAGGCAGCGTCGCCGCCTGACCTCGATAGATCGTCGGTCTGCGGGTTCCTCCCCTACCGCGACGCCGGTCCCGACCGGTTCGCCGGCCCCCGGCGCCAGGCAGATAAAGTAGCGAAGGTCGGGCCGCAGACGACCTATTCGCTCGCCTGGGATTTGGCGCGCCCGGTGCTGCTGGCGGCCGAACTCGCGGAGGACCTGCTCGCCGGGCAAAGCGTCGACGCCGTGCGCGACGTCCATGGCGGGGCGCTCAGCCTCGGGGAATATATGCTGCATGCGGCGCAGAACTTCGCGGCGGCGCCGCCCGCGCCGGAGAGCGATGATTTCCGCGTGTTGCTCGCGGCCGAGCGCCCGGCGAATTTCCACCGCATCTACGCGCATGCCAAGCAAGGCTACGAGGAACTGGCCGCGATGCTGGCGCCCGACGCCGCCCCGCCCGATCCGGCGACGCTCAAGCGGATCGCGGCATCCTGGCGGCCGACCTATGGGATGCTGGCCAAGGCCCAGGCGGACGACAAGCGGATCGAACTGATCGCGACCGACCTGGACGCCGATGCGGTCGCGGAGAAGGAAGCGGTCGCCTGCCTCGCCGCCGCCATCGCAGCCGCGGCCGGCGACTGGGCCGACGCGGCCGCCGTCGCCAAGGCCGCAGCGGCGCGCTGGCCGCTCCGCCCGACCGTCAACGCCCGCGCGCTCGCGAAGGCGGCGCGCGTGCCGTTCTTCGAGTATGAGGACGCTGGCGACGCGCTCGCGGCCAAAATCGAAGCGCTGCCGGACGGCCCGGTCGACGATGCTGCGTTCCGTGATGTTGGCAAGGCCTACGTAGCCTTCGTCGCCGCATCGAAAGCGTATTACGAAGCGCAGCGCTGACGGAGCGTCGGTCGCCTGGCTGCGGCGGGCGACGGCTCGCGTACCGCCCGGAACGGCGCCATACTTTCCCGAAATAGCCGTTGGGAGAGCGCCGGATATGACTGAAGTAAAAGCTTCGCCGCGGGATGTGGAGGCGCGGATGCATCCGGTCGATCCCGCATGGCTTGGGAAAACCGTCGAACCGGTGATCGAGCCGGATCTGCCGATCGTCGATCCCCATCATCACCTCTGGGATTTCCGGAATTACCCCTATCTGCTGGAGGGCATCCTGGCGGATGTCGGCTCCGGGCATAATGTCCGGGCGACTGTGTTCATCGAATGCTCGGCGATGTGGACCAGGGCCGGCGACGTCCCGGACCCGATGCGTCCGGTCGGCGAGGTCGCGTTCGTCAACGGCATCGCCGCGATGAGCGCCAGCGGCCGCTACGGCGACGTCCGCGTCGCGGCCGGGATCGTCGGCCATGCGGATCTGATGCTTGGCAGCGCGGTCCAGGACGTGCTGGCGGCCCAGGTGCGGGCCGGCAATGGCCGGTTCCGGGGCATCCGCTATTCGATTTCCCATGACGATGCGCCGGAAATCCACAATTCCCATACCGGCGGCGCGCCGGACGCCTTTCGCCAGTCCGCCTTCCGCGACGGCTACCGGACCCTGGGCCGCATGGGCCTCTCCTTCGAAGCCTGGATGTATCACCCGCAATTGCGGGAGCTCGCGGCGCTGGTCGAAGCCTGCCCGGACACCGCCGTCGTCCTGAACCATTGCGGCGGCCCGCTTGGCATCGGCCCCTATGCCGGCAAGCGCGATGCTGTGTTCCGGGACTGGAAAGCCGGGATCGAGGCGGTCGCGAAAGCAGGGCCGGCCCATGTGAAGCTCGGCGGCATCGGCATGACGATCAACGGCTTCGACTTCCAGACCCGCGCCGCGCCCGCATCCTCGACTGAGCTGGCCGACCACTGGCGGCCCTATATCGACGCTTGCATCGAAGCGTTCGGGCCGGAGCGCTGCATGTTCGAATCGAACTTCCCGGTCGACAAGATTTCCGGCAGCTACCGAACCTATTGGAACGCCTTCAAGCGGCTCGCGTCCGGCGCCAGCGCCGCGGAAAAGGCGGCGATGTTCCATGACGTGGCCAAGCGCTTCTACAAGCTATAGGGAGCGCGCCGCCGCCAGCATGTAGTTCATCGAGGCGTCGGAGGAGAGCCGCCAGTCGTCGGTCAGCGGCTGGTAGCTGACGCCTTCGACCCGCTCGATCGCGAGGCCGGCGGCTCGGAGGGGGCGGGCCAGTTCTGACGGTTTCAGGAATTTCCGCCAGTCGTGGGTGCCGCGCGGGACCCAGCCGAGCACGTATTCGGCGGCGAACTTCGCAAGCGCCAGCGACTTGATCGAGCGGTTGATCGTCGAGAGAACGAGCAGCCCGCCTGGCGCGACCAAGGCCGCCGCCGCCGCGAGAAAGCGTTCCGTGTCGGGCACATGCTCGACAACCTCCAGCGAGACGACCAGATCGAACGCCGCGCCCTCGCTCGCCAGCGCTTCCGCCGTTTGGAGACGGTAGTCGATCTCCAGGCCGCCGGCTTGGGCGTGGGCGCGGGCGGCGGCGATGTTCGCTTCCGTAACATCCAGGCCGGTCGTCCGGGCGCCGAGCCTGGCCAGCGGTTCGGAAGCGAGGCCGCCGCCGCAGCCGATATCAAGCGCGGTCAGCCCCGCCATCTGGCCGACGCCCATCGGCCGGCCGAACTGGCGCGCGACGGCCTCGACGATGAAGCGCATGCGGACGGGGCTGAGCTTGTGCAGCGGCCGGAACGGGCCTTCAGGGTTCCACCATTCGTCCGCCAACGCTGCGAATTGGGCGGCTTCCCGGGGGTCGACCAGGCCGGGTTCCATTGTCGCCATCGCTCAAGCTCCTTTTTTGCCCGCTTGCAGCGCGTGCCGTCGGTCAATATGTTGCGCGCGCAATCCGACGGCAACTCAACAGGCGGCCGCGGACCGGAAGCTGTGGCCGGTCCGCGGCCGAAGGGCATTCTTTCGTGGCGCGCATCGTTCAAAAATTCGGCGGCACATCGGTGGCCGACCTTGACCGTATCCGGAACGCGGCGCTGCATGTCAAACGCGCCGTGGACGCAGGGCATCAGGTTGCGGTCGTCGTTTCCGCTATGGCGGGCGAAACCAATCGGCTGGTCGACCTGGTCCGCAAGGCCTCGCCGCTGCATGACGCCCGGGAATATGACGTGATCGTCGCCTCGGGCGAACAGGTGACATCCGGGCTGATGGCGATCGTGCTGCAGTCCATGGGCATCCCGGCGCGGTCGTTCCTTGGCTGGCAGTTGCCGCTGCGCACGGACAATCTGCACAGCCGCGCCCGCATTCTCGAAATCGACGGCGCGGACGCCAGCCGCCGGATGGACGAGGGCGAGGTCATCGTCGTCGCCGGGTTCCAGGGCGTCAGCCCGAACGGCCGGGTCGCCACCCTGGGCCGGGGCGGTTCGGATACCACGGCGGTCGCGCTCGCCGCGGCGCTGAAGGCGGATCGGTGCGACATTTATACCGATGTCGACGGCGTCTATACCTGCGACCCGCGCATCGTGCCGAAGGCCCGCAAGATTGACCGCATCACCTATGAGGAAATGCTGGAGCTCGCCTCCCAGGGCGCGAAGGTCCTGCAGACCCGGTCGGTCGAGATGGCGATGAACCATGGGGTCACCGTCACAGTTCTGTCGAGTTTCGAAGATAAGCCCGGCACCATCGTCGCGGCGGAGATTGAGGACATGGAGCAGGAAGTCGTCACCGGCATCGCCTATGACAGGAACGAAGCCAAGATCACGCTCGCTGGCGTTCCGGACCGGCCGGGCGTCGCCGCCGCGATTTTCGGGCCGCTGACCCAGTCGGAAATCAACGTCGACATGATCGTCCAGAACGTCTCCGCCGACGGCGTGACGACGGACATGACATTCACCGTGACCGAGGCCGATTTCGATCGCGCGCTGGCGCTCCTGGAAAAGCACCGGGCCGACATCAAGTATAGGGAAATCCTGGCGGACAAGCATGTCGTCAAGATTTCCGTCGTCGGCGTCGGCATGCGCAGCCACGCGGGCGTCGCGCAGACGATGTTCCAGGCTCTGGCCGAGCGCAGCGTCAACATTCAGGTGATCTCGACCTCCGAGATCAAGGTCAGCGTGCTCATCGGCGAGGATTATCTGGAATTGGCGCTCCGGGCGCTGCACACAGCTTACGGATTGGACGCGGCATGACCGGCATGACCCAGGACGCCGCACGCCGGCGCATTCAGGCGCTTTCCGCCAGGGGGCGCAGCTTGCTCGGCGTCGAGCATGCGATCCTGGGCGGGGCGATGACCTGGGTCTCGGAACGGTCGCTGGTCGCCGCCATATCGAACGCCGGCGGTTTCGGCGTGCTGGCCTGCGGCTCCATGACGCCCGATCTCTTGCGCGCCGAAATTCGCGCGACCCAGGCCAGGACCGCGAAGCCCTTCGGCGTCAATCTGATCGTCATGCACTCGGCCCTGATGGACCTGATCGAAGTCTGCGGCGAGGAAAAGGTCGGCTGCGTCGTACTCGCGGGCGGCATTCCGCCTCGGCTCGCGATGCGGCGGGTCAAGGCGCTCGACGCGACGTTGATCGCTTTCGCGCCGGCGCTGGGCCTTGCCCGGAAGCTGGTGCGCGACGGCGTCGACGGACTGATTATCGAAGGCGCGGAAGCGGGCGGGCATATCGGTTCGGTCTCGACGTCGGTCCTGGCGCAGGAAATCCTGCCGAACGTTCCCGAGGTTCCGGTCTTCGTCGCCGGCGGCATCGGCCGGGGCGAGGCGATGCTGGCGTATCTGGAGATGGGCGCGTCGGGCTGCCAGTTGGGCACGAAGTTCGTCTGCGCGACGGAATCCATCGCCCATCCGGCGTTCAAGCAGGCCTTCATTCGCGGCGCCGCCCGCGACGCCATGCCAAGCGTCCAGGTCGATCCGCGCTTCCCGGTCATTCCTGTCCGGGCCTTGCAGAACGAAGGCCAGAAGCGCTTCATCGAAGCCCAGCATGCCGTCATCGCGCGCTGGCGCGCCGGCGAGGTCGATCAGAAGGCGGCGCAGCTTGAGATCGAGCATTTCTGGGCGGGCGCCTTGCGCCGGGCGGTCATTGACGGCGATGTCGAAACCGGGTCGCTGATGGCGGGCCAGAGCGTCGGCCTGGTCGATGGCGAGCAGCCGACAGCCCAGATCATCGAGACGCTCCTGGATCAAGCCGCGGCCGCGCTGATCCAGCGGGACGGCGCGAGCGCCATGGACATTGCAGGCGACCTTGGCATGACAGGGGGCGCATAGCAGGACATCATGCCGACAGGGGGCAACCAGGGCTGGCGGCTGATGCTGCGCGCCGTCCGCGACGCGGTCGCGGTCGAGGCGCCTGCCGGCGCGCGGCTCTCGCAGGCGGTGCACGTCATCGCCGGCGCGCTCGAGGCCGAAGTCTGCTCGCTCTATCTGCGGCAACGCGACGGCGCGATGGCGCTGGCGGCCACATATGGCTTGCGGCCGGACGCCGTGTTTCAGACGCGGCTGATGGCGGGCGAAGGGCTGGTCGGGCTCGCGGCCTCCGCGACGGCGCCGGTGCAGATCCATGACGTACAGAAGCACCCGGCCTTCGCCTATCGCCCCGAAACCGGCGAGGACCCCTACAGCACCTTTCTGGGCGCGCCCTTGCTGCGCGGCGGCGCGGCCTCCGGCGTGCTGGTCATCCAGCATCTGCACGACCGGGACTATGTCGAGGACGATATCGAGGCGATCGCGATCGTCGCCTCGCTCCTGGCGGAAGTCGCCGCCGATCCGGAGTTCGCCGCCTTCGTCGCGGCCGGCCCCGACGGACCGGCGGCCCGGCTGGCGGGACAGCGGCTGTCGCCCGGCCTCGCGATCGGCGTCGCGGCGTTCCGGGACCCGCCGGTGCCGATCCAGCGCATGGTCGCCGAGGATGTCGGCGAGGAAATCGCCCGACTGGCCCGCGGCGTCGCCCGGATGCGCCAGGACCTGGACGATCTGCTGGACGACCCCAGCCTGACATCCGCCGGCGAGCATCGGGATATCCTGGACGCTTTCCGTCTGGCGGCGAGCGACGACGCCTGGATCCGGCGGGTGCGCAGCGCCATCGAAAGCGGCATGACGGCGGAAGTCGCGGCTCGGCGGGTTCAGACCGAAGCGCGCATCCGCATGCGCCGCACCCAATCGGCATATCTGCGCGACCGGCTGGCCGATCTGGACGATCTGGCGGGGCGGCTGGTCCGCGGCCTGGCGGCGGAGTCCGGCGTGCGGCCGGGCAACGACCTGCCCGAGAACGCCATCCTGTTCGCCCATGCGCTTGGGCCGGCGGAACTGCTTGAACTGGACCGCGCCAAGCTGCTCGGCATCGTCATCGAGGAAGGGTCGCCGTCCTCCCATGTCGCGGTCGTGGCGCGGGCGCTTGGCCTGCCGGTGATCGGCGGCGTCGCCGGCGCGCTATCGGCGGTCCAGCCGGGCGACGCGGTCATTCTGGATGCGGATCACGGGCAGGCGTTGCTGCGCCCGGCCGCGCAGGTTCAGGCCGGGTTTGAGGCGGCCCTGGTCTCGAGGCTCGCCCGGAAGGCGCGGTTCGCGGCCGCCCCGTCCGGCCCGACCTCGACCCGGAATGGCGAGCCGATCATCATCAAGGCGAACGCCGGGCTTCTGATGGACGTCGAGTCCGCGGTCGCCGAAGGCGCGGAAGGCATCGGCCTGTTTCGCACGGAATTGTCCTTTCTCGGCCGGCCCGGCCTGCCGAGCCGGACCGAGCAGATCGCGCTTTACAAGGAAGCGCGCGCGCTCGCCGGCGGCCGGTCGATCGCGTTCCGTACGTTCGATCATGGCGGCGACAAGACCCCGGCGGCGCTTGCGGGCGCCCGGGAGGCGAACCCGGCGCTGGGCTGGCGGGCGCTCCGCATCGCCCTCGACCTGCCCGAGACGCTGCGCAGCCAGCTCTATGCCCTGGCGGTCGCCGCCGCCGGGGAACCGCTGGAAGTGATGTTCCCGATGGCCGCGGAAGCGGCCGAGGTCGCTCAGGCCAGGGACGTGCTGCGCGGCGCGCTCGAAGAGGCGGCGGCAGACGGATTTTCGCCGCGGAGCGTGCGGGTCGGCGTCGCGATCGAAACGCCGTCGCTGGTCTGGCAGGGCGCAACCGTGCTCCGGCGGGTCGATTTCGCGACGATCGGCACCAACGATCTGCTGCAGTTCGCCTTCGCCGCCGACCGGGACGGGGTGCGCATGGTCGAGCGGTATGACTCGTTGTCGCCGCCGGCTCTCGCCATGCTGCGGCATGTTGTCCGCTCGGCCGCGTCGGCGGACACGCCGCTTTCGGTCTGCGGCGAGATGGCGGCCGATCCGTTGGCGGCGATCGCGCTGATCGGACTTGGCGTCCGCCAGTTGTCGGTCGCGCCGAGCGCGGTCAAGGCCATTCGGGATGTCGCCGCGAATGTCGATGCCCGGGATGCGGCGCGGCTGACCAACGATTTGATCGATTCGGAGGATCACAGCGTTCGCGGCCAGGTGCGGGACTTCGCCATAGCGGCCGGGATTCCGGTCGACGACCAGTATTAACCCGTTGCCGTCTGCCCGACGCGGCGGTACAAGATGCCCGTGCATCAGAGTCGTCGGGGGGCGTTTGGGCAGACGCTTGGGCGTGGCGCTGTAGTTTGGTTTGGATAGGGCTTTGAGCCGTGGCGGGTAAAGGCAACCTCAAGCTTTGGGTTGTGCAAGGGGACGCGAGCTTCGCGGGGCCCAAGTCGTCGCCGCGCCCTGGCGAATCGGTCGGCCTGTTCCTGCGGCTGCTGCGCGAGCGCGCTGGGCTGACCATCGAGGAAGCCGCGGCCCAGGTCCGCATTCGCCACGCCTATGTCGCCGCGATAGAGGACGATCGCTTCGACGTGCTGCCCGGCCGCGCCTACGCCATCGGTTTTATCCGAGCCTATGCGGAATTCCTGGGCGCGGATGTCGAAGCGTCGGCCCGTGCGGCGTTGCAGGATATCGGCCGGATTCCGACGCCGGCCCTGAAGGCGCGGCGCCCGGAAATCGAGCGGGAATCGCGGTTCGCGCCAGTCGCCGCCGCGGCGATCTGCTTGGCGCTTGCGGGCTATGTCTACTGGTATTTCGAGCAGACCGGCGACCGGTTCGAGAACGCCGCCGCGACCCTGGCGCGTGTCGATGCGCCTAATTTCATTGAAGGCGTCGAGGTTCCAGGCGGCGCCGCCGCTGTCGCGACCGCGCCCTATCGGCCGTTCCCGGATGCGGCGCCGCCGACGACGCGGTCGGTCCCGGGCGATCCCGCCCTGGCTGCCGCCACCCCCGACGCCGCCCCCGGATCGGCGCTGCCGCCAGCCCGCGACGGCCGCTATCGCGCCGCCGACGCGCCGCCGCAGCATCTGCTCCACCGGGACGCCCTGGCGGCCAGCTTGCCGGCGCCGCGTCTGGCCGCGCCCGTCGGCGCGACGCCGCGCTGGTCGATCCCGGCGCCCGGCCCCGCCATGGCGGCGACCAGCATGGACCGCATCTCGCCGGGCCATGCCGCCGCCGCGACCGCGCCCGGCGGATACGATCCCGCGCCCGGCCAGGTCGTGCTGACGGCGATCGCCGACACCTGGATTCAGATCAAATCCGACAAGACCGGCAAGATCCTGTTCTCGCGCGTGTTGCGGGAAGGCGAAGTCCTGCCGTCCCCGGACCGCCAGGGCCTAAGGATGACGGTCGGCAACGCCGGCGGCCTTGAAATCCGGGTCGATGGCCAGATCGCGCCGTCGCTCGGCGGCCATGGCCGCGTCGTCCGCGACATCAGCCTCGACGGCGACAGCTTGATGGCCCATCGCTAGCGCCTGACCTTGCAGCCGCCCCTTGGGCCGCTTCCCGTCAGGCGCTATATCAGAAGCCTCATCCCCGGATTCCAAAGGCGAACCCAGCCATGAGCGTTCGACCCTACCGCGATATTCAGCGCCGCCAATCCCGCCAGATCCACGTCGGCAACGTGCCCGTCGGCGGCGGCGCGCCGATCACCGTGCAGACCATGACCAACACCCTGACCAGCGACCCCGGCGCGACGATCGATCAGATCCGCCAGGCGGAAGCGGCAGGCGTCGATATCGTCCGGGTTTCCTGTCCGGACCAGGAATCGACCGCCGCGTTGAAGGCGATCGTCAAGGCGTCGGCCGTGCCGATCGTCGCCGATATCCACTTCCACTATCGCCGCGCCATCGAAGCGGCTGAGGCGGGGGCGGCGTGTCTTCGCATCAATCCGGGCAATATCGGCTCGGCGGCGCGGGTCAAGGAAGTCGTGCAGGCGGCGAAGGATCACGGCTGCTCCATGCGGATCGGCGTCAATGCCGGGAGCTTGGAGAAGCACCTGCTGGAACGCTACGGCGAGCCGTGCCCGGAAGCCTTGATCGAAAGCGCGCTGGAGCATGCCCGTATCCTCGAGGACCATGATTTCCGGGAATTCAAGATCAGCGTCAAAGCGTCCGACGTGTTTTTGGCGGTCGCGGCCTACCAAGGTCTGGCGGAGGCGTGCGATTACCCGCTGCATCTGGGGATCACGGAAGCCGGGGGCCTGCGCGCAGGCACGGTCAAGAGCGCCATTGGCATGGGCTCGCTGCTCTGGGCGGGCATCGGCGACACGATCCGGGTTTCGCTTTCGGCGGATCCGGTGGAGGAAGTGAAGGTCGGCTTCGACATGCTGAAGTCGCTTGGCCTCCGCCATCGCGGCGTCAGCGTGATTTCCTGCCCGTCCTGCGCCCGCCAGCAGTTCGACGTCATCAAGACCGTCACGGTCCTGGAGGAGCGGTTGGCGCATATCATGACGCCGATGACGGTCTCAGTGATCGGCTGCGTCGTGAACGGCCCCGGCGAGGCCAGGGAGACCGATATCGGCGTCACCGGCGGCGGCAAGGGCACCCACATGGTCTATGTCGCCGGGCTGCCGGACCATCGCATCCATGACGTCAACCTGGTCGATCATCTGGTCGAGCAGATCGAAGCCAAGGCGAAAATCATCGAGGCCGAACGCGCCGAGGCCGAAGCGGCCGCGCTCTCGGCCGCAGAGTAAGCGAGTTCAAACCGATGTCTGTTCGCCCCGTTCGCGGCACGGTCGACCTTTTCCCGGAGGATATGCGGCGCCATCGCCGTGTCGCGGAAACGGCGCGCGGCATCGCGGAATGCTATGGCTATGGCGAAATGCAGACGCCGATTTTCGAGTTCACGGACGTGTTCGCCCGCACCCTGGGCGATGTCAGCGATGTCGTGACCAAGGAGATGTACACGTTTTCCGACCGGGGCGGCGAGCAGATCACGTTGCGGCCGGAGAACACTGCCGGCGTCGCCCGCGCCTATATCTCGGCCAAGCTGCAGAACGCCTTGCCGCTGAAATATTTCTACGCCGGTCCGATGTTTCGCTATGAGCGGCCGCAGAAGGGCCGGCAGCGGCAATTCCACCAGATCGGCGTCGAATTGTTTGGCGTGCCCGGCCCCGCCGGGGATGTCGAGGTGATCGCGCTCGCGGCGGAAGTGCTGCGCGGGCTGAACATGCTCGATCGGACGACGCTCCGCTTGAACACCCTCGGCGACGCCGCCAGCCGCGACGCCTACCGGGCCGCGCTCGTCGACTATTTCAGCGGCCACAGGGCGGCGCTGTCGGAGGAAAGCCAGGAACGGCTGTCGCGCAACCCGCTGCGCATCCTCGATTCGAAGGATGCCGACGACCGCAAGATCGTCGCCGGCGCGCCCAGTTTCGATGCGTACCTCTCAAGCGAGGCGGCCGATTTCTTCGCCGCCGTTCGCCAGGGCCTGGATGACCTTGGGATCGCCTATGAACGCGATCCCTTGCTGGTCCGGGGCCTCGACTATTATTGCCACACGGCGTTTGAATTCGTGACCGAAGCCCTGGGCGCCCAGGGCACGGTGATCGGCGGCGGCCGCTATGACGGCCTTGTCGGCATCATGGGCGGCCCGGAAACCCCCGGCGTCGGCTGGGCCGGCGGCATCGAACGGCTGGCGATGCTGGCCGACCAGACCATGCCGCCCGCCGATGCGCCGCGCCCGGTGGCGCTGGCGCCCATCGGCGAAGCGGCGGAGCGGCGCTTGCTGCAACTGGCGTTCGCCTTGCGGTCGGCCGGCATTCCGACTGACATCGGCTATTCCGGGAACCTGAAGCGCCGCATGGCGCGCGCCGCCAAATTGAATGCGCATACCGCAGTCATTCTGGGCGACGACGAACTGGCGAAAGGCGTCGCGACGGTCCGCGATATGGCGACGGGCGAGCAGACGGATGTCCCGCTCGACGCATTGGCTGCCCGGCTTGGCGGCCGCGCATGAGCTTCGATGAGACCCTGCAACAGGTGCTGAGCCGCGTCGAGGAATTGTCGTCGCGGATGTCGAGCGAGCAATTCCAGGCGGACGAATTCGCGGACCTCAGCCGCGAATACAGCGAATTGCTGCCGGTCGCCGAGGCGGCGCGCAATCTTCTGGATCTGAAGCAGGAACTGGCGGGCCTCGACGAAATTCTGAACGACCCCGAGCCCGACTACGAAATGCGCCGGATGGCGGAAGAGGAACGGGCGGCGCTCAACGACCAGATCCAGGCGGCGTCCCACGCCGTCCGGATCGCGTTGCTGCCGAAGGATGTCGACGACGACCGCAACGCCATTCTGGAAGTGCGGCCCGGCACCGGCGGCGACGAAGCCGCGCTTTTCGCCGCTGAGCTTTTTCGCATGTATCAGCGCTATGCCGAAAGCGTGGGCTGGAAGTTCACGCCGCTCTCCTTCTCGGAAACCGAACTGGGCGGCCTGAAGGAAGGCATCGCCGAAGTCGGCGGCAAAGGCGTCTTCGCGAAGCTGAAGTTCGAGTCCGGCGGCCACCGGGTGCAGCGCGTGCCGGTCACGGAAACCGGCGGGCGCATCCACACCTCGGCCGCGACCGTCGCGGTTCTGCCGGAGGTGGAGGAAGTCGACGTCCAGATCGACGACAAGGACCTGCGCGTCGATACCTACCGTTCCCAGGGGGCGGGCGGGCAGCACGTCAACACGACCGATTCCGCCGTCCGCATCACCCATCTGCCGACGGGCATTGTCGTCAGCCAGCAGGATGAGAAGTCCCAGCACAAGAACCGCGCCAAGGCGATGACGATCCTGCGCGCCCGCATCTATGAAGCCGAGCGCGAGCGCCGCGACGCCGAACGCGCCGAGAACCGCCGCACCCAGGTCGGTTCCGGCGACCGCTCGGAGCGCGTGCGGACCTACAATTTCCCGCAAGGGCGCGTCACCGACCATCGCATCAACCTGACGCTCTACAAGGTGGATCAGGTCATCGCCGGCCCGGCGCTCGGCGAAGTGATCGACGCGCTCGTCGAAGAGGATCAGGCGGCGCGTCTCGCCCACATGGAATGAGGGACGGGGGAACGGCCGGCGCCTGGATTGCGCTCGCGGCCGCGCGCCTCAGCGCAAGCGGGGTCGACCGCGCCCGCGCGGAGGCCCGCGCCTTGCTCGCGGCGGCGGCCGGCGTCGATCCGGGGCGGTTGTTCGCCTATCCCGAAATGGCGATCGCCGGGGCGAACGCCGCGGCGGCCGACGCCTTGCTGGCGCGCCGGGCCGCGGGCGAGCCCTTGTCCCGCATTCTGGGCGAGCGGGAATTCTGGAGCCTGCAATTCCGCCTGGGGCCGGACGTGCTCGATCCGCGCGCCGACACGGAAATCGTCGTCGAAGCCGCGCTTGCGCTGCTGGCGGATCGCAAGGCGCCTCAGGTGCTCGATCTCGGCCTTGGCTCCGGCTGTATTCTGGCGGCGCTCCTGTCGGAGCGGCAGGACGCCATCGGCGTCGGCGTGGATCGCTCGCTCGGGGCGATCGGCGTGGCGCGCGACAATCTCCGCCGGCTTGGCCTTGCGGGCCGCGCGGCGGTCTTCGTCGGCGATTGGGGCAGCGCGCTGGCGCCGGGCCTCTTCGACCTGATCGTCGCCAATCCGCCCTACATCGCGGAGACCGACGGACCGGCGCCGGATGCGGCGACAGAAGGCTTCGATCCGCCGCTGGCGCTATGGGCGGGACCGGACGGGCTCGCCGCCTATCGGCGCATCCTGCCGGACCTGCCGCGCCTGCTGGCGCCCGGCGGCGCCGCCGTTCTGGAGATCGGCGTCGCCCAGCGCGCGGCGGTCGAGGCGCTTGGCGAGGCGGCGGGCCTGAGGCTCATCGCCAGCCGGGCCGATCTGGCGGGACATATGCGCGCGCTTGCCTTTCTTGCGAAATAAATTGGTTGGCAACCTCTTGGATTTAGGTATATCTATATGTGCGCTGGAATGAGCGGCATCGCCCCCAGCGCAGTTGATCCAAAGCAGCGACCCATTCAGCCGTAGACGTGATGAAGGCGAGGCGCGGTCGGAAATCTTCGGGTCTAGATCAATCCCGCAACAAAGGCGGATGCAAACGTCATGAATCAACGACGGCCGCGTGGCCGGAACAACAATAGCAATAATAATAACAATAATAATAACCGAGGGCGCAACCAAAGCCAACGGAACCAATCGTTTGACAGCAACGGGCCCGAAGGGCGCGTGCGCGGTTCGGCGACACAGGTGCTTGAGCGCTACCTGGCGCAAGCCCGTGACGCCCAGGCGGCGGGCGACGGCGTTCTGGCCGAAAACTTCTTCCAGCATGCCGAGCATTACTATCGCGTGTTGAGCGCTGCGAACGCCCAGTTCGAGCAGCAGCAGCGGGACCGTCAGGGGCCGTATGACGAGCGGGATCGCCGCCCGCCCCGCAACGACGGCGGCGACGACAGCGACGATAATCGCGACGACAATCGCGACGATGGCTGGCAGGCCGACGACGCGCGCTCCGACGGCCGGAATGACGGCCGCAACGAAGGGCGCGGCGACAATCGCAGCGACAATCGCAATGACGGCCGTTTCGACAATCGCGGCGACAGCCGGACCGAAGGCCGCAACGAGCCTCGCAATGACGGGCGTCAGGAAAGCCGGGGCGAAGGCCGCGGCGACAATCGCAACGACATGCGGGGCGATAATCGCGGCGAGACCCTGGATCACCAACGGGACGCGCAGCGCGACGACGGC
Source organism: uncultured Alphaproteobacteria bacterium (assembly GCA_937891825.1). Classification (GTDB taxonomy): domain Bacteria; phylum Pseudomonadota; class Alphaproteobacteria; order Bin95; family Bin95; genus VMCJ01. The sequence continues at coordinate 45,159 of CALAHN010000081.1, forward strand.
GACCGCGACGATGGCGATCGCGCCGCCGGCCAGCAGATGGCCCACGACAGCGGCGCCGCGCCGGACGAAGCCCCGCCGCGCCCACGGGCGCGCCGCAAGGCCCCGGCGAAGTCCGAAGCTGCGGCGAGCGACGCCGCGCCCTCCCGCGAGGCTGGCTCCGGCGACGCCGGCGCCGATATCGATGTCGCGTTCCTGAAAGACGCCCCGAAGCCACGCCGCCGTCGCCGGCCGGTCGTCGAAACCGAACCGGCTGACTGAGATGCCGAAGCGCCTGACGCGGCGACAGCATCAAGACTATCTGACGAACGGGTTTGTCGCCCCGATCCAGGCCTTTACGCCGGCCGAGGCCGCAAGCTTTCGCCAGCGCTTCGAGGCCTATGAGGCCAGACATGGCGGCTGGCACGAACTCTCCAAGGGTCAGAAACTTTACCTGATCCAGACCTGGGCCGCAGAGCTTGCCTCAGCGCCCGCGGTGCTGGATGCGGTCGAGGATGTTCTTGGCCCGGACCTGATGGTCTGGGGCCTCAGCCTGTTCGTGAAGGATGCCGGCGCGCCCGGCTTCGTCACCTGGCATCAGGATTCGACATATTGGGGCTTGAGCGAGCCCAAGGTCGCGACGGCATGGATCGCGCTTTCGCCGGCGACCAGGGCGGCCGGCTGCATGAAAATGCTGCCAGGCTCCCATCGCTTCGATCAGCAGCCCCACAAGGACACGCTCGCCGCCGATAATCTTCTGACGCGCGGCCAGGAAATTGCGATGGCCGTCGACGAAGCGGACGCGGTCTACTGTCCGCTGGATGCGGGCGCCCTCTCCTTGCACCATGTCCGCACGGTCCATGCTTCGGACCCCAATCGCGGCGACGACCGGCGGATCGGCGTCGCCATCCGCTACATCGCGCCGGATGTGCGACAGGTGAACGGCGAAAAGGATTCGGCCTGGCTGGTCCGCGGCGAGGACCGGCACGGCAATTTCATCCATGAGGTCCCGCCCAGGGCCGATATGGACCCAGCCGCCCTCGCAGAGCGCGACCGGATCATGCAATTACGCCAGGGCGTCCTCTTCAAAGGCGTCGCAGGCGCCCCCGCGCGGTCCTGACCGCCTGCGTCGCGGCGGCTAGAGCATGACGCGCTCAAATGAGCGCGTGGTCCATCCTCTACCTTATTAATATCGATCAAATTATCCAGTCTTAGGCGTTTCCGCCTAAGACTGGTTTGATCTAGCCGTGCTTCAGCTTGCGAGCGCTTGGCCGGGCGGCGCTTCGCGGGGTTGAAAGAGGCCGCGGGTTGTCGGGTCGGCGACGAAATCGATTGCCGCGCCTGCGGCCGTCTCCTTGTCGCCAAGGTAAAGATAGCCGTCGGGATTGAGCTGCCGCGCGACAGAATCCAGCACCGTCTTGCGGCGGTCCTGGTCGAAATATGACAGGACGTTGCGGCAGAAGATGACGTCGAAGCAGCCGATGTGGGATGGGTCGTCCAGCAGATTGAACTGCTCGAAGCGCACGGTCTTGCGCAGGTCCGACTTGATCCGCCAACGATCGCCGGCTTGCTTGAAGTGGGCGACCAGATGCCGGATCGGCAGGCCGCGCTGGACCTCGAACTGGCTGTATTCCCCAGCCCTGGCGTGGGCGAGCGCGCTTTCGGAGATGTCGGTCGCGAGCAACTGAACGCGCCATCCCGAGAGAGCCGCCTTGCGATCGGCGAGCAACATGGCGAGGGAATAGGCTTCCTGGCCGGTCGAGGCGGCGGCGGACCAGATCCGCAACGTCCGCGTCTCGGCGCGGGCGGCGAGCAGGGCCGGCAGCGCCGTCTCGCTGAAGTGGCGGAAGGGCGCGCCATTCCGGAAGAAGCAGGTTTCGTTCGTCACGATCGCTTCGACGACAGCGCGCACGGCTTCTGGCGCCCGGGTCGTCATGATGTGCTGGATGAGGTGGTTGATGTCGTCATGGCCGAACTGCTGGGCCACGGGCGCGAGGCGGGCGTCGGACGCATAGCCGCTATCCGCCTCCAGAACCTGCCCGCATTCCCGGGCGATCAGCGCGGTCAGAAATTTCTGGTGGGTTGGGGTCATGGGAAAAGCCTCCCGCGGCCGAAGGCGCGCGCGTCGGTCGTGGCGGCGAAATGCGCAATCGAAAATCCAGCCATGTCAGATCGCCTCTTCTGCGGCGCTGTCCGCGTGGCGGACCGTCGCCGACACGGCCTCGACCAACTCGTTCAGGTCTGTCGCATCGAGATAGCGGTCGAAGCCAGCCTGGCGCAGTTGTTCGCCCCGCGCGGGGTCGGCGGTCGCGGATACGGCGATCAGCGGCGTCGCGGCCCATGCGGGCGATGTCCGAACCGCTTCGGCGAAGGCGCAGCCGTCCATATCGGCGGCGTCGATATTGCTGAGGATGAGCGCGAACCGCGCGCCGTCCGCTTGCAGCGCCAGGGCTGCCGACGGCCCGCCCGATGTCGCAACCCGATATCCGGCGCGCTCAAGCAGCGGCTTCAACAGATGCTGGGAGAACGGGCTGTCATCGACGATCAGCACGTGTTTCGGGGCGCCGGCTTCCGGCGCCGGGACGAGGCCTGCCTGTCGGAAGAACGCCGCCGGATCGACGACCGCGCCGGGCGCCGGCGCATCCCCGATATCCAGGATCTCGCGGACGATCAGGCCGAGCCGGCGGTCGCCGTCCTGGAGCACGATAAAGGGCCGTCGTCCGCGCGTCCCGACCGGGCGGACAAGGTCGAGGACCGGCAGCATGGCGCCCAGATAGCGGACCGCCCGTCGTCCGTCGCTTTGCTCGATATCGGCAAGGTCGAGTTCGCCCATGCGGCTGATCGCGGCGAGCGGCACGGCAAGGGCGGCTTCGCCGCCGCCAATGAATGTCAGATAGGATGCCGCCGCCGGCATGGGCGCATGCTGCTGGCGCGGCAGCGAAACCGAAAGGCAAGCGCCGGCGCCCGGCTTCGAGTTGACGGAGATCGCGCCGCTCAAGCGTTCGATTTCCGTGAGCGCGACATTCAGGCCGTAGCCCCGGCCGGAAATGGTCGTCACCTGGCCAGCAGTCGAAAAGCCGGGATGGAAGATCTGGCGGAACAGGGCCTGTTCGGTCATCGCGGCCGCCGCCGCTTCGGTCGCCGATCCGGCGCGCACTAGGCCGGCGCGAATGGCTTCGGCGTCCAGGCCGCGCCCATCGTCCGCGACCCGGACGATCAGGCGGTCGCCGGCGACAGTGGCGCTGACCGCGATCTGCCCCGCGGCAGGCTTTCCGGCGGCGCGCCGTTCGTCGGCGGTCTCGATGCCGTGATCGCAGGCATTCCTGACCATGTGCAGCAAGGGGCGCTTGATGGCGTCGAAGGTCGTCATATCGACCGGGATCGACCCGCCTTTGATGGTGAGGTCGATCTCTTTGCCAAGCGCCTCAGCGAGGCTCGCGACGAGGCGCGGCAGGGATTTCCAGGCGTCGCCGATGGGGCAAAGCACCGGTTGAGGCGGCGCTGGCGGCAGAGGCTCATGCGCCATGGCGGCCTTTGTCTCGGCAAGCTGACCGGCGACAGACATCAGGTCGTCGAACAGATTGACGGTCTCGCGCACCGATCGCAGCGTCGGCGCGATCGTGCTGGCGTCCGCCGGGAAAGGGCGGGGCGACGGCTGGCTGTCTGCCATGTCGGTCTGAGATGTCGACGACGCGGGGCAAAGCGCCGCCAGGGCACTGACGATATCGGCATCGTCGCCGGCAGGCTCACGACCGGTTGTCTCAACCGCGACGACAAGCGCGCGGACGCGGTCGACCGCGTGCAGCACCGCGACGATAGCCTCCGGCGCGGGGGCGAGGCCGCCATCCCGGAAATGCGCCAGCACGGTTTCGGTCGCGTGGGTCAGGGCGAGCAGGCGCGGCATGCCAAGGAAGCCGCAAGCGCCCTTGATCGTATGAAAGATGCGGAAAATGCCGTCGAGCAGCGCGACGTCGCCTGGATTCCGCTCGAGCGCCTGCAGTTGCGCGTCGAGGCCGTCAAGGCGTTCGGCGGCGTCGGCGACGAACTCGGTGATCAGGTCATCCATTGTGGCCCTTGCCTCTGTTGCGCCAGCGAACACCGGTCAACAAAATCAGGCTAAGCCACAGCGTTTAAGATTCTCTTGAAATTATCCAAGCAATCCGCCCAAACCCGGCGGGCGTGCGGCGCCGCATGCGAAGCGAGGTCCGGTGCTGGATCAACCCAAAGTATGGCTTGATCGAACCCGTCCTGGGCCAGAGCAAGGGGCGCTCAAGGCGCGCGCGCCTTGCTCTGAATCGCCAGAAATTCGGTCGATGGAGGGCCGTCAAGCTCTCGCGGATCAGATGTTTTCTTCGATCCAGGCCTTCAGCGCCGGCTTCGGCGCGGCGCCGACCTTGGTCGCGGCGAGCTGGCCGTTCTTGAACAGCATCAGCGTCGGGATGCCGCGAATGCCGTGGGAGCTTGGCGTGTTGGGATTGTCGTCGATATTCAGCTTCACGACATCGACCTTGCCTTCAAGCTCGGCCGAGATTTCTTCAAGCGCGGGGCCGATGGCTTTGCAGGGGCCGCACCATTCGGCCCAGAAATCGACGACGACAGGCTTCTTGGCTTTCAGGACATCGACTTCGAAGCTGGCGTCGGAAGTGGCGCGGGTGGCCATGGCTATTCTCCAGTGAACGTTTAAGCGTTATCCGCCTTAGCTAAGCGCGCCTGGGCCTTGCGTCAATGCGGCGAGGGCCAGCCAAGGCCTATTCGCCGGGCGCAAAGGCGTCGAGCAGCCCGTCGTCCAGCAGGTCGAGGCGGGGCGCTTCCGTCCAGAGCAGCGCGGCTTCGATCCGCCGTCCCGGAAAGGCCTGACGGGCGAGCGCCCGGTAGAGCGCCATCTGCCGCAGATAGGCGGGCGCCGTCGCCTGGGCGTCCCGGGGCGGCGGCCGGTTGGTCTTGAAGTCGACGATCACGACCCGGTCGGGCGCGACCAGCAACCGGTCGATGACGCCGGCATAGGCTGCGCCGCTGACCGTTCCCGCGATCGGCGCCTCGGCGAGCGCCGCCGGACTGAAGACCTGGCCGAACGCCGGATCGTCAAGCAGCGCCAGCGTCGCTGTCAGGATGGCGTCCAGGTCGCCGTCGCCAAGGCTGGCCGCCCGGCGGAGATAGGCCTGGCCGACGCGTGCGCGCTGGTCCGCGGCGACGGCGGGCAAGCGTTCCAGCAATTTGTGGATCAGCAGCCCGCGGCCGAACCGGATCGCAGCATCCGCCTGACGCTTGCCGCGCGCCAGCGGCGAGAGAGCGCCGGGCGCATCTGCGGGATCGTCGATGACCCCGCCCGAGGGCGCCTTCGGGGATGACGCGCCGGTCTGCCCCAAGAGGGGCTCTCCCCACCAGTCAGGCAGGTCGGGCTGCTTTGCTTCGACCGCCGCTGCGGATGGCGGCTCTGCAGGCGTGGCGGCGGCGGCGCCGGCGTCGGCATAAATCAGCGCCGGTTCGTCCGCGTAATCGACAGGCATTTCGGCGACGCCGTCCATGCGTCGCATGCCAGCTTCAACCAGCGCATGCCAGCAGCCGTCGACGCGTCCTGGCTTTGTCTTGCCGTTGTACCATCCAGCGATATAGAGCCGGTCCTCGGCGCGGGTCATCGCTACATAGAGCAGCCGCTGCCGTTCCTTCGCGAGCGCTTGCACGCGCGCATCGCGCAGGCGATGGACCAATGCAGGGTCGTTGTCCTTGGAGGAAGCGCCGAGAATGGGCGCCAGCGCGCCGCCGGCGGCGGTCCAATAGAGCTTGACCTTGTCCTGGCCCTCGCCGCGGGTCGTGTCCGGCAGGAAGACGACCGGGGCCTGCAAGCCTTTCGCGGCATGGGTCGTCATCAGGCGGACGCCCGAGGCCGCGCCCTCAAGCTCCCGTTTGACGTCGATCGTGTCGCGGCCGATCCAGTCGAGAAAGCCCGTCAGGCTCGCCGGATGGTCGCTGGCATAGCGCAGCGCCAGAGACTGAAATTCCTCGATCGGGTCCAGCACCGCCGGGCCCATGTTGGCGACGAGCCTGGCGCGCCCCTGTTTCGTGCTGAGCGCCCACTCGAAGAAATCGAAGGGCGGCGCGAAGTCGGCCCGCTCCATGGCTTCCGCGATCAGCGCCCAGGCGTCCCGAATCTTGGCGTCCGCCGCGGGGGCGGCCGCTGCTTTCTCGAGCCGCCGCCAGAGCGGCGCGCCTTGCCGACCATAGGCGAGCGCCAGCAACTGCTCTTCCGAGAGATGGCAGAGCGGCGATTTCAGCACGACTGCGAGCGACAGATCGTCCTCGGGCAGGGCCGCCACCTGGCCGAGCGCTGTCAGATCGCGAACGGCGATATGGCTGATGAGACGCATGCGGTCGACGCCGGCGGTCGGAACGCCGCGCGCTTTGAGGGCGCGTTCCAGCGCGTCGCCGAAAGCGCGGCGGGTCTGCACGACGACCATGATATCGCCAGCTTCGATGCGCCTGGCGGTCGGCCGGCTGCGGGTCGGGTGGATGCGGGCCTCCGGATCGGCGATCAGGTCCGCGATCTTTTTGGCGATGGCCTCGGCCAGCCGAGCTTCGGCCGAGACGCCGGCTGCCGGGTAGTCCTGGAGCGGCGTCCAGGGATCGCTCTCCTCGGCGGCGGCGGCGGGCATGACCGGCCAGAATTCCACATGACCGGGCAGGCCGGCGCGGTCGGCGCTGTGGCGCGGCGGCGCGCCATCGGGCGACAGGCCGTCGAGCGCCGGCGCTTCGGCGAAGGTCGCGTCGACGGCTTGCAGCACGGCGGGCACCGAGCGGAACGACACCTCGAGCGGCACTTGCGCGAACGGCAGCCCGGCGGCTTCGCTGGCGGCGCGGAACTGGGCCTGGCTCTTGTGGAACTCGGCCGGGTCGGCGCGCTGGAAACTGAAGATCGACTGCTTGGGATCGCCGACCGCAAAGACCGTGCGCCGGAGCGCCGCGTCGGGCTGAAAGAATTCGCCCGTGAGCGCCCGGACGATATCCCATTGCTCCGGGTTCGTGTCCTGGGCTTCATCGACCAGGATGTGATCAATGCCCTGGTCGAGCTTGTAGAGCGCCCATCCGGCGCCGCCCTCGCTTTGCAGCAGGTCGCGGGTCTTCAGGATCAGATCGTCGAAATCGAGCGCCGCCCTGGCCGCCTTCATGCGGTCATAGCGGTCGCCGATGGCCTCCGCGAGGCGAAGCGCCGCCAGCGTATCGAGGCCGCGATCGGCGGCGCGGACCCGGTCCAGGCCGGCTGCAAGCGTCTCGATGACGGCGCTGGCCGTCTCCAGGAGCCAGGGGTTGTCGGCGACGACGGCCTTGGTCGCGACATCGGCGAAGGGCGGGCCTTCGCCCCCATCCTTGAAGAAGCCGCTTCTGAGGCCGGCCAGGGTTTCGCGCCGCGTCGCCGTATCCGCCGCGAGCCATGCCGCGATCTTGTCGGCCCTCTCCCGATCCCTCGTGCCGCCCGCGCCCAGGGCGACGCCGACCCGGCGGAGCGCGGCCAGCATCGCGTCGTCGAGGTCGGCGGCCTCGGCCTCCGCGGTCAGCAGATCGTCTTCACGCTTGAAGCCAAGCGCCCGCAGTACAGCGGCCGTCGCGCCGCCCGGCTGCTTCGCCAGTTCGGCGAGGCGCGCCCGTTCCTGCAGCAGGGCCAGAAGCACGGCGTCCAGGTTCTCGACGCCGCCGCGGAGCGCCATGCGGTTGAGGGCGGCCGCCAATGCGGGCTCGGTCTGGTTCGCCAGAATGCGCCGCAGCACGGCGTCCCGGGCTGCGCCCCGGAGTTCGGCCGCGCCGCGTTCGTCGAGCGCCTCGAAGCTCGGCGGCGCGCCGGCCTCGATCGGGAAGCGCTCCAGCGCGCCCTGGCAGAAGCTGTGGACGGTCTGCACCTTCAGGCCGCCGGGCGCATCGACCACCCGGGCGAAAAGCGAGCGGGCGGTCCGGATCGCCTGCTCGCTCGGCTGCGCGTCCATCATGTCCGCCAGGCTTTGGGCGATGTCGGCTTCGCTCGCGGCCGACCACTCGGCGAGGCGGGCGGTCAGCCGGTTCGCCATTTCCGCCGCCGCCGCCTTGGTGAAGGTCAGGCAGAGGATCCGTTCCGGCGCCCGGTGGCGCAGCATCAGCCGAAGCGCCCTGTCCGTCAGCACCTTGGTCTTGCCCGATCCGGCGGACGCATCGACCCAGGCGGACCGTTCAGGATGGGACGCAAGCTTCTGCGCGTTCGCGGCGCGCCTGGACGCTTCTGAAGGGGCGGCCTGGTTCATGCGCCGTCCTCCACATCCTCGGCGCGCCTGGCAAGCGAGCGATAGTCGGAATAGCTGACGGCGCCTCTGGGTTCGCTGAGATAGGGCGTCGCCGCATCGTCGAAGGCGTCGATCAGCCGGCCCATGCCCTGCCAGCAGGTGGCAAGCGCCTCGGCGACTTCCGCCTCCTTCAGTTTCACGACCTTGCCGTCGCCCTTACCGCCGATCTTCCAGATCGCGAGATGCGCCGTCGTTTCGCCCGAGAGGCCGCCGAATTCGCCGTAGAGCACGATCGCGGCTTCAAGCGGCAATTGCGGCTCCGTCCCGTCGCGAATGGATTTAATGGTCGGCGCGGTCCCGGTCTTGATGTCGGCGATGGCGACGGCGCCGGACGCCAGCCGGTCGATGCGGTCTGCCCGACCGGTCAGCTTGAAAAGGCCGGCCGGGGCCGCGAAGGAGGCTGCGCCCTTGACCTCGGGCAGGACCTCGGTCACAGCGAGCGCCTGGCGATGGTCGCGTTCGGTCTCCGCCGCCCAGGCGGCCGCCCGGTCGAAGGCTGGGCGCCAGAATGCGGCGATAGTGGGAATATCGGCCAACGGCCCGAACGCCGTCGCCGCCGCCTGCCTGAGTTCCGCCGCGATATCCGCCGGGAGGGATGTCGGCCAGTCCCGCAAGAAGGTTTCAAAGGCCGCATGGACGATCGCGCCCCGATCCGCGGGATTGGGCGTCGGGTCCAGGGCAGGCAGGGCCGTCAGCCCCAGGACATGGCGGGCGTAGATCGCGTAAGGGTCGTCGCGCAGGGTCTTGATCTGCGTCACTGACAATTGCCGCGGCCGCATGGCGATATCCGGCGTCGGGGCGGGTTCCGGGATGACGATCTTCGGCAGGATCGGGTCCAGCCGCTTCGCCCAGTCCCGGTAGGGCCGCCCGTCGTCGGCGTGCAGGGGTTCTTCCTGAGCGGCGGCCAGAACCGCGTCGAGCCGCGCCAGCCAGCGCGACGGCTTGGTCGGCGCGCCCTCCCGGCGCAGGCTGCGGGTCAGCAGGACATTGGGCGTCGCCAGCAATTGCGCGAAGTCGTGGGCCGAGAGGCCGATGCGGCGCTCCAGGTCCGAGAGGCCGATTTCGGCGCGCATCGGGCGGCTGAACCAGGGATCGGTCGGCGCCTTCCGGGGCCAGACGCCCTCGTCGAGACCGCCGAGCGCGATGGCGTCATACCGGCCGAGCCGGGCTTCCAGAACGCCAAGGATGGCGACGCCGCCGCCGCTCCGGCGCGGGCGCACGGGCTGGCTCGCGATCAGGGCGTCGAAGGCGTCGGGATAGTCGTCGAGGCCAAGGGCAGGGCTCGCCGGGGCTGCTTCCAGGATGCTCGCGAGCAACAAGGCGGCCGCCTCGCCGTCCGCTTCCCGCCAGAGCCGCTCCGCGCCGGATGCGGCCTCGGTCGCGGCCAGAGCTTCGGCGACTTCGATATGGGCGGTCAGGAGCGCGGCAAGCGGCGCCTCTGCGTCTTCGCCGAACGCGGCGAGCGGCGCGGTCAGGTCCTGAATGCGCTGGGCGAAGGCCTGAAGCGCCGGGTCCTCGTTGAGCAATCCGACGACCGCCGCCATCGAGGTTGCGCTGCGTTGCAGTTTCTTGTCGCGCCAGACCTTGAGCTCCAGCGCGCGGGCCGCCTGGCGGAAGGCGGCCCGCTTGCCGCCCCCGGCGGCCAGGGGATGTTTCAGCAGGCTCAGCAGATCGACCGCGGCGGCGCCGGGCCGGCAGGCGCGGGCGACCAGCCGGAGAAAGGCCCCGACCGGCATGTCCCCAAGCGGGCGGCCGCTCGAATCGTCGGCCTCGATGCCCCAGCGCCTGAGTTCGACCGCGACCCGGCGGGCGAGCGCGCGGTCGGGCGTCGCCAGCGCCACGGCGTCGCCATGCCCGGCGAAGGCGCGGAGATAGAGGGCGATGACCCGCGCTTCCTCGTGGTCGGTCGCGGCGTCGACCCGTTCGATCCCGTTCCGGCCGGCAAGGAAGGTCCCGGGCGCCAGATCGGCCCAACCGGCGACGCTATCGGCCGGGCGGAGCGCTTCCTGAATGAACCGCCGCCGTTCCCGCGCGCCGGCGAAATCCGAGGCCGGCCAGGGCTCGACCGCATCCTGCTTGACCTTGAGGTCGATCAGGGCGGCGGCCATGGCGTGCTGCGGATGGCTGGGGGCTTCCAGGACGGCCCGGAACTCGGCGTCGGTCTGGTCATGCTCGAAGCCGGGCAGCACGACCGCGCCCTGCGGCGCCGCCAGCACGGCGGCCATCAGGTCGCGGGTCGAGGCGAGCGCGCCGGTCGATCCGGCGATCACCACGGGCGCGTCGGCCGGCGTCGCGCGCCAGACGGCTGCCTGGGCCGCGAGCAGGGCCTCGCGGCGGGCGGCTGGGTCCATCCGGTCGGCTTCCGTCAGGATTTCGGGCCAGGCGTCGAGCACGATCTTCAGGAACTGCACGACGGCCTGCCAGTGGGCGGCATACTGGCCGGGGTCGATCGCGGCGATCCTGGCGACGTCGACGCGCTCGATCTGCAATTCGTCGAGGAAGCGCGAAAGTGCGGCGGCGACGCGAATCGCGGCGGCGAGCGGCAGCGTATCGCCATGCTCCGCCGTGTGCCGCTTCTGGGCGAGAGCGGCCAGCATGAACTGGCGGCGGAGGGGATCGATCGCCGGCGGCAGGTCCAGGGTCGCCTCGATCCGGCCGAGCGCCGGTTCGACCGCGGCGAAGGCCAGCTCCTCGGCCTCGACGTCGCCGAGCGCATAGGCCTGGGGCAGCAGCCCGGCGCCGTTCGCGTGACGCAGGAAAGCCGCCGTCAGGTCGCGGCAGGCGCGCCGGGTCGGCAGGTAAACCCGCGTCTTCGCAAGGGTTTCCGGCGGATAGGCCCGGATCAGCCCGGCCGCGAGATCGTCGAGGAAACTGGCGCCGGCCGGGATCGTGAACAAGCCGCGGAGCGTCATGCCGGCGCTCACAGCAGCAAGGGCTGGCGGGCGGGATCGGCGGCGACGCGGGCGGCTGTCAGGCGGGCGGGCGTGCCGACGTCCATCCAGCCGCCGCCATGGGTCACGCCGAACAGGCGCCCGGCCTTGGCGGCGCGGTCATAAAGCGCATTCAGGGAGAACGCCCCATCCGGCAATCCGGCGAACGCGCCGGGGGTCAGCAATTGAGCGCCGGTGAACAGGAAAGGCGAGGTTTCGGTTTCGTGGCGGCGCACGAGAGCGCCGATGCCATCCATGTAGAAATCGCCGCGACCCTCATAGCCCTGGGCGCGCATGGTCGGCAGCATCAGCAGCAAGGCGTCCATGGCGGCCGGCCGCCAGGCGCTTTTCAGGGCGTCGAGACCGTTCGCGAGCGCGTCGTTCCACCAGACATCCGCATTGACTGCAAAGAACGGCGCGGCGCCCAGCAGCGGCAGGGCCTGCTTCACGCCGCCGCCGGTTTCCAGCGGCTCGTCCTCAAGCGAGACCTCGACCGGCAGCGGCGGCGCGGCCCGGTTGAGATGGGCGACGATCTGGTCCTTCAAATGGGCGGCGTTGACGACCGCCCGTTCGACCCCGGCCGCCGCCAGGCCTTGCAGCGCCTGATCCAGCAGCGCGACGCCGCCGACCTCCATCAACGCCTTCGGGCGTTGCCGGCCGAGCGCCCCAAGGCGCGCGCCGCGCCCGGCCGCCAGCACCATGCCGACCCGAACAATGGCGGGCGGCGCGGGCGTCAGAACCAGGCGGGCGATGTCGGCGCTCATCGGGCGGCGGCGCTCTCAAGCTGAATGGCGCGTTGGCGGGCGTCCGCCGGCAGCGCGCAGTCGAGAAATTCCGCCACATCGGCGAGCAGCGGATGGGCGAGGCTAGTTTCGAGCAGGGACCAGGTTCGGCGCATGTGTTTCAAATACCCCGGTTTCCCATCGCGCCGCCAGAGCCTGACCCACAGGCCGGCGACGCGCATGTGCCTTTGCCCGCCATGAACGGCGAGCGCCGCTGCGATCGCTTGGGCCTCGAATTCGGGAAACGCCGCCCGGTAGCGCAGGATGCACGAAGCCTTGATGGCAGGATCGAGCGGCCGCCGAGCATCCTCCAGCAATGAGGCGAGGTCATAGGCGAAAGGTCCCCACGCGGCATCCTGAAAGTCGAGCACGCCGCACGCCTGAACCCCGGCCCGGTCGTCGAGGCGCATCAAATTATCCACGTGAAAATCCCGATGCACGACGCCGCATCCAAGGCCAGGGGCTCGCTTCAGGGCATCGAGCCAGAGGGCGTCGAAGGTCGCGCGCGTCGCTGGGCTCGGCGGCTTGTCCATGACCGCGGGCCAGAGCCAGTCGAGGACAGTCGAAAGCTGGGCGACCCGGGTTTCAGCCGTATAGGCAGGAAGGCCCGGAGGCCGGTCGGGCATCGCCTGGCGGAGCTGGATCAGGGCGTCGGTCGCGAGGTCATAGAGCGGTGCCGGGTTCGCGCCGGCGTCCAGCAAGCGGGTGAAGGTCCGGTCGCCGAAATCCTCGAGCAACAGGAAGCCCGCGTCCACGTCAGCCGCGATCGCCGTCGGCGTGCTGAGGCCGGCGGCGGCAAACAGGGCGCCGACGGACAGGAACGGGCGGATGTCTTCCCTGGGCGGCGGCGCGTCCATCAGCATGGCGGTCGCGCCGTCGAGCGTCAGCCGGGCATAGCGCCGGAACGAAGCATCGCCCGGCCGCCACGCCAGATCGGCGGCGGCCCATCCAGCTTGCCGGAGGAACGCCGTGCGGAGGGCGTCGCGGTCCTGCATCAATAACCGGGCGGCGGCTCGAAGGCCTGAAAGTCGCGCTCAAGCATTTTCGCGGTCTCGATCCCGGTCAGGTCCTCCAGATAGGGTGCGATGATCTGCACGCCGACCGGCAGGCCGGAGCGCGTGAGGCCGATGGGCGCGCTGGTGCCCGGCAAGCCGACGACGCCGTTCCATCCGGCCCAGAACAACTGGTCCGTCGTCGGCACGGGCTTGCCGTTGACCGGGATCGTCCGGTTCCAGCGCTCGCCCGCTTCGTCCTGAAGGAAGGCGGCGGAAGCTGCGACGGGGCAGAGCAGCACATCCCAGTCCGTGAAGAATTCGGCCCACACAGCCCGCATGCGCATGCGTTCGTTGTTGAGCTTCAGCCAATCCCGGTGCCGCATGACGTTCGCCCGCGCCATCTCCGCGTAATAGCTGCGGTCGTCCTCCGGCAGGGCGTCGATCTCCCGGAGGTTCTGCTGGATCAGCGCCTCCGGCTGGCGCCCCGAGGTCGCGGCCCGCAGCAGCGAAATATACGTGCGGTGCGCCGCCATCTGGTCGAGGTCCGGCAGGGCCGTATCGCTGATCCGGGCGCCGGTCTTCGCCAGAAATTCGATGAGATCGTGCAGCTTTTCGCCGTATTCGGCGTCGGTCTCGGCGACGGGCGACGATGTCTGCACCGCGATCCTGAGGTCCTTGAGGGCGCGCGCGCGCGGCGCCGGCGGCTCGAACTTCCAGGCTTTGCCTTCATCGGCTTCCGGCCCCACCATCACGCCGAACGCCGTTTCGATGTCGCTGGCCGAGCGCGCCAGCGGCCCGATCACGGAGATATCCGCGAAAGCATGGGCGCCGGGCAGCGCGTGGCCGCGGGGCGGGATCACGCCATAGGTCGGCTTGTGGCCGTAGACGCCGCAATAGTGGGCGGGATTGCGGATCGACGCGCCGATATCGGAGCCGGCCTCAAGCCCCGTCATGCCGGACGCCAGCGCCGCCGCTGCGCCGCCGGAGGAGCCGCCGGGCGTGCGCGTCAGGTCCCAGGGATTGTTCGTCGTGCCGTAGATTTCATTGTAGCTCTGCCAGTCGGCCAGCATCAGCGGCACATTGGTCTTGCCGAAGATGACGGCGCCGGCGCCCTTCAGCCGCGCCGCCGCGAGGGCGTCGACGGGCGCGATATTGTCCTTGAAGGCAGGGTCGCCCCAGGTCGTCGGCAGGCCCTTCAGATTGTAGCTTTCCTTCAGGGTCATCGGCACGCCATGCAGCGGCCCGAGGAGATCGCCCCTGGCGAGCACCGTGTCGGCGGCCCTGGCGTCGGCCGCCGCGGTTTCGAGGTCGGTCTGGATGATGGCGTTCAGTTTCGGATTGTGGGCATGCATCCGTCCGATGAAATGCTCCAGCGCCTCGGCCGCGCTAATCCGCTTCTGGCGGATGTCGTCGGCGATGCCTGACGCTGACTTGAAATGCAGATCTGTCATGACGACGTGGTTATCCTCTGCCCGATTCCCGATTTCGGGTATAACGATACGTCAGAACCTCGTTGCGGAGAACCGATCCCATGCGTCAGCCCGTCCGTCTCCTTGCCGTTCTCGCGCTGGCCTTCGGGCTTGCCGGCTGCGGCGTCAACGACATTCCGACCTACGAGGAACAGGCCAAGGCGAACTGGGCCCAGGTTCAGAACCAGTATCAACGCCGGGCCGACCTGATCCCCAATCTGGTCGAGACCGTGAAGGGCTATGCCGCCCAGGAGCGGGAGACGCTGGAGGCGGTCGTGAAAGCCCGCGCCGCCGCGAACCAGACGACCCTGTCGCCGGAAATGCTGAACGATCCGGCCGCCTTCCAGAAGTTCCAGGAAGCCCAGGGCCAGCTCGGCTCCGCCCTGTCGCGGCTGATGGTCGTGGTCGAACGCTATCCCGACCTGAAAAGCGCCGAGAATTTCCGCCAGTTGCAAACCCAGTTGGAAGGCACGGAGAACCGCATCGCCGTCGCGCGCCGCGACTACATCGAAGCGGTGCGGCTCTATAACACCGAGCTTGTCACCCTTCCCGGCCGGATCTGGGCGTCGCTGCTCTATAGCGAAAAGCAGCAGATGCAGACTTTCACGACAGCGCCGGAAAACGCGACCGTGCCAAGCGTGAAGTTCAACTGATCCGATGATCCGCGCCCTCCGCGCCCTTCGCCCGCTGATCTTCGTCGCCGCATTGACGGCGGCCGTCGTCGCGGGCGGCGTCGGCGGCATGGTCCGGGCGGCGCCCCTGGTCGCGCTCACGGATTATGTGGTCGATGCGGCCGACGTGATCCCGGCGGACCGGGAAACGGCGCTCTCCGCGCTGCTCCGCGCCCATGAGGCGGAGACATCGAACCAGATTGCGGTCGCGACCGTGCCGTCATTGAACGGCGAAGTTCTGGAGCAAGCGGCGCTGGAAATCCTGCGCTCCACCGGCTTGGGCCAGGCCAACCGCAATAACGGCGTGCTGTTGTTGATCGCGGTCGAGGAACGTCGCATCCGGATCGAGGTGGGCTACGGCCTTGAAGGCGCCCTGCCGGATGCGCTGGCGGGGACGATCATCACTCACGCGATCACGCCGCGCTTCAAGGCCGGCGACATGCCGGGCGGCATCGAAGCCGGCGTCGAGGCGATCATCGCCGCGATCAAGGGCGAATACGCGGCCGACCCGGACGATTGGGACGGCGGCGATCCGGCTTGGATACCGTTCATGATGTTCGGCCTCTGGCTGGCGTTCGTGGTTTTCGTCATGTGGCGGCGCGGCCGGCGAGCCAGGGGCCGCAAGCGGGGCGGCATCCTGAGCGATATTGCAGCGGGCGCGCTCCTTGGCGGCGCCGCGGGCGGCTCTTCGGGCGGCGGCTGGTCAAGCGGCGGCGGCTTCGGGGGCGGCGGTTTCGGCGGCGGCGGCGGATCTGGCGGGGGCGGCGGCGCCTCCGGCGGCTGGTAGGAGCGGGCAATGGCGGACTTCATCCCACCTGAGGCGCAAGCCCGCGTCGAAGCGGCGATCCAGGCGGCGGAAACGCATACCCGCGCCGAGCTTGTCGCCGTGGTCGCGCCGGAGAGCGACGATTATCGCTTCGTGGTGCTGGCCTTCGCGGCGGTCCTCGGGCTGGCGGCGCCCTTCATTTGGTCGCTTGGCCTGCTCCAGGGCGGGGCGATCGAAGCGCACGCGGCGTCGCTTGGCGTCGCGCTGGCGATCCTGATCCTCGGGCGGATCGACGGCGTGCGCCGCTTGCTGGCCCCGAAATCCTTGCAGCATCGACGGGCGGCCCGCAACGCCCGGGCGCAGTTCTTCAGCCAGAAGGTGCGCATGACGCGGGATCGGGCAGGCGTCCTGCTGTTTGTTTCCGTGTTCGAGCGGCATGTCGAAATCATCGCCGACGACGCGGCCGCGGCCGCCGTGCCCGCCGCCGTCTGGGAGGAGGCGATCGCGGCTTTCGTCCAGGCCTTGCGGGCGGACGGCCCGCCTGCGGGCTTGCTTGCCGCCATCGCCGTGCTCGACGATGCGCTGGCGAAACACCTGCCGGGCGATGCGGCCGATCAGGACGAGTTGCCGAACCGCCTCATCATTCTTTAGCATCGCCGGATCCAGAGGAGGCGAGACCCAGATGCCGTTTGACGTGCAGACCCCCCATGCGTTCGCGCATATCCGGACCCGGCCGATCGCCGGCGCGGTCGGCGCCGAGATCGAAGGCGTCGATCTGGCCGGCGACCTTGGCGACGATGCGATCCGGGAGATCCGTCAGGCGCTCGTGAACCACGGCGTGATCTTCTTCCGGAACCAGTCCCTGTCCCCGGAGACGCTGATCGCGGCCGGGCGCCGGTTCGGGCCGCTCAATGTGCATCCGATCTACAAGCCGCTGCCCGGCCATCCCGAAATCCTGCCGGTCGTCAAGGAAGCCGGCGACGCCATGAACATCGGGAATTCCTGGCATTCGGACGTGAGCTTTCTGGAAAAGCCGTCCATGGGATCGCTGCTTTACGCCGTCGAGGTTCCGCCCTACGGCGGCGACACGATTTTCGCGTGCCAGCGGCTCGCCTATCTCGGCCTCAGCCCGGAGATGCAGCGTATGCTGGGCGGCATGCGCGCCGTGCATTCCGACCGCATCCTGTCTAGCGCCGCCTCGAAGAAGAAGCGGAACGCCGGCCGCTCGACCATTTTGGACGAACGGGAAACGCCGGAAGTCCAGACCATCCATCCGGTCGTCCGCACCCATCCCGAAAGCGGCGCCAAGCATCTCTATGTGAACGAGGCGTTCACCATCGCCTTCGAGGGCATGAGCGAGGCCGAGAGCAAGCCCTTGCTGGATTACCTCTACCTGCATGCCAGGACGCCGGAATACACCTGCCGCTTCCGGTGGGAGCAAGGCTCCGTCGCCTTCTGGGACAATCGGGCGGTCCAGCATTATGCCTTGAACGATTACCAGGGCTTTCGGCGCGAAATGTGGCGCGTCACCGTTGAAGGCGAGCGACCGATTTGACCAAGCAGACCCGCGCCGGCGTCGAAGTCGGCGGCACGTTTACCGATCTCGTCTATGTCCGGGACGGGGAGATCATCGTGGCCAAGGCGCCGTCGACGCCGTCCTCGCCCGACAAGGGCGCGCTGGCGGCGCTCGCCAAGGGCGGGGTCGATCTGGCGACGCTGGACGAACTGGCCCATGGCTCGACGGTCGCGACCAACGCCATTCTGGAGCGCAAGGGCGCCAGGGTCGCGCTGATCGTGACAGCGGGCTTCCGGGACCTGCTGCTCTTGCAGCGCCACCAACGCCGCCGGATCTACGACCTGAACTATGAGAAGCCGGCGCCCGTCGTCCGCCGCCGGGATACCCTTGAAGCGGCGGAGCGCATCGGGCCGGACGGCACGGTGCTGCAGGCGCTCGACGGCGAGGCATTGCGGGCGGCGCTGCGCGCGCTTCTGGCGGAACGCAGTTTCGATGCGGTCGCGATCTGCCTGCTGAACAGCTTCGCCAACCCGGCCCACGAGTTGGCGGCGACGGCGATCGTCAAGGAACTCGCGCCGGAAATGTCGGTCGCGCCGAGCCATGCCATCGCCCGGGAATTCCGGGAATATGAGCGCGCTTCGACGACGACGCTTTCGGCCTATGTACAGCCTGTGGTCGGCCGCTATCTGGATCGTTTCGAAGCCGCGCTCTCGGCCCAGGGCTTCAAGGGCGCGTTTTCGGTGATGCAGTCGAACGGCGGCCGGATGCCGGCGGCGGCGATGGCGGAGAACGCGATCGCGGCCCTGTTTTCCGGTCCCGCGGCAGGCGTTGTCGGCGCTGTCGCCCAGGCGGCGCGCTCGGGTTTCAAAGACCTGATCACGCTCGACGTCGGCGGCACCTCGACCGACGTGTGCCTCGCGCCCGACGGCCGCCCGGCGCTTGCGGCTGCGACGGAAATCGACGGCTTGCCGGTCAAGACCCCGGTCATCGACATGGCGACCATCGGCGCCGGCGGCGGCTCCCTGGTCTGGGTCGACGATGGCGGCATGCTCCGGGTCGGCCCGGAAAGCGCAGGCGCGGAGCCTGGCCCGGCGTGTTACGGCCGGGGCGGCGTCGCGCCGACGATCACCGACGCCCATGTCGTGCGCGGCACGATGCAGGCGGGCGCCTTCCTCGGCGGCGAGATGACCTTGGACGTCGCGGCCGCAACGGC
The DNA here is from genome assembly GCA_937891825.1 of uncultured Alphaproteobacteria bacterium. GTDB lineage: Bacteria > Pseudomonadota > Alphaproteobacteria > Bin95 > Bin95 > VMCJ01. Next base: position 63,780 of record CALAHN010000081.1, read on the forward strand.
GGCGTTCCAGCCGCTCGCCGAACGCTTCGGCACATCGCCGCTCGCTATCGCCGACGCCGCGATCCAGTTGGCAGAATCGAATATCGCCCGCGCCATTCAGCGGGTCTCGACCGAGCGCGGCCGCGATCCGCGCGATTATGCGCTGGTCGCCTTCGGCGGCGCCGGGCCGATGCATGCGGTCCGGGTGGCGGAGGAGATCGGCCTCGCTGCCGTCGTCATCCCGCCGTTCGCGGGCGTGCTTTCGGCGCTGGGCCTCCTGGTCGCCGATTATGCCCGCTTCGCCGCCTTAACCGACCGCCAGCCGCTGAACGACGCCACGGCCGATCTCGTGCGCGGCCATATCGCGACGCTCGACGGCGAAATCCGCGCCCATTTCGCGGCGCACAGCTTGCCCGCGCCGACGGCGTTCCACTACACCCTCGACATGCGCTATCGCGGCCAGGCGTTCGAGGCCCCGGTCGCGCTGACCTCGGCCGAAGCGGCGTCGCTGGACCGCGACGGGCTGGAAGACCGGTTCCGCGCGGCCCACCGCCAGCTCTACGCCTTCGCGAAAGCCAAGGGCGAAGCGGCGGAGATCGTGGCATACCGCGCTGGCGGCGCCGTGCCCGCCCCGGCTTTTCCAAGCGCGCCGGTCGCGCGCATCGAGGCGGAGCCGACCCCGGTCACGCTGTTTGAGCGCGGCGCCGAACGGCAGGCCAGCTTGCTGCCGCGCGCCGCCCTTGGCGATGCGGATCGTCCGGGCCCGCTGCTGATCGACGACGGTTTCGCGACCGTCTTCGTGCCGACCGGCTGGCAAGCGCGGCTTGATCCGGCCGGCAACATCGTCATCACCCAAGGGAGTCGCCGCCATGGCGCTTGATCCCGTCGAACAGGCGATTATCGCCCAGTCCCTGATCGCGGCCGCCCAGGAAATGGGCGTGAAGCTGATCCGCTCCGCGCATTCGCCGATCGTGCGCGAGGCCGAGGATTGCTCGGCCGCGCTTCTGACGGCGGACGGCGCCGTCGTGGCGCAGGCCGAACTGATCCCGATGCAGCTTGGCTCGATCACCCACACCTTCCGCCATTGCGCCGAGCGGCATCCGCCCGACGGCATGGGCGAGGGCGATTTCTACATTACCAACGACGCCTATCTCGGCGGTCAGCACATTCAGGATATCTTCCTGTTCAGCCCGATCTTTCTGAAGGGCGTGCGGATCGGCTTTTCCGCGACGGTCGTGCATCACATCGACCTCGGCGGCGGCGCGGCCGGCCTCAACCCGAACGCGACAGATATTCATTCCGAAGGCATCGTCTTCCCGGCGCTCAAGCTGAACCGGGAGCGCGACTGGACCGGCGGCCCCTGGGAGGCGTTCGTGCGCGCCAACGTCCGCATGCCGGACGCGACGCTCGGCGATATCGACGCCCAGTTCGCGGCCAATGCCGTGGGCGCCGAGCGGCTGACGGCGCTTGCGGAGAAATATGGGACCGCGAAGCTTGAAGAAGCGATGGCGGAAATGCTCGATTATTCCGAACGCCGGGTCCGGAACGCGCTCCGCGAAGCGCCGGACGGGGTTTATGAAGGCGAGGACGCGATCGATGACGACGGCCAGGGCTCCGGCCCGATCCGCGTCAAGGCGACGGTCACCATCGCCGGCGACCAGATGACCATCGACTTCGCCGGCACCAGCGATCAGGTCGGCTCCAACATGAACAATCCGTTCGCCTCGACGGTATCGGCCGCGGTCGCGGCGGCGAAGTCGGTGCTGACGGACCCCGATATTCCCTTCAATGACGGCTGCTCGCGGGCGATCCGGGTGACGGCGCCGGAAGGCTCGATCCTCAATCCGCGCTACCCGGCCCCTGTCCGGGCGCGGCTGCTGCCGAGCTACCGGGCGTTCGACGCCGTGATGAAGGCGCTCTCGAAAGCCGCGCCCGGGCGCGTCATCGCAACCGGCACCGACACGACGACGGCCTGCTGCCTCTCCTGGCTCGGGCCGAAGGGCTACGACATCTATCTGGAAATTTTCGGCGGCGGTTACGGCGCCGGCCTCAACAATGACGGCGTCGACGGCGTCGACAGTCCGCTTTCGAACTGCGGCAATATCCCGGTTGAGGCGACCGACATGGATCACGGCTTTTTCCGCTGCGTCGACTACAGCTTGATCCCGAATTCAGGCGGCGCCGGGCGGATGCGCGGCGGCCTGGCGCTGCGCAAGGTCTATGAGATTCTGGAAAACGGCGTGGTGTTCGCCACCTATGGCGACCGCTTCAAGATCGCGGCGGAAGGCATTTTCGGCGGCGAAGCGGGCCAAACCGCCATGAACCGGGTGTTGCGCGGCAATCAGGTCATCGATCTGACGTCCAAGTGTCAGTTCAAGTTGCAGAAAGGCGACCGTCTGATCGTCCAGACCGCGGCGGGCGGCGGCTATGGAGCCGCGCAAGACAGGCCGAACGCGCGCAGCCTCAGGGATTATGAAGACGGATTGATGGCGGCGGAATAAGTCTCGCTGCTGCGCTGCAATATCGTGTTAGGCTAGATTCGACCTGAATTGGTAAGGATCGATCCATGGCCATACATGCGGCGCTCACCCACGTCACCCGCTATGCCTATGACCGTCGGGTTCAGATGGGGCCGCAAGTGGTTCGCCTCCGGCCGGCGCCGCATGCCCGGACGCCGATCGTCAGCTATGCCCTGAAGATCGAGCCGGAAGAGCATTTCATCAACTGGCAGCAAGACCCGCACGGCAATTTTCAGGCGCGCATCGTCTTCCCGGAGCCTGTGACCCATTTCACGGTCACGGTCGATCTCGTCGCCGACATGTCGGTCCTGAACCCGTTCGACTTTTTCCTGGAGCCGGACGCCGAGGAACAGCCTTTCACCTATGCGGCCGACCTGAAGGAAGAGCTTGAGCCGTTCCTGAAGCCCACGAGCGGCGGCGATCGGTTCATGAAATGGATCAAGAGCCTGCCGCCGAAAAAGGGCCGGACCATCGACTACCTGGTCGCCGTCAACTCCCAGATTCAGCGCGATGTCGAATATCTCGTTCGCATGGAGCCCGGCGTGCAGACGCCGGAGGAAACCCTGGAACGGGGCAAGGGCTCCTGCCGGGATAGCGGCTGGATGCTGGTGGAGGCGATGCGGCATCTGGGCTTCGCGGCGCGTTTCGTTTCCGGATATCTCATTCAGTTGAAGCCGGATATCGCGTCCCTCGACGGGCCTTCGGGCGCCGGCTATGACTTCACCGATCTCCATGCCTGGACCGAGGTTTACCTGCCGGGCGCCGGCTGGGTCGGGCTCGATCCGACTTCGGGCCTGTTCGCCGGCGAAGGCCATATTCCGCTCGCCGCGACGCCGAAGCCATCGAGCGCGGCGCCGATCTCCGGCGCTATCGGCGAAGCCGAGGTCGAGTTCAGTTTCGACATGCAGATAACCCGCATCGCCGAAACCCCGCGCGTGACGAAGCCCTACACGGCGGAGCAATGGCAGGAGATCGATCGGCTGGGCGACCGGATCGACGAAGCGCTCGAAGCAGGCGACGTGCGCCTGACGATGGGCGGCGAGCCGACATTCGTCTCGATCGATCATGTGGATGCGGAGGAATGGAATACCGGCGCTGTCGGACCGACCAAGCGGCCGCTTGGCGACAAGCTGATCCGGCGGCTCCAGGCGAAGTTCGCGCCCGGCGGGCTGCTGCATTACGGCCAGGGCAAGTGGTATCCGGGCGAGCAATTGCCCCGGTGGGCCTTCGCCCTGTTCTGGCGCGTCGATGGCGTGCCGATCTGGCGCGGGACCGGGGCCATCGCCGAGGAAGCGAAGGACTACAAGCCGACCCCAGCCGACGCTGGCGCGTTCGCCGCCGGCATCGCGGATCGCCTGGGCGTCGCGTCGGAAGCTGCGATGCCGGTCTATGAGGACCCGGTCCATTTCATCGGCCGCGAAGCCTGCTTGCCCGACAATGTTACGCCGGGGGATTCCAAGCTCGACGATCCGATGGAGCGCGACCGTCTGGCCCGGGTCTTCAGCCGCGGTCTCTCGACCCCGGTCGGTTATGTGCTGCCGTTGCAGCGCTGGAACGCCAAGGCCAAGGGCCGCCGCTGGGTCAGCCAGATCTGGAAAACCAGAACCGGTCGGCTGACGCTGATCCCGGGCGATTCGCCCATCGGTTACCGCCTGCCGATCGCATCGCTCCCGCATATCGCCGAAGCGCTTTATCCGCGCGTCATTCCTGTCGATCCGTTTGTCGAGCGGCCGCCGCTCGATCTGCCCGATCCCGTGCGCCAGCCGTTTCTCCAGGGCGCGCCGGATGCGACGCCGTCGCCGCAGGTCCAGTATGAGCAAGGACCCGGCGGCCCGGCGCGCGTCGCCATGTCGGTCGAGCCGCGCGACGGCCGCCTGTGCGTGTTCATGCCGCCGACCGAAACGCTTGAGGATTATCTCGACCTGCTGGCGGCCGTGGAGGACATGGCCGCCGAGTCCGGCATGCCGATCCATGTGGAAGGCTATGAGCCGCCGCGCGATCCGCGTCTCAACATGATCAAGGTGACGCCCGACCCCGGCGTGCTGGAAGTGAACATCCAGCCGGCCAGCACCTGGCGCGAAGCCGTCGACATCACCCAGACGCTGTATGAGGAAGCGCGGCTCTGCCGCCTGGACGCGCAGAAGTTCATGCTCGACGGTCGGCACACCGGCACGGGCGGCGGCAACCACGTCGTGCTTGGCGGAATCTCGCCCGCCCATAGCCCGTTCCTGCGCCGGCCCGACCTGTTGCGCAGCCTGATCATCTATTGGCAGCGTCATCCGAGCTTGAGCTATCTGTTCTCCGGCATGTTCGTCGGCCCGACCAGTCAAGCGCCGCGCATCGATGAAGCCAGGCACGATGCGCTCTATGAGCTTGAGATCGCCTTCTCCCAGATCCCGGGGCCGGAGACTTCATGTCCGCCCTGGCTGGTCGACCGGATTCTCCGCAACCTCCTGATCGACGTCACGGGCAACACCCACCGGGCCGAGATTTGCATCGACAAGATGTATTCGCCCGACGGGCCGACCGGCCGGCTCGGCCTCGTCGAGTTCCGCGCCTTCGAGATGCCGCCGCATCCTGAAATGAGCTTGACCCAGCAGTTGTTGCTGCGCGGCCTGATCGCGATGTTCTGGAAGCAGCCGCTGACCGGCGGCCTGACGCGCTGGGGCACCGGGCTGCATGACCGGTTCATGCTGCCGGCCGCGATCGCAATGGACTTCCAGGAGGTTATCCAGGACTTGAACGAAGGCGGGTTCGCCTTCGACATGGCATGGTTCGCGCCGCACCTGGAATTCCGCTTTCCCTGCTATGGCCAGATTTCCTATGGCGGCGTCGATATCGAGATCCGGCAAGCGCTCGAGCCCTGGCATGTCATGGGCGAGGAAGGCGCGGTCGGCGGCACGGTGCGCTATGTCGACTCCTCCGTCGAGCGCGTGCAGGTCAAGGCGACCGGCCTCGCCGCTGGCCGCTACAAGATCGGCTGCAACGGGTTTGAAGTGCCGTTGACGCCGACCGGCGTCGTCGGCGAGCAATTCGGCGGCGTGCGCTACCGGGCCTGGCGTCCGCCCTCCGCCCTGCACCCGACGATCCCGATCGATGCGCCTCTGATCTTCGATCTGTACGACACCTGGAGCGGCCGCGCCGTCGCCGGGTGCGCCTATCATGTCAGCCATCCGGGCGGACGCAGTTTCGATGTCTTCCCGGTCAACGACTATGAGGCGGAAAGCCGGCGGCTGGCGCGCTTTTCGGAGATCAGCCACACGGCCGGCAAGTCGCCGCCGCCGCGCGCTGCGCCGAACGCCGCCTTTCCGATGACGCTCGATCTCCGCCGCGCTCGTGCGGGCGCCTGACGGAATTACGGGATTGGAAAGTATTTCGGCGCATAGCCAAGGCGTCGGCGCACGCCGAGCCGCCCGTATCGCTGAACCTGAAGCGTAGTATGGAGAACGATGGGTGAACGAATTGAAGCTGCTATCCAGCGCCCGGCCGGCGGCCGTCAGCCTGATGAGCGGATATCGACCCGTCCCCGGCGCCTTCGACGAGATGATGGGGCCGGACGGGACGGCGCGGCCGCATTGGCAGCCGTTTCTCGATGAGATCGGCAAGCTCTCCGAACCGGCGCTGAAGCGTCTCTGGAACACCACCCAGCGTCTCGTCCGGGAGAATGGCGCCACCTACAACGTCCATGATGAGACGGGCGATGGCGACCGGCCCTGGCGGATGGACCCGATCCCCTTCCTGATCGCGCCGGAGGAATGGCGGGTTCTGGAGGAAGGCCTGATCCAGCGGGCGACGCTGTTGAACGCCATCGCTTCCGATATCTATGGCGGCCAGAGCTTGTTGCGGCAGGGGCTGCTGCCGGCGTCGCTGGTCTTCGGCAATCCGAATTTTCTGCGCCCGCTGCATGGCGTCGAGCCGCCAGGCGGCGTCCATCTGAACCTGATGGCCTTCGATGTGGCGCGCGGCGCCGACAATCGCTGGTGGGTCTTGAGCAACCGCACGGAATCGCCCGCCGGCGCCGGATATGCGCTGGAAAACCGCATCGTCCTCTCCAGGACAATGCCGGAGACGCTGCGCGCGCTCCGCGCTCATCGCCTCGCCGAATTCTTCCAGGCGATGAGCGACGCCATGATCGCCCATACCGGCCAGGACAGCCCGCTCGCCGTGCTGCTGACGCCGGGCCCCCACAGCGAAACCTATTTCGAGCACGCCTATCTCGCCCGGTATCTGGGCTTCCCGCTGGTGGTCGGCGCCGATCTGACGGTCCGCGACAACAAGGTCTATCTGAAGACCCTGGACGGCCTGAAGCAGGTGCATCTGATCTTCCGCCGGGTCACCGGGGAGAACAGCGATCCCCTGGAATTGCGCGCCAAATCCCATGACGGCGTCGCCGGTCTGGTGGAGGCGATCCGGGCCGGCACAGTTGTGGTGGCCAACAGCCTGGGCGCCGGCGTCGTCGAGTCCGAAGCGCTGATGGCGTTCCTGCCAAACCTTTGCCGCAGCTTGTTCGATGAGCCCTTGATGCTGCCTTCGGTCGCGACCTGGTGGTGCGGGCAGCCGAAGGAGCAGGCCTACGTTCTCGATCACCTCGACCGTCTGGTGGTGCGGCCATCCTTTGCGCGGACGTCCATCCTGGACAGCCATGCCGGCGCCATCCTGCCGAGCGAGCTTTCGGCGGCCGACCGCGAAGCGCTCGCCATGCGCATCCGTCGGGACGGCGGTCGCTATTTCGGCCAGGAAACGCTCAGCCTGCCGACAGCGCCGATCTGGCGCGGCGGCGTGCTGGAGCCGCGTCCGGTCATGCTCAGGGTGTTCGTCTGCGCCGATAAGAACGGCAGTTTCCGGGTGATGCCCGGCGGCCTGGCGCGGACCACGGAGGATATGAACTCCCGCACCATGCGGATGAGCCAGGGCGACGCCAGCAAGGATGCCTGGGCGCTTTCCGATACGCCGGTCAGCAATTTTACCCGGCTCGCGGCGCCGGATCAGCCGATCACCCTCAGGCGCAGCAGCGCCAATCTGGCGAGCCGGGCGGGCGACAACCTGTTCTGGTTCGGCCGTTATGCCGAACGGGCGGAGAACTCGATCCGCATGATCCGCAGCATGCTGCACCGGATTTCCGGCGAAATCGGCATTGGCGAAGACCCGGCGACCCTGGCGCGACTGACCCATGCGCTGGTCGAGATCGGCTACCTGCCCGAAGGCGCCGATCAGGACGTTGTCGACGGCAAGCTGGTCGCGCTGGAGAGCGCGCTGATCGACCTCATCTCCAAGCCGGACATGCCGAACGGCCTGTTGTCGCTGCTCGCCGACCTCTGCCGCACGGCGGCGCTGGTTCGGGAGCGGTTGAGCGTCGATTCGTGGCGCATTCTGAACGCCCTCCGCGATCAGGCGAACGCCGTGACCGAAGCGCCGCTGCATATGGAAGACGGCATCGAGCTGCTGAACGCCATGCTGATCGATCTGGCGGCCCTTTCCGGCATGCACCAGGAGAACATGACGCGCAATCTCGACTGGCGCATGACCGATTCCGGCCGGCGCGTCGAACGGGCGAGCCATATGACCCTCTTGCTGCGGGAGATGACCGTCGACAGCGACCCGGCCGCCGAGGGGCGGCTCGATCTGCTGCTGGAGCTTGGCGACAGCTCGATGACCTACCGGACCCGATATCTGACCTCGGCGCGATTGTCGCCGGTGCTGGACCTATTGTTGATCGACGAGACCAATCCCCGGTCAGTCGCCTTTCAGGTCGCGGCTCTGGTCCGGCATGCCCATGCCTTGCCGCGCAACAGCGCGCTCGCCGTATTGCCGCAGCATGAATATCTGATCGAGCAGTTGATGAGCCGCCTGCGCCTCGCCGACGCGCAAGCCATGTCCGACCAGCGCGACGATGACGGCGTCCGGTCATCCTTGCTGGAGTTTCTGAACGCGACCGAAGTGCAGGTCGATGGCTTTTCCTCGGCCTTGGCCAGGGCCTATTTCAGCCACGTCGCGCCCATGCGCAGCATCTCCGGGGCGATGACCGCGCCATGATCTACGACCTCAGCCACATCACGACCTTCAACTATGCCGCCAATGTCGATATCTCCCAGCATGTCGTGCATCTCACGCCGCGGCGGACGCCCGGCCAGACGGTGCACCGCTATGCTCTCCTGATCGATCCGACGCCGACCGTCTCCAAGGCTTCGCGGGATTATTTCGAGAATCTGACCACATATCTCACGGTCGAGCAGCCGCATCGGCGGCTGCGGATCACGTCAAACTCGCGGGTCGAGGTTACATCCCAGCCCTCGCCAGAGCCTTCGACGACCGCGCCCTGGGATGCGGTTAAGACCGCCGTCGAAGGCGCCGTCGATGCGCCGAGCCTGCACGCGGCGCAGTTCGCCTTCGAATCGCAGTTCACGGTCTCGGTCGGTGCCTATGAATATGCCTTGCCGTCCTTCCCCGAAGGGCGGCCGTTGCTCGAAGCAGCGATCGACTTGATGCGGCGCATTTTCAAGGACTTCAAGTATGAGGGCGGCGCGACGGACATCTACACGCCGATCGACACGGTCCTGAAGCTGCGGCGCGGCGTCTGTCAGGATTTCGCCCATCTCCAGATCGCCTGCCTGCGCGCCTTCAATCTGCCTGCGCGCTATGTCAGCGGCTATCTTCTGACCCATCCGCCGGAAGGCCAGGAAAAGCTGGTCGGCTCCGATGCGTCCCATGCCTGGCTTTCGGTCTGGGTTCCGGAACATGGCTGGGTCGATCTCGACCCGACCAACAATGTCGTCCCGACAGACGAGCATATCACCGTCGCCTGGGGGCGTGACTATGGCGACGTCAGCCCGATCTCCGGCATGGTGCTCGGCGGCGGCGAACAGAAGATCAAGGTCGAAGTCGACGTGCGCCCGGCCAAGATTACCTGCTGAAGCGCTCCTGCGCCGCCGTTTCGGCCAGAACGCCGTCCTGGCGGATGGTCCAGCCTTGGGCGGCCGGCGCGAAGGCGGCGGCGCGGACGCGGTTGTAGAGGTAAAGCCAGGGCGGGTCGTCCCTTAGGGCGCGGAACGCCGCGGCATAGAGCGCCTCGCGCGCTCGCTCGTCGACCGCCCTGCGGCCGCGATCCAGCAGCGCTTCGACCTTGGCATTGGCGTAGCCCTGCCACCAGGCGCCCTGCCAGCGGCTATCGATTTTCTCGTTCAGCACCCGGAAAACGCTCATCGGGCTTGAATCGAAAACGCACATGTCGCCGATTGCCTTGGCGCGCACCCGCTCGGCATAGGCGACGCGGTCATCGTGATAACGGATATCGAGCCGGATCCCGAAAGGCGCGAGCTGCGCCGCCACTGCCTGGGTCAGCGCGACGGCTTCATCAGGCAGCCGGGTCGGGCAATCGACCGTGAGCGCGAGGCCGCCGTCGCATCCGGCGTCCCGCAACAGCGCCTGGGCGGCCGCGCGATCGGTCAGGTCGGGCGCGGCCGGATCGGCGCCGAAATGGCCGCCGGAGACATAGCTCCGCAACGGCGCCCCGGCGCCTGCCAGCACCGACGCGATCAACGCATCGCGGTCGAGCGCCAGATTGACGGCGCGCCGCAGCCTGGCGTCGCGAAACGGGCCCGAGGCGGCGTTCAGCAGATAGATGATCGAGACCGGATCGACATGGGCCTGCAGCCGGGCGGCCGGGCCGGGGTCGTCATCTGGCGCCAGCCGGGTCGCGATCTGGGCCGCGCCTGCGCGGACGGCGGCAAGTCGGTCCTTCGGATCGGGCATTTCCAGCCAGATCAGTTTGGGTTTCGCCGCGCTTTCAGCCCTGCCCGGATGCGGCGACATCTCGATGCGGCCGGGCGCGATGGCGTCGATCCTGTAGGGGCCGCTGCCGATGGGCGCCGCCAGAAAATCCGGCCGGTCGGTCAGGTCCGGCGGCAACAGGTAGCCGGGGGCCAGCACGTCGAGCAGGTCGGCCGTCGGCTTTGGCGTCTCGATCTCCAGGGTCAGGGGACCGGTCGCCGCGATTGTCGCGTCGCCAAGATACTGGCCCCATACGGCGGGCGCGCCCAAGGTCGCGCCGATCTCCGGCCGTTGCATGCGGGCGATGGCGAAGCGCGCCGTTTCGGCGTCGATCGGCTGGCCGTCATGGAAGGTCTGGCCGGGCCGCAGGCGGAAGGTCCAGCGACGAGCGTCCGGCGAAAGCGACCAGCTTTCGGCGGCGGCAGGGCGGTAGCGGCCGCCAGCGTCGCGACGGACCAGCGCTTCGAACGCCGCTTCCAGGAGCGCCAGGTCGTCAGCCTGGTCGGTGCAGTCCTGGGGATCGCGCAGCGCCGCGCGGCTTTGGACGATTGTGATGGCTTCGGGCATGGACCGGCCCCGACCCGTCAGTTGCAGCCCTGACGGCTGGCGGAGCCGTCGGGCAGGGTGGCCCGGCACAGGTTTGCATGCTGGATGCTGGCCGGCAGCGTCGCGATCCGGAGGTGGGCGCGGGTGAAATCCGTACCGGCGGTTTCGGCGCCGCTGAGGTCGGCCTTCCAGAGGTCGGCGCTCCAGAAATCCGCGCCTTCGATGCGGGCGTCGCGGAAGAATGCGCCTGCCAGGCCGGACTTTCGGAAGATGGCGCCGGCGCCGGCGATCTTGTCGAAGATCGAGGCCGGCGCCTTGGCTCCCGCGAAGGATGCGCCTTCGATGCTCGATCCGGTGAAATCGACGCCGCGCATCCGCGACCGGGCAAACGTGGCGCCCGCAGCTTCGACCTTGCGGAAGGTCGCGAGCGTCAGCCGGGCGCTGCTGACGACGGCGCCTTTCAGGTCGGCGCCGTCGAAATTGGCCTCGACTAGGTTCGCGATCACGAACTGGGCGCCCGCGAGACGGGCATTGCTGAAGTCGGCGCGCGCGAGGCTGGCGCCGGCGAGGTTGGCGCCTTCGAGATTGGCTCCGGCGAAGGAGGCGCCGTCCAGAAATGCGCCGCCAAGGTTCCGTCCCGCGAGATCGGCGCCGGCGAAATCCGCTTGCTCCAGATGGCATTTGACGCAGTCGGCGCCTGCCTTGACTGCTGCGACGGCCTCGCTGTCGGCCGCCTTGGCGGCGCCGGGTAAGGCCAGGGAATGGAGTAGGGCCAGCGCAAGCGCTGCGCACAGGACGTGGAAGCGGCGCATAAGGATCCCTTCGGTTCGACCGCCGCCACTATGGCATGGCGGTTGGGCGATTTCACGGGGGCGGATTTGCCTATATAAAAAATCTAGGGGCTGCTGGCCATGATGCTGCGAAGGAACGAAAATGCGGGTAGAGATCGTCTGCACGGGCGACGAGGTGCTGAGCGGGAAGACGATCAACACCAATTATAGCCATATGGCGCGCCGGCTTCAGGAAGTCGGCATCGATGTGCTTTGGGGCACGACCGTCGGCGATGACCGGAAGAGCTTGCAGGAAGCGTTCCGTCTGGCCTCGGGGCGGGCGGATGCGGTGATCGTCAATGGCGGGCTCGGCCCGACGGTCGACGATCTCAGCCAGGAAGTCGCGGCGGAAGCGGCCGGGGTCGGCCTGATCCTGAACGAAGCCTGGCTCGAGAATATTCAAGGCTTCTACAAGGCGCGCGGCCGGGTCATGCCGCCGAACAACCGGAAGCAGGCGATGCTGCCCGAGGGGTCGGAGTTTATCGACAACCCGGTCGGCACGGCTTGCGGCTTCGCGATCGACATCGGCGGCGCGCGCTTCTTCTTCACGCCGGGCGTGCCCCGGGAAATTCACAAGATGCTCGAGGATGAGATCATCCCGCGCCTGCTGCAGATGAGCGGCGAACAAGCGGTCGTCCGGCTGAAGCGCTTCCATTCCTTCGGCCTTGGCGAATCCCGCGTCGACGACATGCTCTCCGGCCTGGAGGCGACCGCCGGCGGCCAGGTCAAGCTTGGCTTCCAGGCCCATTATCCCGAGCTTGAGACGAAGCTGCTCGCTCGCGGCCCCAATAGCGCGGCGCTGGAAAGCCTGATGGCGCCGCTTGAGGCGACGATCCGCGAGCGGCTGGGATCCTATCTCCTGGCCGAGGATATGGCGTCGCTTGAAAGCGTCATCCTGGCGGGGCTCCGGGACATCGACGGCACGCTGGCGATCGCCGAATGCGGCACGCATGGCGCGGTCGCCGGCCGGATCGTCGCCGCCGACGATGCGGGCGCCGTGTTCCGGCGGGGCGGCCTCGGCGCTTCGGTCAAGGCCCTTGCGACCGCGCTCGATATCCCGGACGCCGATGTCTCGGCGACGACGGCCGCCCGGTTCGCCGAGGCGGTCAAGGCGACCTCGCGGACGAGCCATGGCCTCGCGGTGATGATCCCGCCGGGCGAGGAAGGCGGCGCCGGCGGCGGCCAGGGCGATGTGCTGATCGCGATCGCGGCGCCGGGCAAACCGACCCAGACCCGACAGGCCCGCATCGTCGGCGGCAAGGACCGGGTGCGCGCGGGCGGCGTCGAAATGGGGCTGGATTGCCTCCGCCGCAGCCTTCAGGGCCTCGCCATCGACGACAAGGTCGATTTCGAACGCCAGTAGCGCCACGGATCGCTATGGCGCCGAGAGAGGCTATCCGGCGGCGGGCGGGCGGCGTTTGAAGACGATGCCGCCCGATTGGCCGAGCGCCACGCCGCCGATGACGAGCACGGCGCCCAGCGCTTGCGTGAGGCTCAGCCAGTCGCCGAGCAGCAAGGCGGAGAATGCGGCGCCGAACACCGGCGACAGATACAGATACAGCACCATGCTCGCGAGACCGAGCCGGCCAAGCCCGCCGGACCAGGCGGCGTTGCCGAGGCAGCCGACGATCAGGGCGAGATGCAGGAACGCCAGACCGACATTGAAGTCGATCCGGCCCCAGGCGCCGTCGACCATGCCGGGCACGGCGAGCGGCAGCAGGAAAATCGCGCCGAAGAGCGCGGCCCACCCGGTCGTCGTCCAGGCCCCCAGCCGCATCACATACGGGCGCGACAACAGGCCGAACAAGGCCCAGACCGCGGCGATCAGCACGAACAGCAGGTCGCCGAGCAATTCCTCGTCCGTCAGCGGCTGGGCGGGCGCGAGGCCGTCGTTCACGACCAGATAGACCCCGAGGAAGGCGACCGCCGCGCCGATCCAGATCATCCGGCCGACGGGCTGGCCAGCGATGCGGGCGAAGATCGCGCCGAACATGGGGGTCGTCGCGACCAGGATCACGGCCTTCGCCGGGCTGGTCATCTGCAGAGCGATCCCCCACACGCCCTGGAAGATCGCATAGCCAAGGAAGCCAAGGCACCCGAGCGCCAGCGCATCCTTCGCGGTGATCGCCGTCCGCTGGCCAAGCCCCTTCGCCAGAAGCAGCATGAACGCGCCCGCGATCAGATAGCGAAAGCAGGAGAACGATAGCGGATCGACGGCGCTGACCACCTGCTTCCCGAACGGATAAGCGGACCCGAACGTCACGGCGACAAAGAGGCCCATCATGTGGCCGGCCATCCGGCCGCCGTCAGCTTTGGCGGGGTGCTGCATGGACCTCTGGACGCTCACGCCTTTCTCTGTCGCGCGGGCGTTCGCGACGGGCCGCCATACTGGCGGCGGCCGCCAGCCGCTGCAAGCGGCCGCGCTTTACGGCTGGCGCGAATGGTTTAGGGTGCCGCCGCCGCCCTGGCGTCCGTTGGGACTGTATCCGCCCCTCATGCTGTTGCGCGTCGCGCCTTTGATTTTCGTCCTGTTCTGGAGCGGCGCGTTCGTCGCGGCGCGGGGCGGCTTGCCGGATTTCACGCCATGGGCGTTTCTGGCGCTGCGGTTCTTTGCGGCCAGCCTGATTCTGCTCGTCCTGGCCTTGCTGGTCCGTGAGGCGAACCCGGACTGGCGGTCGTTTCGCCGGCGTTGGGCCGGGGTCGTCGGGGCCGGGATTTTCATGAACGGCCTTTATCTCGGCTTGTTCTTTACGGCGATGCAGGAAATTCCGGCCGCGAGCGCCGCGCTGATCGGCTCCTTGACGCCGCTCCTGACGGCCGTCCTCTCCGGGCCGCTCTTGGGGGAGCGGTTCAAGCTGGCGCAATGGGCCGGATTTCTGCTGGGCATTCTGGGCGTGGCGCTGGTCGTCGGCGTCGACTATGTCGCGCTGGATGCGGGCGCGGGCATCGCCGCGGCGTTCGCCGGGGTCGTCGCGTTGACCTTCGGCACGCTCTGGCATGCGCGGGTCGGGCGCGGCTTGCCGCTGCTCGCGACCAACGCCGCGCAGATGGCGGCGTCCGGCATTTTCTGCGTCATCGTCATGGCTCTGGTCGAAACCCCAAGCATCGTCTGGAGCCAGCAGGCCATCCTGTCCTTCGCCTATCTGACGATCGGCGTCTCGTTTGGCGGCATGGGCTTGTATCTGCTGATGCTGCGCCATGGCGCGGCCGGCAAGGTGGCGGCGAATTTCTACCTGACGCCGGGCACGGCGGCGCTGCTGGCCTTTCTGATCCTCGGTGAAAGTCTGCGGCTGGAAGCCTTGCTGGGATTGGCTGCGGCCACGGCCGGCGTTTGGCTGGTGCAGCGCGGCGGCGTCAAGCTGCCGTTGGCGCCGAAATCGGCGGCGGACAAGCCTGTCTAAGAGCCGATCTGCCGGTCCATCGCCGCGCATGCGTCGGCAAAATCCGCGGCGAAAGCCTTGCCGTCGAGGAGCCGCGACTGGCGGAGCCGCCGCCGCATAACGCCGCGAATCGCCGCCAATGGCTGCGGGTCGCGCGCCAGCGCCAGCGCCTGGGCGACATAGCCAGAGCCATCGGCGGCGGCGAGGTCAGGGAAGCCCGCATGGGTCATGACCGTCAGCCCATAACGGCTGAGCGACTGGCCGCCCGCGAGCGTCACCGTCGGCACGCCCATCCAGAGCGCCTCGCAGGTCGTCGTCACGCCGTTATAGGGCATGCTGTCGAGGGCGATATCGACCTGCCCATAAAGCGCCAGATGCTCCGCCTTGGTCGCTGTCGAGCCCATCAGCGTGGCGCGCGCCGGATCGATGCCGGCCGCTTGCAGCCGCCGCTCGAAATGGGCGACGGCCGCGGCGCAGCGGAAGCCGTTATCCTTCAGCAGCAGCCGGGCGTCCGGCAGGGCTGTCAGGATTTCCGCCCAGAGCCGAAGCGTCCTCGGGCTGGTCTTGGCGATGCGGTTGAAACTGCCGAAGGTGACATGGCCGTTCGCCAGCGCCGGCAGCGGCGCGACCGCGGCCGCATCGTCGGGCGGCCGGAAGCACAAGGCCGGCCCGGCGAGGACGATCGGCGTTTCGACCATCGGCTCCGCCGATCCGGGCGGCGTCAGGAGCGCGTCCGAAAGTTTGAAGTCGATGGCCGCCAGGCCGGTGGTCGACGGCCAGCCGAGCCAGCTCGCCTGAATGGCCGCCGGCCGGAGGGCGAAGACATCCAGGCGCGTGTCGCCGGTATGTCCGGCGAGGTCGACCAGGATATCGATCCCGTCGGCGCGAATGGCGGCGGCGGTTTCCTCGGCTGTCCATGCGGCCGTGTCCCGCCAGCCTGACGCCAGCCGTTTCAGCCGGTCGGTCACCGCATCGGGCTGGGCGATGTTCGCATAGGCATGGAGCGCAATGCGGTTCGGATCGAAATGCGCGAACAAGGGTTCGACGAAAGCGCCGACGGAATGGCTGCGAAGATCGGCCGAAACGAAGCCGATGCGGAGCGGCTCGCCGGGGCCGCGCGGCCGCTTCGAGGGCCGATCCGCAATGGCCAGGTCAGCCACGGCCGCCCGGCAGACCGCCGCCAGGTCTTCGGCCGAATTGCCGTCGTCATAGGCGGTCGCAAGGCAGAGATTGCGGCGGGCGGTCGCGTGGCCGGGCTCGCGCGCGATCAACGCCTTATAAGTCGCCTGCGCCCATCGCGGCCGGCCCTGGTCGAGCCGGCAGCTTGCGAGATTGTTCAGGACGTCGCCGCGATCGGGCGCGACCGCGAGACCGCCCAGATAGGCGGTCGCCGCCGCCTCGTACTGGCCAAGCGCCTGCAGTTCGACGCCAAGCGCGCCGTAGGCGTCATGCAGGTTGGGGTCGATCGCGATAGCGTCCCGATAACTGGCGATCGCCGCATCGCGCTGGCCGAGCGCCGAAAGGGCGTTGCCAAGCGCGCCGAGCAGCGTCGCGTGGCCCGGCGTATGGCGCGGCGCATGAGCGAGCGCCCGACGATAGGCTGCGACGGCCGCTTCGTTCCGCCCCAGCGCCTGCAGCGCCTTGCCCAGATGGGCGGCCGCGGTTGGGTCGCCCTTGGCTTCGGCCTGCTCGAAGCTCGATGCTGCTTCGTCCTGTTCGTTCAGGAGCGCTGCGGCGCGGCCGCGCAGCATCCAGCCTTTGGGCTCATTGGGCATCGCGGCCGTGAACGGCCGGATCACGGCGAGCGCGCCCGCCGCATCGCCCTTGCCGATCAGCAGGCGGGCGAGTTGCAGCCGCGGGGCAGGCGCTTGCGGCGCCAGGCGAAGCGCCGTCGCGCAGGCGTCATGCGCCGCGTCGATCAGCCCTTGGCCTTCCAGCAGCGGCGCGAGCAGGGTTAGGGCGCGATGCTCGTGGGGCGCGGCCTTGAGGACAGCGCGGTACTGGCGCTCCGCCTCGGCCAGATCGCCGGAGCGATGCAGCGCGAAGCCATGACGAAGCGCGGCCTCCGGATCGAAGGCTTGGGCGGGCAGGGCGATTGGCTGAGCGGATGTCATCCGCCGACGATGCGGCGGCGATGGTTTGCGCCGGATTAACGCCGCCGTCGCGGCCGCCCCCATGCCAGGAACAACACGGCGAGGCCGCCCAGAATCGGCCAGGCGGGCCAGAGCAGGAAGGTCTGGATGACCGGATCCCAAAGCCAGGGCGCCACATAGCGCTGGGTGACGGCCTGGGCGAGGTTCAAGCTCTCGGGCGCCAGGCGGAAAGCGATTTCGCCGAAGGCGATCAGCCGCCATTCGCCATATTGAACCAGCCCCATCGCCTCCCAGACCAGAACGGCGATGGCGGCGGCCAGAAGCAGCAGGCCGATCAGGCGTCGCATGGCGCGGATCCTTTGCATTTGCCGGCGAATGTCCGACCCGGGAACAAACGCCACGGCGCCTGACAATGCAAGGTCCAGGGAACCCCGGGCGTGCGTTTGCCCGCCGCGGTCAGCCGCTGGCGCCACCATCGGGCATCCCGGACGCCGTGGCGGACTTCGACATAGACCAAGCGCGTCGCCGCCTTGAACAGGCTGTCGAGGAGCCAGGGAATATCGTCCTCCGGCATGGCGTCGAGGGTCCCGAGCGCGATCGCTGCGTCCGCCGCATGGGGCGCGCCGGCCAGGGCGTCGGCAAGCGCCAGGGGCGTCGCCGTCGCCGCGCCGGCCAAATCCCCGCCGCCCAGCGCCAGGACCGACCGAACGCCGAGGCGCTCGGCATTGCGGAGGAAGCGGTCGGCCGGCAGGGGCTGCGCCGGCCGGGCGGCGGCGACCGCGAATTCGGGGCTTGGGTTCGTATTTGTGAAAATCGTGAAGCCTTGCGCGTCCGCTTCGGCCTCAAGGCCTTCCCAGAGCGCGCCATGGGCGTGGGGGATATAGGAGATTTCGTTCGGGAACGGCCGCCAGGGCTGGCTTTGCAGGGTCGTGAAATGCAGCAGCTTCGACTGGCCGGCGCGGTATTCCTTGTCGCGCGCGTTCCATTCCGGCGGCAGCGGCGTTCTGAGCCCGGCCGCGTCGATCAGCGCGAGAAAAGCGCGGTGTTTCCGGCGGCCGGACCGGGCCAGGGCGGCTGGCCAGATCGGGGCCATCCGGGCGCAATCGATCGTCATCACCGAGGTGTCGCCGTCGTTCAGCATCGCCGCCCCGCCGTCGCCGAGCGGCAGATCGAACAATTCCGCCGGATCGGCGAGATAGATCTGATCGACGTCATTATAGATCGCCCGACCGGCGCCGCCCGCCATCGCCGGTATCGCATAGCGGTAATTGCTGAAGCCGGTCTTCCAGAAGCGGCGGTCGAACCCGGCGAGCTCCCGCATCAGGTAGACGTGATAGGCGCGCTTGGGGTCGCGGTGCTTGAGGATCGACCAGACCAGCACGCGCTCGCCCCGCGCCTGCCCGGTTTCCGTGCCGATGAAGATCCGCACCGGCGGCCGCGTATCGCCTGCGACGATGGCTGGAAAACTGGCGAGCGCCGGCTTGTCCCGCATGGGACGCGGCCGGTCGAGCGCCAGGCGCAGCACATAGCCGAAGCGACGATGGCGGAGCGGCGTCTTGAAGGACGGGTCTCGTTTCGTGGGCGGCGATAGCATCGACAAGTCCTGGCGGCGGCGCGGATCGATCAGGAAAGCTTTGGCCCGACGGCAGCGGAATCGGCCAGCCTGACATTCCTGTTCTAGCTGGCTGGCGTCGCTCGGCAAGTTAGGTCAAACTTCCATGATCGCAGTTGGGGCTGGAGCAGCGCGTGTCCTGAAGGGCGCGCGCGCCTTGCTCCCATTGATTGAAAGCGCTCACCATGTCCATATTTTGGCGATGCCGCCATGATGTGGGTTAATCCAGCAGGAACAGGCAATAAAGATGGCGGATGTGAAGGTTGTCGCGGAATCGTCAGGCACGGTCGCGCGCATTGAGGCGGAAGTTGGCGCCAAAGTCGCCGCGGACGATACGATTTTGATTGTCGAGGCGATGAAGATGGAAATTCCGATCGAGGCCGGCGTCGCCGGCACGGTCAAGGAAATCCTGGTCGAAGCTGGCGACGCGGTCGAAGAAGGCGACGATGTCGCGATCATCGCGACCTGAAGGCGGCCCTGCCGCGTTTGATCCGTCGCCGGTTCGTCTGCGTAAGCCTTGAAAAGCGCCGAAGGCGAGCGGCGCGCGGCGCGAAGGAGGGCCGGGGCGATGCGAAGTCTTCGACTGATGCGTTCAGCGTTTGCGGGGGCGCTGGCCGTATGCCTGCTGGCGCTCTGGGCGCCAGCGGCGGCGGCTGACGATGCGGCCGATATCCGGGCATTGCTGGAAGCGCAGACCGCCGCGTTCACGGCGGGCGACGCGGACCGCGCGTTCGGCTTTGCCTCGCCCAACATTCAGGCGCGCTTTGGCGACGCCGAGACCTTCCTTCTGATGGTCGAATCCGGATATGGCGCGTTGATCGGTCCATCGGCCTATCGGGTCGAGGAGATTGAGCTTCGCGGCGACAAGGGCGCGGCCAGCGCCCATGTCGTCGGCAAGGACGGGCGGATATACAAGGCGGTCTATCCCCTGGCGCGCCTGCCGAGCGGCGAATGGCGCATCGACGGCTGTTTCCTGGAACAGGGCAAGGGACGAATGTCCTGAGCAGGCCAGCGCGCTAGACGAACTTCGCCGACGGCGCTTGTCGGCGGAAGGCGCCGCGGGGTAGCCTTTCCCAAATGAATGGGAGGGCACGAGCATGGCGACGACCGTCGCATCCAGGGATACGCTGCGGCTAGAGAGTTTGCGGGCCTTCTTCGAGCCGGCCCAGGTCGCCGTCATCGGCGCATCGACCGATTTCACCAAGATCGGCGGCCGGCCGATCCACAACATGAAGATTGCCGGCTACAAGGGCCGCGTGCTGCCGATCAATCCGACGGTCAAGGAAGTTCAGGGCCTGCCGGCGTTCCCGGACCTCGCCAGCGTCGACGGGCCGGTTGACATGGCCATCGTCGTCGTGCCCCAGGCGCGCGGCCTGGTGGAGCCGGCGATCCGGTCCTGCATCGACAAGGGCGTGAAGGCGGCGATCATCCTCTCATCCGGCTTCGCCGAGATCGACGCCAAGGGCGCCGCCGCCCAGGCGCGCATCGCCGCCGCCGCAAAGGAAGCCGGCCTCCGGATCATGGGGCCGAACTGCATGGGCACCATGAACGCCAATACCGGCATGATCGCGACGTTCACGTCCGGTCTGGTCGATAGCGGCCCGGATATCGGCGGCATCTCCATCGCCAGCCAGTCCGGCGCCTTCGGCTCCCATTGCTTCATGCTGGCCCGCGAACGCGGCCTCGGCATCAATCTCTGGGCGACCATGGGCAATCAGGCGGATGTCGAGTTCTCGGACTGCGTCGCCTACATGGCCGAAGACCCGAACACGAAAGTCGTGATGGGCTACATCGAAGGCATTCAGGACGCGAACAAGTTCCAGGCGGCGCTCGCCCATGCCCAGGCGCAGAAGAAGCCGATCGTGCTGATGAAGGTCGGCACGTCGGATATCGGCTCGGCCGCCGCCGCTTCGCACACGGCGTCGCTCACCGGCTCGGACGCGGTCTTCGACGCCATGCTGAAGCAGTATGACGTCTATCGCGCCCGCTCGATCGACGAGATGTTCGACGTGGCCTATGCCGCGAGCTTCGGCAAGTTCCCGGTCACGCCGGACCTTGGCGTGATCACGGTCTCGGGCGGCGTCGGCGTCATCATGGCCGATGCGGCGGCCGAAGCCGGCCTGACCTTGCCGGAGCTGCCGAAAGCCACCCAGAAGGCGATGCGCAAGCTCGTGCCGTTCGCCGGCACCCGCAATCCGCTCGACGTGACGGCGCAGTTCATCAACGACACCAGCTTGATGAAGCCGATGTATGAGGCGCTGCTCGACGACGGCGGCTATGGCTCGTCGATCTGCTTCGGCGCGGCGGTCGGCCTCAACACGGCGATGATGGCGAAGATCACGCCGCAGCTTGAAGCCATCGGCGCGAAATATCCCGACCGGGCGCTGGCCATGTCGATCGTCAGCCGGCCGGAGACCCGCGCCGCCCTGGAAGCCGCAGGGTTCATGGTGTTCGAGGACCCGAGCCGAGGCATCAATGCGATCGCGGCGCTGCATTATTTCGGCAAGGCGTTCAACGCCAAAGGCAAGCGCAAGGCGCCGCCAAAGCTCCCGAAAGGGGCGCCGAAGGTGGAAGCCGGCAAAGCCCTCAACGAGACCGCGTCGAAGGCGCTGCTGGCGGCCTCCGGGGTGCCGATGGTCGATGAGCGCACGGTGACCTCCGCCGCCGCCGCGAGCAAGGCCGCGACGGAGATCGGCTTTCCGGTCGTGATGAAGATCGTCTCCGCCGATATTCTGCACAAGTCGGAAATCGGCGGCGTCATCCTCAATGTCGCCAGCGCCAAGGACGCGCAGGCGGCGTACAAGACGCTGCTGGAGCGGGCGGCGACCAAGGCGCCCAAGGCGCATGTGGACGGGGTGATGGTCGCGCCGATGATTTCGGACGGCGTCGAGACGATCATGGGCGTCGTCCGCGATCCCATCTTCGGCCCAACGGTGATGTTCGGCCTCGGCGGCGTCTTCGTCGAGGTCCTGAAGGACGTGACCTTCCGGGTCGCGCCCTTCGGCGTCGATGTGGCGATGGAGATGATCGGCGAGGTCAAGGGCCGGGCCATGCTCGACGGCGTGCGCGGCGCGCCGCCCTCGGACGTGGCGGCGCTGGCCAAGGCCCTGGCGCAGCTTTCCAGCTTCGCGGCGGCGAATGCCGATACGCTTGAAACCGTAGACGTGAACCCGTTCCTGGTCCGCCCCAAGGGCAAGGGCGCCGTCGCCGTCGACGCCCTGGTGATCGGCCAGGGCGCTCCGACCGGGGGGCACTGATGGACGACCTCGCCAGCCGCTTTCCCTATCTGCCCTACGACAACCGGCCGAAGCTGGAATGGCCGAACGGCGCCCGCGTCGCGCTCTGGGTGCTGCCGAACATCGAGCATTACGAATACCGGCCCGCGGTCGAGAACGTGCGTTCGTCCTGGCCGCGCATGCCGGCGCCGGACGTGCTTGGCTACGGCATTCGGGATTACGGCAACCGGGTCGGCGTCTGGCGCATGTTCGACCTGTTCGACAAGCACAACGTCAGATGCACCGTCTCCCTGAACTTCGGCATCATCGAGCATTATCCGGATATCTGGGAGGCGATGGAGGCGCGGCAGTACGACTATGTCTGCCATGGCCTCTATAACAGCCGCTACATGTGGGGCCTGAACGAGGCCGAGACCCACGCCGTCATCAAGGATTGCGTCGATACCTACCGGAAATATTCCGGTCGCCAGTTGAACGGCTGGTTCGGCCCGGCCGCGAGCGGCACGTTCTGGGGGGCGGAAGCTTGCGCCAAGCACGGCATCGGCTTCTCGACCGATTTCTATCACGACGACCAGCCCGTGCCGGTCAAGACCAAGAACGGCGATCTCCTGGCGATCCCCTATTCCATGGATGTGAACGACGCCGTCGTCTACCGCTGGCAGACCGAGGGCAAGGAATTCGCCCGCATGATGTGCGACATGTTTGATGTGCTCTATGCCGAGGGCGCCAAGAGCGGCACGGTCATGCCGCTTTGTCTGCATCCCTATCTCTACGGCCAGCCGCATCGGCTGAAGTATCTCGATGAGACGCTGGCTTATATCCTGGGCCATGAGGGCGTCTGGCAGGCGACCGGCACGGAGATCATGAACTGGTGTAACCGGCACTGGGTTCCGAAGCTCGGGGCCGCCGGCTAGATGCTGCGCTTCGGCGTCTTCGATCATCTCGACCAGAGCGGCAGGCCGCTGCAGGACATCTACAGCGCGCGCCTCGATCTGATCGAGGCTTATGACCGGGCCGGATTCTACGCCTATCACCTGGCGGAGCATCATGGCTCGCCCCTCGGCCTCGCGCCGAGCCCGAGCGTGTTCCTCGGCGCGGTCGCGGCGCGCACCCGGCGCCTGCGCTTCGGGCCGCTGGTCTACACCCTGCCGCTCTATGAGCCGCTCCGGCTGATCCAGGAAATTGGCATGCTGGACCAGATGAGCGGCGGCCGGCTGGAGGTCGGCGTCGGCCGCGGCATCGTTGCGTTCGAGACCGCGTTCTTCGGGCTGACCCATCTGGAGACGCCGCCCAGGTTCGAGGAAGCGCTGGATATTCTGCTGACGGGCCTCGGGGCCGACCGGCTGACCTATGACGGCCGCTTCTGGACCTATCGGGGCGTGCCGATGGAAATTCCGCCCGTGCAGCGGCCGCATCCGCCGATCTGGTACGGCGTCGGCCGTCCGGACCACGGCGCCTGGACGGCGGCGCGGGGCATGAACATCGTCGCGAACGGCGAAGCGGCCGCCAACCGCCTGATCTTTGATGCCTACCGGGATGCGGGCGGGCCGGCCGACGCGAAGCTCGGCTTCGCGCGTCATCTCGTCCTGGCCGAAACCGACGCTGAAGCCGAACGGCTGGCGGCGCCGGCGTTCGCCCGCTGGCGCGCCAATCTCGCCAAGCTCTGGCGCGACAATGGCGCCGATCCGATCCGCTTCCCGAAAGACTTTGCCGAAGCGAAGGCGCGCGGCCTCGCCATCGCGGGTGCGCCGGCGTTCGTGCGCGACGAACTCGCCCGGCAGATCGAAGCGTCGGGCGCCACATACATGCTGTGCCGCTTTGCCTTCGGCGACCTGACGCCGGACCATGCCCGCCGCTCGCTCGAGCTTTTCGTCGGCGACGTCGCGCCCGGTTTCCCGGGCGCGCTGGCGGACGCTGACATGAACTGACGGCGCGCAGCAGCGCGTAAAGGGGGAAGCCATGCCGACCGAGGCCAATGCGATCATCGTCGCCGCCCAGCCCGAAGCCACGGAGGCCGGCGCGCGGGTCTTGATGCGGGGCGGCAACGCCGTCGACGCCGCGATGGCGGCCGCGCTCGTCCAGGGCGTCGTCGATCCGCAGATGTGCGGCATCGCCGGGTTCGGCTCCTGCCACCTCTATCTGCCGGACAAGGGCGTCCATACCTGCATCGATTTCCACGGCCAGACGCCGCTTGCCGCGACCCCGTCGATGTGGGCGAACCGGATCGAGGGCGAAACCCGCGACGGCTTCGGCTTCATCCTGGAAGGCCGCGTCAACGATTGCGGCTATGAGGCGATCACGACGCCCGGAAGCTTGCTGGCCTACCATGAGGCCGTGACCGAATTCGGATCGTGGGATTGGGCCGACGTTTGCGCGCCCGCGATCGCCCAGGCCGACAAGGGCTTCGTCGTCCGGCCCCATGTGGATTTCTGGTGGCGCCAGGGCGCGATCCATGGCCGGGTCGGCGTGACGGAGCGGTTGGGCTTCTCGAAGACCGGCCGCGACATCTATTTCCGGCCCGATGGCGCGCTGAAGGGCCTGGGCGACCATGTCGTCAACCCGGATATGGCGCGGACCTTGCGCCGGATCGCCAAGGGCGGCGCCGAGATTTTCTATCGGGGCGAGATCGCCGACGCCATCGACGCCGACATGGCGCGCCATGGCGGCCTGATGCGCAAGAAGGACCTGGAAAACTACCGGACCGTTCGAGCCGACCCGCTCTGGACCACATATCGCGGCCGGCGGATCGCATCGAACCGTCCGCCCGGCGGCGGCGTGCAATTGCTGGAAATGCTGAACATCCTGGAGCATTTCGATCTGGACGCGATCGGCCATAACACGACCGAATATATCCGCATCGTCGCCGAGGCGATGAAGCAGGCGACCGTCGACAAGGACGCCCATGTCGGCGACCCGGCCTTCGTCGACGTGCCGCTGGATCGCCTCCTGGGCCAGGCCCATGCGGCGGCTCAGGCCGAGCGCATCCGGCGGGCCGAGAAGGCCAGCGTGCCGCGCTATCAGGGCGGCATGGCGGAGCCGAAGGATACGACCCATGTCGTCGTGCGGGACGCGCGCGGCAATATCGTCACCATGACCCATTCGCTCGGGATGCCGTCCGGCGTCATCACGGACGGGTTGGGCTTCATGTACAATGGCTGCATGGGCGTGTTCGACCCAAGGCCGGGCCGGGCCGGATCGATCGCGCCGGGCAAAAGCCGGTTTTCCTCGCTTTGCCCGTCCATCGTGTTCGAAGGCGACGAGCCCCGGATCGCGCTTGGCGCGCCCGGCGGCACCCAGATCGCGATGGGCGTCCTGCAAACCTTGCTGAATATGCTGGACTTCGGCATGTCGCCGATGGAAGCGGTCGCCGCCCCGCGCTTTTCCGCGACCAGCGACGTCATCGACATCACGAACCGGATTCCCGGTTATGCGGTCGAGCCGCTGGAAGCCGACGGCTACACGGTCCAGCGCTCGCCGTTGACCTTCGCGTTCGCGGCGCCCCACGCCATCGACTTTCATCCCGGCCAGCCGCTGCGCGGCGGCGCCGATCCGAGCCATGACGGCGCCGTGCTCCAGGTGCGCCAGCCATGAGCGACGCAATCCTCGGCATGACCGCGACGGACCTCGCCAGCGCCATCCGGGCGCGCCAGGTTTCACCGGTCGAGGCGATGCAGGCTGTACTGGAGCGCGCGGCGGCGGCGCAGGCGCGCTGCAACGCCTTCATCACCCTGGATGGCGCGCGTGCGCTTGAGGCGGCGCGGGCGGCGGAAGCGGCCGTCGTCGCGGGCGAGCCGCTCGGCGCCCTCCACGGCGTGCCGGTCTCGGTCAAGGACCTCTGCAACACGGCGGACTTGCGGACGACCTTCGGCAGCCTCGCCTACAAGGACAATATCCCGGCGGCCGATTGCGTCGCCGTCGCCCGCCTCAAGGCCGCCGGCGCCATCGTCTTCGCCAAGACGACCACGCCGGAGTTCGGCCACAAGCCCCTGACCGAAGCGCCGTTGTTCGGGCGGACGCTGAACCCCTGGGATCTGACGCGAACGCCCGGCGGCTCCTCCGGCGGGTCGGGCGTCGCGGTGGCGGCGGGCGCTGGGCCGCTCGCCGTCGGCACCGATGGCGGCGGGTCGACGCGCATTCCGGCGGCGGCTTGCGGCGTCGTCGGCTTCAAGCAGTCGCTCGGCGTCGTGCCCCACGATCAGACGCCGGATGTGTTCGGCCTGCTCGCCTATGTCGGGCCGATGGCGCGCACTGTCCAGGACGCCGGGCTGATGCTGGATGTCATGGCGGGGCCCCATGCCAGCGATCCGCACTCTCTCGGGCGCGATCTCCAGGGGCTTGCCGCAGCCGCCGCCCGGCCGGGCGACCTGAAGGGGCGGCGGATCGGCTACCGCCTGACCATGGGCAACGACCGGGTCGATCCCGAAACCCGCGCCGCGTTCGAGGCGTCGCTCGCGGTGCTGGCCGATCTCGGCGCCGACCTGGTCGAGCGGAATGACGCCTTCGAGAACACGCTCCCGGTCTGGGGGCCGCTGACCTTCTCGATCTGGGCCTGCCGGTTCGCCGGGGCCGAGCAGACGCTGGGCGACGCCATGTCCGCCACCCTCCGCCACTGGATGGGCGAGGGCCGGCGCTTCGGCGCGACCGAGGTGCAGCAGGCGATGGAAGCGCGCACCCGCCTGTTCCGCCAGGTCCAGAGCTGGTTCGAGGAGATCGATTTCCTCGCGACCCCGACCCTCGCCGCCCCGGCGTTGCCGGCGGATCAGGACCCGTTGCAGCCCGTCGTCATCGACGGCGGCCCGGCGGGCGGGCTGCGCGACGGCTGGTATCCCTACACCCACCCCTTCAACTTGACCGGCCACCCGGCGATCACCGTGCCGAACGGCTTCACGGCGGCCGGCCTGCCCGCAGGCGGCCTGCAACTGGCGGCGCCCTGGTTCGCCGACGCCGACCTGCTATCGGCCGCCGCCGCCTACGAAGCCGCCCGCGGCGACGACGACCGCCGGCCGCCGGGCTTCGGGATCCGTTGACGTTTTCAATGAACCGCGCTTCCTGTGGATGCTGAAGACGGTGCTTGGAAAAGGCCGATCAAGGCCACATTTGCGCGGCGTGAAGCACACGAAGCACCGTCACCGCGGCTGCGGTTTCGGCGTAGACCACAATGTAGTTGGGCCGGACCACCAGTTCCCGTGTTCCCTCTACCCTGCCGGGTCGGCAGCGTTTCGGGTGAGCCTGCAACTGCGCCACCTTGCCCTGGATTTCCTGCATCAGGGCAAGCGCCGCATCCGGGTTATCGTCCGAGATGTAGTCGACGATCGCCATAAGGTCCGCAACCGCAGAGGCCTTCCATTGCAGTTCAGGCACGGCGTTTCCCGTCGATCAGAGCGCGCGCCTCGTGCATCACCTGCTCATGCGGCGTAGCCGGCCGCTGGTCGGCCAGCGCCGCCTGCACCTTGGCGCGGAACCAGGCATCGTAGGCGTCCTGGTCCATCGTCAGGCCGGCGGGCAGGCCGCCTTCCGCGGCGACGCGGGTCAGTAGAATGCGCACCGCATCCGAAAGCGTCAGGCCAACATCAGCCAGGGCGTCGGTTGCTTGCGCCTTGAGTTGGTCGTCCACGCGAACATGGAGCATCGAGGTTCGGGCGGGCATGGCATGTCCTCTTGTTTCTGAGGATAATGTGTAACTCAATTGAGATACAAACGAAAGACGCCAAGGGGCGCCGGCAGGTCGATCCGCCGGAGATTCTGCGCCAGCCGCCAAGCTTCAGCTCGCTGCCATCAGCGCTTCCGGGTCGGTCAGGCGGCGGAGGCGGTCGGCGGCGGTTCGGGCGAAGCGGGTCAGCAGGGCTTTCCGGCGCGCGGCCTTGACCGGCAGCAAGGGCGCTTCGCGGATGAGGGCGCCGCCGAAGGGATCGACGCAGAATAGGCCATGATCGCCAGGCAACAGGGCGCTTGGGAACTCGGCCGGGACAGCGAAGTAGAACCGATCGCAGTAGTCGAGATAGTCCGGCCACTTGCTGTCGGACAGGAAATCCTCCCGGCTGCTTTTGACCTCGACCGCGATCAAGGCGCCTGCTGCGCCGACGCCGAAAACATCGACGCGCCGGCCGGTCTCCAGGGAAAACTCGCTGAGCGCGGCATAGCCCATGTCGCCAAGCAACCTGGCCGCGCCCCGCGCCAGCGGCACGCCGGGGCGCTCCAGGGTCGTCGGGCCGCGCTGATGACCGATCGGACTGGGCATGGATCGACGCTCCGGTAGCCATTGTTCAGACGTGTTTCTATTATGTTCCATTGGACTCGCCAATTCAAGCGCAGGGGCTGCCAGTAGTAGGCCAAACGCGCGTTGGCCGTCGGGCTCAGAGGGCTCCATGATGCGCATGCGTTACGCCTTTGGCGGATCGAAGCTCCAACGCCCGTTTGTCGGGCGAGCGACGGTCGTAAGTCTTTGGCGACGCCAACGAGACAGAGCGTCGCGGCCGCCAAGCCTCCTGCGGGCGGCCCCGGCGCTTTGAGCCCAGCCCAGCGTCCGTCCCACGCTCGGCTGGGCGCCTCGCTTTCTGGGGCGGCGCCCTTGGCCTATTCGCCCGGCGCCTTGACCTCCATCGACAGCGCATGCACCGGCCCCGCGAGCTCATCGGCGAGCGCGGCATAGACCGCGCGCTGCCGCGCCACCCTCGACTGGCCCCGAAACGCTTCCGCGGTCATGCGCACATGGAAATGCGTCTCGCCGCCTTCCCGGAACCCCATATGGCCGCGATGGCGCTCCGACTGGTCTTCGACATCCAGCGTCGATGGCTTGAACGCAGCTTGCAGCTTCGTTTCGATGGCGGCGGCGATTATGCCCATGGCTTGGGTCTCCGGTTCCAGGGAAGGGTCGGTCAGCCGGTCCGCGCATAGCGCGCCGCGGCGTCCCGTTCGAAAAGATAGAGCAGCGCCCGGAGCGCGAGGCCGCGGTCGCCGGCGAGGATGTCGTCGCCCGCCGCGCCGCGCGCCAGGATCAGGTCGACGTCCCGGCGGGCGAGCGCCACCAGATCGGCCTGGGCGTCCAGGTCGGCGATGCGGAATTGCGGCAGGCCGCTTTGGCGGGTGCCCAGGACCTCTCCGGCGCCGCGCAGGCGAAGGTCCTCCTCGGCGATCTTGAAGCCGTCGGCGGTGGCCGAAATCGCGAGCAGACGCTGCTTTGCAGTTTCGCTGACGCCATCGGCGCGGAGCAGCAGGCAGAACGAGGCCTTGTCGCCCCGTCCGACGCGGCCGCGCAACTGGTGCAACTGGGCGAGGCCGAAGCGTTCCGCATGTTCGATCACGATGATCGTCGCTTCCGGCACGTCGACGCCGACCTCGACGACCGTCGTCGCGACCAGCAGCGTCGCGTCGCCGGCGGCGAAGGCGGCCATGGCGGCGTCGCGCTCTTTCGGTTTCATCTGCCCGTGCGCCAGCGCGACCTTGGCGCCGAAGCGCGCGGCGAGCATGGCGGCCCGGTCCTCGGCGGCGGCAAGGTCGCTCACCTCCGACTCCTCGACCAGCGGGCAAATCCAATAGGCCCGTTCGCCCCGCGCCATCGCCCGCTCCAGGCCGTCGATCACGTCGGCCATGCGGGCGATCGGCGTGACGGTGGTCGTGATCGGCTGGCGGCCGGGCGGTTTGTCGGGGATCGCGACATGATCCATGTCGCCATAGGCGGTCAGCATCAGCGTGCGCGGGATCGGCGTCGCGGTCATCGACAGAAGATGCGGCGCCAGGCCCTTCGCCGCGAGCGCCATGCGCTGGTCGACGCCGAAGCGGTGCTGCTCGTCGACGACGATCAGGCCAAGATCCCTGAACGTCACGTCGTCCTGGAAAAGCGCGTGGGTCCCGATCAGGATATCGATCTCGCCGGCTGCCAAGGCCATCAGCGTCGCCTGCCGGGCCTTGCCCTTGTCCCGCCCGGTCAGGACAGCGACCGCGAGCCCGAGCCGCTGGCCAAGGCCGGCGAGGGTGCGGCCGTGCTGCCGCGCCAGCACATCCGTCGGCGCCATCAATGCGGTCTGCGCGCCGCCTTCCGCCGCCGCGACCGCCGCCATGAAGGCGACGACGGTCTTGCCGCTGCCGACATCGCCCTGCAGCAGCCGCTGCATGCGCCGGCCGGATTTCATGTCGCCCAGAATTTCCGACAGCGCCTGCAATTGTCCGGGCGTCAGGCGGAAGGGCAGGGCGTCCATGCAAGCCGCCATGCGCGCCTCGGAGAGCGCGAAGGCGCGCCCGGCGCCCGTGGTCCGCCGCCGCCGGATCAATGCGAGCGCCAGTTGGTTCGCCAGTAATTCGTCATAGGCGAGGCGGAGGCGCGCCGGGTGATTGGGCTCGATATCCGCGCTCGCGGCCGGGGCATGGGCGCGGATCAGGCTATCGCGCCAACTCGCCCAGCCGCGTTCCCGCATCAGGGCGGGGTCGAGCCATTCCGGCAGGTCCGGCGCCTTGGCGAGCGCGCCGGCGATGGCCTTCCTCAGCGTCTTGGGCTGCAGGCCGGCGGTCATCGGATAGACCGGTTCGTGGGCGGGCAGGGCGTCCTCGTCGCCAGGGGGCGCGATGTAATCCGGATGGGCCATCTGCGGCCGGCCCTGAAACCGTTCGATCATGCCGGAGATGACGCGGGTTTCGCCGACGGGCAATTGCTTTTCCAGCCAGTCGCCGCGGGCATGAAAGAACACGAGATCGATTTCGCCGGTGTCGTCGCCGGCGATGACGCGGGCCGGGCGCCGCCCCTGGCCGGGCCTGATCTCGAAGACGATGACTTCCAGCGTCGCGATCCGCCCGGCTTCCGCATGGGCGACGGCGGGGCGGTAGCTGCGGTCGATCAGACCGGACGGCAGATGCAGGCAAAGGTCGACCACATGCTTGCCCGCGACCTTCTCGATCAGCGTCGCAACGCGCGGCCCGACGCCGGGCAGGCTGTCCGTCGATTGAAAGAGGGGGAAGAGGACTTCGGGCCGCACTCGCCATGCTCCATTCGCGGCGATATATCCTAAACGGAATTGAGGGAGGCGGAAATGTCTGAAGACGCGCGCAGAAAGCGCTTGCGCTATAGGGCCTGGCATCGTGGCACCAAGGAAAGCGATATTATCCTGGGCTCGTTCGCCGACGCGCATCTGGCGACGCTCGACGCCGAGGGCCTGGACGCCTTCGAATCCCTGCTCGATGTGCCCGACCCCGAAATCTACGATTGGGTCATCGGCCGCGCGCCGGTGCCGGCGGAGCGGCAGTCCGACCTGATCACGGCGCTGCTCGCCCATAGAATCACATTTTGATGCTGGACGTGACGACGCGATTGACGCCAGGCCGCGCGCTGCTGGCCGGCGCGCCCGACGGCGCGGAGATATGGGCGCTCCGGGAGGTGCTGCGCGGCGCCGGCGTTCGCAATCTGGTATTCGTCGCCCGCGACGCGGAGCGCCGGGCGCGGGTCGAGGCCGACCTTGCCGTGTTCTTGCCTGAAGCTCGGGTGATCGGGCTGCCGGCCTGGGACTGCCTGCCCTATGACCGCTCGTCGCCGAACCGCGAGATCGTCAGCGAGCGCATGCGCGGGTTCCGTGCGCTCGCCGGCCTGGCCGAGGCGACAAGCCAGCCGACCGTGATCGCGACGACCGTCAATGCGCTGTTGCAGCGGATCCCGCCCGCGGCATTGCTGACGGCGGCGGTGGAGCTGAAGCCCGGCGGCCGTTTCGACGAAGCCGCCTTCCGCGCCTTCGTGTCCGTCAACGGCTATACCCGGGCCGATACGGTGATGGAGCCGGGCGAATATGCCTTTCGCGGCTCCATCGTCGATGTCTTTCCGGCCGGCGCCGAAGGTCCGGCGCGCATCGACCTCTTTGGCGACGAGGTCGAGGCCATCCGCGCCTTCGATCCCCTGACCCAACGCAGCGAAGGCGCGATCGACCGGCTAATGTTGGCCCCGGCCAGCGAGGCGCCCCTGGACGCCGCCGCGATCGAACGCTTCCGGGCGGGCTATGGCGCGCTGTTCGGCGGCGTCGCGATCAAGGATCCGCTTTACGAATCGGTCTCCTCCGGCCGCCGCCACCCCGGCATGGAGCATTGGCTGCCGCTCTTCCACGCGGAGATGGCGACGATCTTCGATCTGTTGTCGCCCGATGCGGCGCTGGTCCTCGATCATGCTTTCGACGAAGCCGTGCAGGCCCGGTTCGACGCCATCGCCGACCATTTCTCGGCGCGGGCGGAGATGCTGGCGGGCGGCGCGGACGAGCAGCCCTACCGGCCGCTTGCCCCGAACGCGCTTTATCTGGCGCCCGAAGACTGGTCGAGCCGCCTGCTCGAATGGCCGGCGCTGGCGCTCGATCCGTTTCTTGGGGCCGACGGCGCGCTGACGGTCGGCGCCCGCTCGATCCTGGACTTCGCGGAAGCGCGGGCGCGGTCCGACAGCGCGCTTTATCAAGCCGTCGCCGACAAATTCGCTGCCGCCGGCAAGGGCAAAGGCAAGAACAAGGGCAAAGGCAAGCAGCGGGCGGTCCTGGCGGCGTCCAGCATCGGCGCTCTCGACCGCTTGAAACGCCTGATCCGGCAGGACGGCGGCTTCGAGGCGATCCAGAGTGTGCCGACCCTCGACGCCGCGCTCGCCTTGCCCGAGGGCGTGGCGGGCGCGCTCGTCGCCGAAATCGAACACGGGTTCGAGGCGGATAGCCTCCTCCTCGTCACCGAAGCGGATATCCTCGGCGAGCGCATGCATCGCCGCCAGCGCCGTCGCCGCCGCGCCGACGCTTTCCTGACCGAGGCCAGCGATATCGCCGAGGGCGATCTCGTCGTCCATCTGGACCACGGCATCGGCCGCTATGAAGGCCTGGAGACGGTCAAGGCCGGCGGCGCGCCCCATGACTGCCTCCGCGTGATCTATGATGGCGGCGACCGCCTGTTCGTGCCGGTCGAGAACATTGACGTGCTATCCCGCTTCGGCAGCGAAAGCGACGGCGCGCAGCTCGACCGGCTGGGCGGCGCTCAATGGCAGGCGCGGCGTGCCCGGGCGAAGGAACGCATCCGTGAGATCGCGAACCAGTTGATCGCCGTCGCCGCCCAGCGCCTGCTGAAGCCTGCCGAGATGCTTGAGGCGCCTGAAGGCGTCTATGAGGAATTCGCGGCGAAGTTCCCGTTTGACGAGACCGAGGATCAACTGAACGCCATCGCCGAAGTCTTCGCCGATCTGGCTTCGGGCCGGCCGATGGACCGGCTGATCTGCGGCGACGTCGGCTTCGGCAAGACGGAGGTCGCGCTTCGCGCCGCCCTGATCGCGGCGATGAGCGGCCGTCAGGTCGCGGTCGTCGCGCCGACGACCCTGCTGGCGCGCCAGCACTTCGCGACCTTCTCCAAGCGCTTCGCCGGGCTGCCGATCGAGGTGCGGCAATTGTCGCGGCTGGTTACGGCGAAGGACGCGACGGCGACGCGCAAGGGCCTGGCGGACGGAACGGTCGATATCGTCATCGGCACCCATGCGCTGCTCGCGAAGTCGGTCTCCCTGCCCAATCTCGGCTTGCTCATCGTCGATGAGGAGCAACGCTTCGGGGTGACGCACAAGGAACGGCTGAAGCAGATGAAGGCGGATGTCCATGTGCTGACGCTGACCGCGACGCCGATCCCGCGGACCCTCCAGATGGCTCTGGCGGGCGTGCGCGAGATGAGCGTGATCGCGACGCCGCCGGTCGACCGGCTGGCGGTGCGCACCTTCGTCGGCCCCTATGACGCCTTGCAGGTCAAGGAAGCGATCCAGCGGGAGCGCTTCCGCGGCGGCCAGACCTTCTATGTGGCGCCACGGGTGCGCGACCTGGATACCCTGGTCGAACGGGTGCAGACGCTCGTGCCCGACGCGCGCGCCGTCGTCGCCCACGGCCAGTTGTCGCCGCGCGACCTGGAAGACGTGATGTCGGCGTTTTACGAGGGCCGCTACGACGTGCTGATTTCGACCAATATCGTCGAGTCGGGCCTGGATATCCCGACGGCGAACACGCTCCTGATCCATCGGGCCGACCGGTTCGGCCTGGCGCAGCTTTATCAGTTGCGCGGCCGCATCGGGCGCGGCAAGGAACGCGGCTACGCCTACCTGACCGTGCCGCCGGACCGGCAGATCACCAAGACGGCGCAGCGCCGGCTGGAAGTTATGCAGACGCTGGACGCCCTCGGCGCCGGGTTCACCCTCGCCAGCCATGACCTCGATATCCGCGGCGGCGGCAATCTTCTGGGCGATGAACAATCCGGCCATATCCGGGAAGTCGGCGTGGAGCTGTATCAGCAGATGCTTGAGGAAGCGGTCGCCGCCGCCCGCGATGGCGACGACGCCGCGGCAGCGCGCGAGGAAGCCTGGTCGCCGCAGATCAGCCTGGGCTCGGCGGTGCTGATCCCCGAAGCTTATGTGAAGGAGCTGCCTGTCCGCCTCGGCCTCTACCGGCGGCTTTCGGCGCTGGAGACCGAGCACGATCTGGAGGCGTTCGCGGCGGAGCTGGTCGACCGGTTCGGCGCGCTTCCGGTCGAGGTCGAGAACCTGCTGGACGTTATGTCGGTCAAGCAGCTTTGCCGGCGCGCCCATATCGGCAAGCTGGACGTTGGGCCGAAGGGCGCCGTCGCGAGCTTCCACAAGGGCTCGTTCCCGAACCCGGCTGGGCTGGTGCAGTACCTGACCCAGCAGATGGGCACGGCGAAGCTTCGGCCCGACAACAAGCTGGTGATTACCCGCGCCTGGGAGGAGACGAGCTTGCGAGCCAAGGGCGTGAAACGCCTGCTCGCGACCCTGGCGGAGATCGCGGAAGCCACCTGATCCGCGCCGCCCGCTCAAGCTGGCATGGGCCTTGCTGCTGTCATGGCGAACCTGGGCCTCACTCCTTTTGTCCGGCAAGTAGAATGAACGGGGCGATATGCGCAACGACAGTCTTATGAAGCTTGATTTTGCTGGCCTTTCACGCTCCAGCCCTGGCGGCGATGTCAAGACCGCGCTGGCGGCGGCGGCAAATGCGACCGGGATCGATTTTGCCTATCTGGCTGCTGGCGCTTCCCTGGAAAGCAGTCTCGACCCGAACGCCAAAGCCAAGACAAGCTCGGCCGCGGGGCTGTTTCAGTTTATCGAATCGACCTGGAGCGGGATGGTCGAGCGGCACGGCGCGAAGGTCGGCCTCGCCAAGGAAGCGGCGGCGCTGGCGGGCGGCGATGTGTCGGCGGTCGAGCGGCGCCGGATCATGGACCTCCGCTACGACCCGGATATCGCGGCGCGCATGGGCGCCGAATTCGCCGCCGAGAACCGCGATCATCTCCGGCAATCGATTGGCCGGGAGCCTGAGGACGTCGACCTCTATCTGGCGCATTTTCTCGGGGCCGGCGGGGCCTCGAAGTTCCTTGGCAAGCTGGACGCGGCGCCCAATGCGGCGGCCGCGCGCGCCTTCCCAGCCGCCGCCAAGGCCAATCCGTCGATTTTCTACGACGGCGACCGGGCGCGGTCGTTCAGTGAAATCAGGGGCCGCTTCGAGACGAAGCTGGCGGCCCGGGCGGGCGACATCGGCCTGATCGCCGAGCGTCAGGCCGGGCCAGCATCGCTGGCCCCGGCCCCGGCGCCGTTCGCTAATTCGGGCGCGAAGATCGTATCGCTCGCCGCGGCGCGGGAACGGCCGCAGGCGATCGCGGGCGACCCCTATTTCACGACCCTGGTGACGGCGCAGCTTTCGATGAACGACAGCCTTGCCCGCGTCCGCTCGCCGGATCAGCGCCCGGACAGCGCCTATCGCGGTCTCCTTTAACTCGCGAACAGGACGGTCTGCAGCAGCCAGAGCGTCGCCGGCAGCGACAGGAAGGCGATGGCGGTCTGCAGGGTCACGATCGCGGCCATCAACGGCGCATCGCCGCCCAATTGCCGCGCCAGGGTATAGGCCGAGGACGCCGTCGGCGCCGCGCCGAAGATGACGGCGACCATGGTCTGGGCTTCCGTCAGGCCGACGAGCCGCGCCAGCAGCGCCACCGCCGCTGGAAAAATCAGCAGCTTCGCGAGCGTGGCGAGCGTCGTCGGGCCGATGGCGACCGCCAGATCCTCCGTCCGGAGATTGGCGCCGACGCACATCAACATGATCGGCAAGGCGGCGGCTCCCAGGATGCGCGCGATATCGTGGATCACCGGCGTCGGCTGGCCGTCGAACCCCAGGTTCCAGGCGACGCCGACGGCGACCGCTAGCAGCAGGGGATTGCGCGCCAGGTCCTTGAGGATCGCGGCCGCGACCTGCATGCCGCGGGCCTTGCTGACCAGCGCCACCATCAGCGTCACCATGGAGATGTTGGTGACCGGGATCAGCATCGCCGCTGCAAGCGCCGCGAGCGCCAGGCCCTCGCCGCCATAAAGCCGTTCGGCGACCGCGAGGGTGATGAAGGTATTGTGCCGCGCCGATCCCTGCAGGATCGAACTCGTGACCGGTCCGGCATATCCGGCAAGGCGCGACGCTCCCAGGCCGAAGGCGACGGCGGCGGCGAACGATCCGAGGATCACGATCGCATAGTCGCCGACCAGATCGGCGTCGAACGCAGCGGTCGACATGTTCTGGAACAACAATGCCGGCATCAGCACCCAGTAAACCAGCTTGTCGTTCTGGTTCCAGAAATCGAAGCTGGGTATGCCGCCGCGGCGCAGGCCGTGGCCCAGCACGATGATTGCGAAGATCGGCGCGATCGCGACCGCGGTGATCAGCATCGCTTGTCGCTTCGGCTGGCGCCGCCGCGCCGTCGGGTCGGCTCAGGCGCGGGGATGGGCGGCATTGTATGCTTGCAGGAGCCTGGCCTGGTCGACGCCGAGATAGCGCTGCGTCGTCGAAAGGCCGGCGTGGCCGAGCAATTCCTGGATGGTCCGAAGATCGCCGCCCGCCGATAGGAGATGCGTCGCGAAGCTGTGGCGCAAGGCATGGGGCGTCGCGGTCTCGGGGAGGCCAAGGGCGCGGCGGATTTCCCGCATCCGGCGCCGGGCGACGCCATCGGCGAGCAGGCCGCCGCGCTCGCCCAGGAACAGCGGGTCGGTCTTGGCGACGACATGGGGACAGGCCGCGAGATAGGCGTCGACCGCCCGGACCGCGGCCGGCAGTATCGGGACCATGCGCTGCTTGCCGCCCTTGCCCGTGACGATGAGCGTGTCGCCGAGCGGCGCCGCGTTCCGGGTCAGCGCCAGCGCTTCTCCGATGCGGAGGCCGGCGGCATACAGCAGCAGGAAAAGCGCGTGATCGCGGAGCGCCGTCCATTCCGGCGTGCGGAGCGACTTCGGGATCGCGGCCTCGGCCAGCACCGCCGCCGCGGCTCCGGGATCGAGCGGGCGGGGTTGCCGGCGCGGCTGCTTCGGCGCGCGGACGCCCGTCGCCGCCGTCTCGGCGATCAGGCCGCGCTTTGCGAGATGGCGCATCAGGCCGCGCACGGCGGCGAGGCCGCGCGCGCGGCTGGCGGCGCCGACGCCATTGCCTGCCCGCCGGGCGAGCCAGGCCCGGTAGTCGCGGACATGCAGGCCTTCCAGGGCCTTCAGGTCCGGCGCGTCGCCCAGATGGCCGTTCAGGAAACCGAGGAAATCCTGCACATCCCGTTCATAGGCGCGCTGGGTGTTCGCCGCCGCGCGCCTGGCGCCGCCCAGCCAGGCTCGCCACTCGTCGAGCGCGGCCAGAAGGTCGGGGGCGAGCGCGGCGGGCTGCATCAGGTCTTGCCGTGATCGAAATCGAGCCAGGCTGCAAAAGTGCCGCCAAGGGCCTGGCCCAGGAATGCGAGCAGGTCGTCGGCCTGATCGGGCGCGTAGGCGTCCGCCTCCCGGCCGCCGATGGCGAGCAGCGCCTTCGGCGCGTCCGGCCCCATGTCGATGCGCACCAGCGCCGCCGAGCGCACGATGCCGGCGGCGGGGCCGAACAGCACCGGGTCCGGCGAGAGATCGGCGATGAAGCGCGAACGCCGGGCGGCTCCGCCAAGATAGGCGTCGACATCGCCCGTGCGCATCGGCTGCACGCCGGCCGGCGTCGGGTCGGCGACATCATTGCTCTCGACGCAAAGCGTCACGGTCTCGCAGTGCAGGATTTCCGGGTAACGATGGGTCACCGACTCGACCAGGGCCTCGAAGCTGGCGGCGCGGATGGCGGTCAGCGTCGCCTCGAAGATCGTCTGCTGGGTCGAGAGATTGGCGCGCGAGACCGCGAGCAATTGCTCCCAGTTCTCTCGGAGCTTGCTGAGCTCGCTCCGGTGGCGGTCGACCATGAAGCGCTGCAGGTCGACGACGCCGTCGCCGCCCCGGTCGGGCGGCGCGAGCTTCGCCGCGATATCGGGCCGGCGCACCAGAAAGTCGGGATGCCGCAGCAGCCAGTCGGCGACCGCGGCTTCGTCGAGCGGCTGGGCGGCCGCGTTTGCGGCGCCGTCGGATTTTGAAGCGTCGGATTTGGAGGCGTCGGGATGGCTCACAGGATTGACTGACCGGTCTTCGACCAATCCGAGAGGAACGCGGCCAGGCCCTTGTCGGTCAGGGGATGGGCGTAAAGCTGGCGGATCACATTCGGCGGGATCGTCGCCACATGCGCGCCGGCCTTGGCGGCGGCCAGGACGTGGCCGGGGCCGCGAATCGACGCCGCCAGCACTTCGGTCTTGAGCGCGTCATATTGATCGTAGATCTGGACGATATCCTCGATTAGCAGCATGCCGTCTTCGCCGATGTCGTCCAGCCGGCCGACGAAGGGCGATACGAAAGCCGCGCCGGCCTTCGCCGCCAGCAGCGCCTGATTGGCCGAAAAGCAGAGGGTGACGTTCACTTGCCGGCCCTCGTTGGCGAGGACGCGGCAGGTTTTCAGGCCGTCGACCGTCAGGGGCACCTTGACCGCGACGTTCTTGGCGATGGCTGCGAGCTTGCGGCCTTCCTTCAGCATGGTATCGAAGTCCGTCGCGGCGACTTCGGCCGAGACAGGACCCGGAACGATGTCGCAAATCTCGGCGATCACTTCCAGGATGTTGCGCCCGGATTTTGCGATCAGCGAAGGGTTTGTGGTGACGCCGTCCAGCAGGCCGGTTTCAGCCAAGTCCTTGATTTCGGCGATCTCCGCCGTATCGACAAAAAACTTCATGGCGCTCACTCTTCAAATTCGGCGCAGGCGCGCCCCAAAACAGCAGGCAAACCCATACCCGATGGCGACCGACGAAGCCAGCGCCGAGCCCCGGCTCTTTCCAGATGACGGCGACGCCTGGGTCCCGCGCCCGGTTCTGACGACCGCGCCGCTGAAAGGACCGCTGACCTATCTGGCGCCGCCGCATCTGCCGCCCGGGACGTTGCTTGAAGCGCCGCTGGGCGGGCGGAGCGTCACGGGCGTCCTCTGGGATGACGCCGCGGCCGATCCGGACGTGCCCCTGGCGAAGCTGAAGCCGATCGGCGCCGTGCTCGCCGCGCCGCCGCTGCCGGAAGGGCTGCGCCGACTGATCGACTGGACGGCCGGATATTGCCTGGCGCCGCCGGGCGCTGTGCTGCGGATGGCGCTGCCGCGCGCCGCCCTGGCCCCGGCGCCGAAGCGCACGCTCTATCGCCTGGCCGCGACGCCGCCGGACGGCATGCGCATGACGCCAGCCCGCAAGCGCTTGCTCGCAGCGCTTGCCGACGCGCCGGCCTTGCCGGGGCTGGAGGCGGCGCGGATCGGCGGCGTCGGCCAGGGCGTCGTCAAGGGCCTCGCCGACGCCGGCGCGCTGGAGGCGATCGTCATCGCGGGCGATCCGCCGCCGGACGCGCTTGAAGGCCGCTCGGCGCCGGGGCTGTCGCGGGAACAGGCGGCGGGCGCAGCCCGGCTGCGGGACCGCGTCCGGGCGGGCGCATTCTCGGTCGACCTGCTGGACGGCGTCACCGGCTCGGGCAAGACGGTCGTCTACCTGGAGGCGGTCGCGGCGGCCTTGAGCGCCGGGCGGCAGAGCCTTTGTCTGTTGCCGGAAATCGCGCTCACCGATCAATGGCTGGACCGGTTTCGCGGCCAATTCGGCGCTGCCCCGGTCGTCTGGCATTCAGAGCTTGGCGCGGCCGAGCGGCGCCGCGCCTGGCGGGCCGTGGCTGACGGGTCGGCGCGGGTCGTCGTCGGCGCGCGCTCGGCGCTGTTCCTGCCGTTTCGCGACCTTGGCCTGATCGTCGTCGACGAAGAACATGACGGCGCCTTCAAGCAGGATGACGGCGTCCGATATCACGGCCGAGATCTGGCCGTGGTGCGCGGGCGCATCGAGGCGGCGGCGGTCATCCTGGCCTCGGCGACGCCGTCGCTCGAGACGCTCGCGAACGTCGAGCGCGGGCGCTACGGCCGGATCGTCCTGCCCGAGCGCCACGGCGCGGCGGAGACGCCGCCGGTGACGCTGATCGACCTCAGGCGGACCCCGCCGGAGCGCGGCCGCTGGATCGCGCCGCCGCTGGTCGAGGCGGTCGATCAAACCCTGGCGGCGGGCGAGCAGATCTTGCTTTTCCTCAATCGCCGCGGCTATGCGCCGCTGACGCTCTGCCGGGCCTGCGGGGCGCGGATGGAATGTCCAAGCTGCAGCGCATGGCTGGTCGAGCATCGCCTGCAGGGCCGCTTGATCTGCCATCATTGCGGCCATAGCGCCCGGCTGCCGGAGACCTGCGAGGCCTGCGGCGCCGAGGGCCAGTTCGCCGCCTCCGGTCCCGGCGTGGAACGGGTCGCGGAGGAAGCCCGCGAGCGGTGGCCCGACGCCGCGGTCGAAATCGCGTCCTCCGATACGCTGCAAGGGCCGGAGGCGCTCCGGGATTTCACGCGCCGCATGGCGGCCGGCGCGATCGATATCGCAGTTGGGACCCAGGTCCTGGCGAAAGGCCATCACTTTCCCGGCCTGACCCTGGTCGGCGTCGTCGATGGCGACCTTGGGCTCGGCGGCGGCGATCTCCGTGCGGGGGAACGCACTTTCCAGCTCCTGACCCAGGCGGCGGGCCGCGCCGGGCGCGCCGAGGCGCCGGGCCGCGCCATGGTGCAGACCCACCAGCCGGAGCATCCGGTGATGCAGGCGCTCGAAGCAAGCGACCGGGATGCGTTTGTCGCGGCAGAATCGGCGGCGCGGAAACTGGCGCGGCTGCCGCCCTATGGCCGCCTGGCCGCCGTGATCGTCTCCGGCAGGGACCCGGCCGCGACCGAGCGGCAGGCGCGCTTGCTGGCCCGGGCCGCGCCGACCTTCAAGGACGCCCGCATCCTCGGTCCGGCGCCGGCGCCGCTGGCCCAGCTTCGGGGACGCTGGCGCTGGCGCCTGCTGCTGATGGCGGGACGGTCGGCCGACGTCCAGGCCATCCTGACCGAATGGCTGGGGGCGGTTAAGCTGACGGACGGCGTGACGGCGCAGATCGACGTCGACCCCTATTCCTTCCTCTGAGCGAGGGCGCGCGGACCCGCTACAGGCCGCTGTTGCGCCGGATCGGGACGCTTGCGGCAAATTGCAGCAAGAGCGTGCTGTTTCTGCGGGATTGTGCGGGATTGAGCGCAGGCGCGCTTGCGTGACGACGCTGCCCTGTGATAGCGACACGGTCATTCTTGGCGGCGACGGAGCAGGCGATGCTTCGTGCGCCGTTTCGCGGTGTCTGATAGTGTCGATATGATGCTGGGCGGCAGCGTTTCGGGCAAACTTTATTGAAAGGGTCTAGGGTGGCGTCCCAAGCTGGATCCAAATTTGCGATCGCGGAGCGCTATGCCGCGGCCCTGTATGACTTGGCGGATGAGCGCAAGGCGCTCGACGCCGTCGCTGACGATCTGCGCGGCTTCGCCGCCGCGGCGGCCGGGAGCGACGACCTGCGCCGCCTGATCCGGAGTGCTGCGATCGCGCGGGAAGATCAGATCCGGGCGCTGCAGGCCATCGCCAAGGACAGCGGCATGAACCCGCTGACATCGAATTTTCTGGCGCTGGTCGCGCGCAATCGGCGCTTGTTCGCCCTTGACGCCATCACCGACGCTTTTCTCGCCGTTCTCGCCGAACGTCGCGGCGAGGTGACCGCCAGGGTCACGTCCGCGATGGAGCTCACAGACGTCCAGCGCGGCCAGATCACCGATGCGGTGAAGCAGGCAGTTGGCGCGAACGCTCAAATTGAAACCCGCGTTGATCCGAGCTTGTTGGGCGGCCTTGTCGTCCGGGTCGGGTCGCGCATGTACGACAGCTCGCTGCGTTCCAAACTGCAGCGTCTTGAAATTGCTATGAAGGGAGCTGCTTGATGGAAATCCGGGCTGCCGAAATTTCCGCGATTCTAAAGAATGAAATCGCGAACTTCGGGACCGAGGCGGATGTCGCCGAAGTCGGTCAGGTGCTCTCCGTCGGCGACGGCGTCGCCCGCGTGTATGGCCTGGACGAAGTTCAAGCCGGCGAAATGGTCGAGTTCGAGGACGGCACGAAGGGCATGGCCCTGAACCTCGAAACCGATAACGTCGGCGTCGTTATCTTTGGCGACGACCGCGCGATCGCG
Source organism: uncultured Alphaproteobacteria bacterium (assembly GCA_937891825.1). GTDB lineage: Bacteria > Pseudomonadota > Alphaproteobacteria > Bin95 > Bin95 > VMCJ01. The sequence goes on from CALAHN010000081.1 coordinate 106,167, forward strand.
GAAGGCCACACCGTCAAGCGGACGGGCGCCATCGTCGACGTGCCGGTTGGCAAGGGCTTGCTCGGTCGCGTGGTTGACGGCCTTGGCAATCCCATCGACGGCAAGGGGCCGATCGAAGGGACCGAGCGTCGCCTGGCGGAAGTCAAGGCGCCGGGCATCATCCCGCGCCAGTCGGTCAGCGAGCCGATGCAGACGGGCCTGAAGGCGCTTGACGCCCTCGTGCCGGTCGGCCGCGGCCAGCGCGAATTGATCATCGGCGATCGTCAGACCGGCAAGACTGCCGTCGCGATCGATGCGATCATCAATCAGAAAGAGATCAACGAGTCCGGCGACGAGAAGCGCAAGCTCTATTGCATCTATGTCGCGGTCGGGCAGAAGCGCTCCAGCGTCGCCCAGGTCGTCAAGACCCTCGAAGAATACGGCGCGATGGAATACACCATCGTCGTCGCCGCGACCGCGTCCGAGCCGGCGCCGCTGCAGTTCCTGGCCCCCTATACCGGGTGCGCCATGGGCGAGTGGTTCCGCGACAACGGCATGCACGCGCTGATCGTTTATGACGATCTCTCGAAGCAGGCGACCGCCTATCGGCAGATGTCCCTGCTGCTGCGCCGCCCGCCGGGCCGCGAAGCCTATCCGGGCGACGTGTTCTATCTCCACAGCCGCCTGCTGGAGCGCGCCGCGAAGATGAGCGACGCCAATGGCGGCGGCTCGTTGACGGCATTGCCGGTCATCGAGACCCAGGGCAATGACGTCTCGGCGTTCATTCCGACGAACGTGATTTCGATCACCGACGGCCAGATCTTCCTGGAAACGAACCTGTTCTTCAAAGGCGTCCGGCCTGCGATCAACGTCGGTCTGTCTGTCAGCCGCGTCGGCTCCGCCGCCCAGACCAAGGCGATGAAGAAGGTCGCCGGCTCGATCAAGCTTGAGCTGGCGCAATATCGCGAGATGGAAGCGTTCAGTCAGTTCGCCTCCGACCTCGACGCCTCGACCCAGCGCCTCCTGGCGCGCGGCGCGCGGCTGACGGAAGTCCTGAAGCAGGCGCAGTACTCGCCGCTTTCGGTCGGCGAGCAGGTCATCTCGATCTTCGCGGGCGTCAATGGCTTCCTCGACCGCATTCCGGTGCGCGACGTGACCCGCTTCGAGCATGCGTTGCTCGCGGCCGTGCGCGATAAGCAGGCGGACGTGTTGAAGGACATCAACGATACCGGCGCGCTGTCGGACGGCAACATCGAGAAGCTGAAAAGCTTCATCGGCGATTTCGCCAAGAACTTTTCCTGAAATCGCGGGTAGGCCCGGCGCCGCAACAGCGGCCCGAATATCGGCAATAGGAGCGGAAAGCTAGGCGCATGGCCAGTCTGAAGGACCTACGCAACCGGATCGCCAGCGTGCAGGCGACGCGGAAGATCACCTCCGCCATGAAAATGGTGGCGGCGGCGAAACTGCGTCGCGCACAGGAGCAGGCGGTCGCCGCCCGTCCGTTCGCGGAACGGATGGAGCGCATGCTCGGGGCGCTTGGCGCCAGCGTGCAGGGCACGCCCGGCGCGCCGCCGCTTCTGGCGGGCACGGGCTCCGACCAGGTGCATCTGGTGGTCGTCGCGACGGCCGACCGCGGCCTCTGCGGCGGCTTCAATGTCAATATCGTCCGCCGGGCGCGTGTCTTGATCGCGAAGCTGCTGGCGGACGGCAAGACCGTCAAGATCCTCTGCGTCGGCCGCAAGGGCCGCGACCAGCTGCGCCGCCAATATGGCTCGCTGATCGTCGAAGTCATGGAAGGCGTCGGCAAGAAGTCGGTCGCGTTCCAGGAAGCCGACCAGATCGGCGAGAAAGTCCGCCGCATGTTCGATGCGGGCGAGTATGACGTCTGCACCATCGTCTATGCGAAGTTCCTGTCCGCCATCGCGAACCAGGTGACGACGCAGCAGCTTGTCCCGGCCGAACCGCCGGTCCTGGCCGAAGGCGAAGCCGCCGACGACCTGAAGGGCGCCGTCTACGAATACGAGCCTTCGGAGGAAGCGATCCTGGAAGAGCTTCTGCCCAGGAATATCTCCGTCCAGATCTATCGCGCCTTGCTGGAAAACGCGGCGTCCGAGCATGGCTCGCGCATGACCGCGATGGATAACGCCACCCGCAATGCCGGCGACATGATCAACAAACTCAAACTTACCTATAACCGCACGCGCCAGGCTATGATCACGAAAGAGCTGATCGAGATCATTTCCGGCGCCGACGCCGTCTGACGGCCGCAACCGATTGCTTCAGAGGAGCTGACCCCATGGCGAATAATGCCGTTGGCCGCATCACCCAGATTACAGGCGCCGTCGTCGACGTGCGGTTTGACGGCGACATTCCGCCGATTCTGGACGCGCTTCACGTCAAGCGCGAGGACGGCAGCGTTCTCGTGCTGGAAGTCGCCCAGCATCTCGGCGAAAACACCGTCCGCACGATCGCCATGGACGCGACCGAAGGTCTGGTGCGCGGCGCCAAGGCCGAACACACGGGCGAGCCGATCACGGTTCCCGTCGGCCCCGGCACCCTTGGCCGGATCATGAACGTCATCGGCGAGCCGATCGACGATCGCGGCCCGATCGACATGGTGAAGCGCTCGCCGATCCATCGCGCCGCCCCGACCTTCGTCGAGCAGTCGACGGAGTCCGAGCAGCTCGTGACAGGCATCAAGGTCGTGGACCTGCTGACGCCATATGCCAAGGGCGGCAAGATCGGCCTGTTCGGCGGCGCGGGCGTCGGCAAGACCGTGCTGATCATGGAATTGATCAACAATATCGCGAAGGGCCACGGCGGCTATTCCGTGTTCGCCGGCGTCGGCGAGCGGACCCGCGAGGGGAACGACCTCTATCATGAAATGATCGAGTCCGGCGTTATCGACCTGGTCGGCAAGGAATCCAAGGCGGCGCTGGTTTACGGCCAGATGAACGAGCCGCCGGGCGCGCGCGCGCGCGTCGCGCTCTCCGGCTTGACCCAGGCGGAATATTTCCGCGATGAGGAAGGCCAGGACGTGCTGCTGTTCGTCGACAACATCTTCCGCTTCACCCAGGCGGGCTCGGAAGTGTCCGCCCTGCTCGGCCGTATTCCTTCGGCGGTGGGCTATCAGCCGACGCTCGGCACCGACATGGGCGCGCTCCAGGAACGCATCACGTCGACCAACAAGGGCTCGATCACGTCCGTTCAGGCCGTGTACGTCCCTGCCGACGACTTGACCGACCCGGCGCCGGCCACGACCTTCGCCCATCTGGACGCGACGACGGTGTTGAACCGCTCGATCGCCGAGCTTGGGATTTATCCCGCCGTCGATCCGCTCGATTCCACGTCGCGCATCCTGGATCGCCGGGTCGTCGGCGACGAGCATTACGAAACGGCGCGTCGGGTGCAGGAAACCCTGCAGCAGTACAAGGCGCTTCAGGACATCATCGCGATTTTAGGGATGGACGAACTCTCGGAAGAAGATAAGCTGACTGTTGCGCGGGCGCGAAAGCTTCAGCGCTTCCTGTCGCAACCGTTCCACGTCGCGGAAGTATTCACAGGCAGCCCTGGAAAATTCGTCGCCATCGAAGATACGATCAAGGGCTTTAAGGCGATCTGCGACGGCGAATACGACGATCTGCCAGAAGCAGCGTTCTACATGGTTGGCGCCATCGAGGAAGCTGTGCAAAAGGCGCAGAAAATGGCGGCGGAAGCTGCGTAAGCAGGGTTTCGCCTGCCGAGGATAAAATAAATGGCCGACAATAAAGTCGCATTCGAGCTGGTTTCCCCCGAACGTCTGGTGGTTTCCATGCCGGTCGACATGGTCGTTGTGCCCGGTGGGGACGGCGATTTCGGCGTGCTGCCTGGGCACGCGCCGCTGATCGCGTCCGTCCGACCGGGCGTCATCGAAATCTACGAGGGCCGCCAGGTCAGCGATCGGATCTTCGTGTCCGGCGGCTTCGCCGAAGTCACGAGCGAGCGCTGTACGGTTCTGGCCGAGGCGGCGATGCGCGTCGCGGATATCGACGTCGGCAAGGCGGAGACCGATCTCCGCGACGCCGAGGCAGCGCTCGCCGAAGCCGCCGATGGCACGGCCCGCGCCGATGCCGAACGGATGATCGGCGTCGCACAGGGCAAGCTGGACGCCGTCAAGCGGGCGCATTAGTCGCGGACAGTCGCCGAAGACCGAAACCCGGTCTTCTTGGCGCGTCGTTCAGCAATCAACGCAAGGTTTGAGCCTCTGGATGAGGACGCGCCGTACTCCGGCGGCGGCCCAAAGCTGAGGCGCGACGCCGTGCGCCGCGACTGGGCGTCCCTGTCTTGCGTTTTCCCAACTTCATTGAATAATGTCCCGATCCGGTCCTGGATCGAGGTTAATCGCGCCTGATCGTTCCTGCAGCTTTTGGCGCGGCGCAGATGGCGGTATGATCTTGATCTTGCCGCAATTGGTTTCCATATCGTTAGCCTGTCAAGATGTTCAGGCAGCGGAGAAATTTCTACCATGTCGCCCCATTGGTCCGTTGACACAGATATTCCGTGGGACCAGCTGGATCTTGCGAAAGCCGACTTGAAGACGCTTGAGCTGGTCAAAGCAGCCGCACTGGTTGAATCGAACGCCTCGGAATATGCGGAATACCTTTGCAACGTCTTTCATGACGATCCGGCATTCCAGCAGCTCGCCCGCCACTGGGCGGTCGAGGAAGTGCAGCATGGCGTGGCGCTCGCCCGCTGGGCGACGCTCGTCGACCCCACCTTCGACTATGCCGCCCGCTTCGCGGCCTTTCGCGAAGGCTACCAGATCGCCATCGAAAGTTCGGAGAGCATTCGCGGCTCCCGGTCCGGCGAACTGGTCGCCCGCTGCATGGTCGAAGTCGGGACAAGCTCCTATTACACCGCCATCGCCGACGCGACCGAGGAGCCCGTGCTCCGCGAGATCTGCCGCCGGGTCGCGACCGACGAATGGCGTCACTACGCGATGTTCTACAAGGCCCTGAAGCGCTACTTGGAGCTCGAGCGGCCGAATCGCCTGCAGCGCCTGAAGATCGCCGTCGGCCGCGCCGCCGAAACCGAAGACGACGAACTGGCCTATGCATTCTTCGCGGCCAATACCGACGGTTTGGATGTCTATGACCGGCGCGCCGCCGCACGGCGCTATTTTGAGCGCACGCTGCCCCTCTATCGTCCGCGGCACATCGAGCGGGCGATGGCGATGATTTTCAAGGCGGCCGGCTTCGAGCCGCGCGGCCGCGTCAGCCGGACCGTCACCCGCGGCCTGACCTATTACGTTCAGCGCCGGGCCCGTCGGCTCGCCGCGTGATCCGGCTGGCGGCGTCGGCGATCCGGGGGTAGTCTCGTCGGCCAAGAACGCTGGATCGGAGACCGCCCCCATGTCAGACCTGCCCGCCCGGATCGATATTCAGGAGGAAGGCCCCCGTGAGGGCTTCCAGATCGAACCCGGCCCCATCGCCACGGACCGCAAGATCGCGCTGATCGACGCGCTGACCGAAACCGGCTTGAAGAAGATTCAGGTCGCCTCCTTCGTCAACCCGAAGCGCGTCCCCGGCTGGGCCGACGCGGGCGAGGTCGTCGCCGGCTTCAAGCGGAAGCCCGGCGTCGCGCATCATGTGCTGTGGCTGAACGAGAAAGGCCTGGAACGCGCGCTTGCCTGTCAGGACATCGATATGTTCGGCTCGATCTCGACGACGACGTCCGAGACGTTCATGGGCATGAATACGAACCGCGGCTTCGCCGAAAACGTCGTGGTGCAGCGCAATCAGATCGCCACGTACAAGCAGCATGGCGTGCCGGTCACGCGCGCCTCGATCATGACGGCCTTCGGTTGCAATTTCGAAGGCGATATCGCCCCCGCCCGCGTCGTCGAGCGGCTGGAGGAGCTGATCGGCCTCGCGGAAGACGAAGCCGTCGACATCAAGATCATCAGCCTCGCAGATACGGTCGGCTGGGCGACGCCGCGGTCGGTCAAGCAGGTGGTCGGCGCTGTCCGGGACCGCTGGCCCGACAAGCGCATCTGCCTGCATCTCCACGATACCCGGGGCTGCGGGATCGCCAACGTCTATGCCGGGCTGGAACTGGGGGTCGATCTCTATGACGCCTCCGTCGCCGGGTTGGGCGGCTGCCCCTTCGCCGGGCACAAGGGCGCTGCCGGCAATGTCTGCACCGAGGACATGGTGTTCATGTGCGAGGAAATGGGCATCGAGACCGGCATCGATCTGGAAGCCCTGATCGAAGCCGCCCGCCTTGCCGAAGATATCGTCGGCCACGACCTGCCGGGCAAGGTGATGCGCGGCGGCGCGTTATCGGCGCTCCGCCGGGAAGCGAAAGCGCGAGCGCGGCGCGCTTAAGCATGCGCTAGATCAAACCAGTCTTAGGCGGAAACGCCTGAGACTGGATGATTTGAACGATATCAATAAGATAGAGCACGACGCGCTCATTTGAGCGCGTCGTGCTCTAGGGCTGTGATGACGGCTTGCCTAAACGACCGGACGTCGATCGGCTTGACGATCGTCGCCTGTACCCTTGGCAGGGCGTCGGCGATGCTGTCGTTCAGCGAAGGGCCTGACGCCAGCACGATGATAGGGATGTTGCGGGTTTCCGTGCCCGCCCGCAGGCGGTTCGCGATTTCGATGCTGGGCGCGCCTAGGCTGTCGAGATCGAAAACGATCAAATCGGGCGGGCTGACCGTGGCCAACTCCAGGCCAAGCAGGGCGGAAGGCGCAATTTGCATCGTCAAGTTCGGGATGTTGGAAATCAGATCCTGGATCGTTGCGCCGTTGCTCGGATTCTCGTCGATATAGAGCAAGGCGCGCGCCGGCCCGGCGACGCTCGGGACCGCCGACGGATCGTTCGAGTTGGCCGTCACCGCCGCCGCTGGTCGGATTGGGGCTGTCGTTGCCTCGCCGCGCGGCAGCTCGATCCAGAACGTCGAGCCGACGCCGGCCTCGCTCATGAAGCCGATCTGGCCGTCCATTGCCGAAATCAGCCGCTTGCACAGGGAGAGCCCGATGCCGACGCCCTCGATCGCCGTCGCTTCCAGGCCAAGGCGGTTGAACGGTTGGAACACCTGGCCGTGTCGGTCCGCCGGAATGCCCTGGCCGGTATCGGCGACCTCAATGCGGATGCCGTCCCCGGCGACGCTGGCGGAGATCGTCGCCCGCCCGCCTGTCCGGTTGTACTTGATGGCGTTTGACGCGAGGTTCAGCAGAACCTGACGGAGGCGCTGGGGATCGGCGAACACGGCGCCGACGTCTGCGTCCGTCTCTACGCCAAGGCGCACGTCCTTGGCGTCGGCGATCGGCGACATTGTCCGGTGCACATCATCCAGCATGGCCGCCACGTCGACGGGCTTCGGCGTCAGTTTCAGGCGGCCGGATTCGATTGTCGCCAGATCGAGCACTTCGCTGACCAACTCGAGCAGGTGCTGCCCGCTCCCGACGATCAAGCTGGCATATTCGCGCTGTTCCGCGCTCAGGCGCCTGCTTTTGTCCAGTTGCAGCATTTGCCCAAAGCCCATGATCGCATTGAGCGGCGTGCGGAACTCGTGGCTCATGCTGGCGAGGAATTCGGATTTCGCCTGATTGGCCGTATCGGCCGCCAGGCGGGCATTCCGTTCCGACGCCGCCAGTACCCGGGATTGCGCTTCGCTCAATTCCTGGGCTTCCCTGGCCAGCATCCACGCGGTCACGTCCCTGCCGACGCCGCGATATCCAGTGAAAGCGCCGTCCTCGGCAAAGACCGGCACGCCGCTGATCGATATCCAGATGGCGCGTTCTCCGGGGCAACCGGCGCTGGAACGTGAAATCCCGGAACGGTTCATGGCGATCGAGCGTCGCCATGTGGGCTTGCCAGTATTCGGGGGAATTCTGATTGGCGGTGTTGACGTCCCGGCGCTTGCCGAGCGCCGAGTCGGGATGCAGACCGGTTACGCGCTCAAAATTATGGGACAGATAGGCGATGCGATGCGCTTCATCGCTTTCCCAGAACCAGTCCGCGGCGGCGGTCGCAAAGTCCAGAAAGCGCTGTTCGCTGGCCTGCAGCGCTTCCTCGGCGCGGACGCGATCGGTGATATCGATGCCATAGGTCACCCTGCCGCCGGTCGCGGTCCGGCGTTCATGCAGCAGGTGGCGCCGGTCGTTCGGCAAACGCACCTCGAACGGCTCGGTCGCGGTCTCTCGAAGGGCCAGGCGGTCGGCGATCCAGGCTTCCGGGTCGCCTTCGGCTTCCGGCAGCAGTCCGAGGGCGGCGCGGCGGCGAATAAAGTCGGTGAAGCTCAGGCCAGGCCGGCAAAGTTCGGGCGCCTGGGCATTGTCCGCCTTGAAACGGGCATTGAACGCGAGCAGACGATCATTGCGGTCCCAGAGCGAAAAATTTCCCGAAATCTCCTCGATGCCGGCCCGAAGCTCTTTGTAAAGCCGGAGGCGACGCCAAACGTGAATGCCCGCCCAAACGGCAAGCAGGCCTGCGATCACGGCGGCAATCCACGCGGTGCCAGTCATCGAGTTTTGCCGCTCCGATCAGATCAAGTCGCGCTCGGGCGGAAACGCCCAAGCGCGGATGATCGATTTGATTACGCTCAAGCATGGCGCGCCAGCGCGTTTGGAAATCTGGTAATGGATCGAAATCCAGCCGCGCCCGACCATCATGCGGAGAGCAATCAAGGCGCGCTATGCCATTGCATTTGCGAGCCGCCTTCAATCTCTCTGGCGGCGAGAGTGCCCTATGTCGGGGCCGCTTGTCACGCCCGATTCGCGGTGTTTGCGGGGCGGCGCAATCGCGCCGGGGCCATGGCTGTCCGGTGCGGTCGCGGCGGTCTGCGGCCGTCTACGCGCCGTCGGCCGCCGCATACCCGGCGATGACGCCAGCTTCGATCCAGGTGCGAAGATAGCCCGCCATCAGCGTCGCTGCGTCAATGGCGTCGGCGAACTCGAGCAATGCTTCGCAAAGGTCGGCGAAGCAGCCGCCGCTCGCCGCCAGATCGAGCGCCGCCGCCTCTGGCGGCTCCAGGCTGCGGAAGCGGGCCTTGTCCGCCATCCGCCAGATCAGCCAGCGCTGCGGCAGCGGTCCGTCCGCCTCCGCCTTCGCCGCTGCGGCTGCCGCCAATGCCGGATCGTCCGAAGCATCGAGCGCCAACCAGGCCTCCGGGCCGCCATGCCGCGTTTCCAGGCGCCTGAGGTCTTCGACGAAGGCGAAGGTCAGTCGCGGCCAGTCCTCTGGGTGCAGGGCGGCCATGGCTTCCAGCCCGACGCGGGGTTGATCCTCGGCGACGAAAACCTCGCCCATCGCCCATTCCAGCCGCGCCAGCTCGGCGAGCCATGGCCGGTCCGACCAGGGGGCGACGGCTTCGATGAACGCCGGCAGATGGCGGCCGAAGAAGCGGGCGTTGGGGTGACGGGATGGATAGGCTTCGACATAAGCCGCCGCCAGCGTGAGGAATCCATCCGCGCCCAGCGCCTGCCGCAGCTTCTCATAGTCGCCTTCCAGCACCTCGGCGAGGCGGGCGCCGTAGGCGTGCTCGTAAACATGCAGCAAGGTCGCGCGGGGCGCTCTGGCGCTATCCCGAATGTGCGGCAGGATCGCGGGATCGCCCTTGAGGATGCGGGCGGCGAAGGCGCGCTGCAAGGCGGCGAGCCGCATCAGGCGCCTGCGGCCGCTGCGAGGGCGCGCGCCTGTTCAAGCTCCGCTTCAAGCTCGGCGAGCGGCGGGATCCGGGCGTCCCGTTCGATCATCGTCGAAACCGGGCCGAGCAGGCGCACGGTCGCGCCGTAAAGCTCCCAGACCGCGTCGACCACCGTCGCATCGTGGGTGTCGATGATGTGGGTCGTATTGTGTTCATGCCCGGCCAGATGGATCTGGATGACCCGCTCCGCCGGCAGCGCCCGGATGAAGTCCATCGGCTCGAAGCCATGATTGAAGCCGGACACAAAGACATTGTTGACGTCAAGCACGAGATTGCAGTCGGCCCGGCGCGCCAGTTCCGCGAGGAAGGTCCATTCGCTCATCTCGGAACTGGCGAACGTGACATAGGTGGAGGCGTTCTCCAGCGCGATCCGCTGGCCAAGCGCGTCCTGAACCTGGCCGACGCGCTGGACGACATGGTCGAGCGCTTCCTCTGTGAACGGCACCGGCAGGAGATCGTGGAGATTGACGCCATCCACGCCGGTCCAGCAAAGGTGATCTGAAATCCAGGCCGGATCGACCCTGTCCGCCAGGGCCTTCAGCCCGCGAAGATAGTCCGCATCCAGGGGATCGATGCCGGCGATGGATAGCGAGACGCCATGCATGACGAGCGGATACCGGTCGCGGACGCGCATCAGATTGGCGAGCGGCCGCCCGCCGGCCGCCATGTAATTCTCGGAGATGATTTCGAACCAGTCGATGCGCGGCTCGGGCAAGTCCGACGGCCGGTCCAGGATTTCGCCATAGTGCTGCGGGCGGAGGCCAAGCCCGAAACCCAGATAGGGCCGCTCTCCGGCGGGCGTGTCCGCCCTGGCTGGCGTGCGCATGGGAAGGGCCATCGAATTACTGCCTCAAACAACAACGCGACCGGGAACCCTGGGGCGCCCGGCCGCGTCGCTCGCTTTCAATCGACTGGATCGAACCAGACTTGAGCGGAAACGCCCAAGTCTGGAAATCCGATCAAATGACAGCGTGGGATCAGGTGACCTTGCCGCCAGCTTTCGTGCAAGCTTCAGCGGAAGCGGCTTTCGTCCAGCCCTGGCCCTTGCAGGCGTTCTGACCGGCGCAGGAGCTCGACGCGGTCTTGCAGGCGCTCGTGCCCTTGCAGGAATTCGCGCCGGAGCACTTGACGCCCTCGCCGGCGAATGCAGGGGCGGTGGCGACCGTGCCGGCGGCGAACATTGCGGCGGCGGCGGCGGCGACCATCAGTCCAGTCGTTTTCGAAGCTTTCATGGCGTTACTCCCTTATTCGGTTTCAGATCTACTTAGCGACAACTCTTCGCCGCTCAAGTACCTCTATCTACGCCCAAGCGGGACAATCGTATCATAAACGAATATCACATCTCTGTGAGAGATTCTCAGCGCCCGCCGATACGGCGCTGGATCAACGCATCGAGCGCGATGCGTCCCGGTCCGCGCGCCACGATCAGCAGCAATACCCCGGCCCACAGCAGGTGAATGTCCCAAAGCGCGGGATAGACCCAGAACTGAATGACCGCGGTCATGCAGAGAAGCGCCAGCGCCGCAATGCGCCCGCCAAGCCCGACGATCAGCAGGGCGGGGAAGATGTGCTCCGCATAGGTCGCGAGATATGCCGCGATCTCGTGCGGGATCAGCGGCAGCGCGTATTCGTATTCGAACAGCACGAAGGTCTGATCCGCGAGCGTCAGCCCCTCGCTGGTTTTGGTCATGCCGGACTTCAGGAACACCATCGCGATGCCGATGCGCACCGCCAGCAGGATTATGTCCATGGGAATCCGGTTGGCCCAATTGAGCGCCCGGTCCCAAATCCCAAGCACGCCCTCCCGTGGTATGACGCCTGTCTCGTACATTTTGCCCTCCTCGCGTCCATGACGCCTGTTTCTTGTCAATCATTCAGCGAACAGCCCGAGCCGCAGGCCGAGGCCAAGGCCCTGGCTCCAGTCCGCGTCTCCCTCATCCGCGGCGGCGGCAGCGACGTCGCCGAGCGGCAGGGACGCCGCCAGCCGGGTCAATGTCCGGAAGGTCGGCGCATCCATGGCTTCCAACAGCACGTCGAACCCAGGCCGCCAGAGCGCCAGGCAGGCCGCCTGCCCGGACAGCAGGTTTGGGCCGACGTCGCCTGCCTGCACGCCCTGCCAGAGCCGGTGGACCGGGAAGGGCGCCCGGAGGAGGCGAAGCGTCGGATGCGGCGTGAGCCTGACATTCGGCAGGTCGCCTTCCGGAACGGCCGCCATGCGGCCAGGCGTGAGCGCGGCCGCCGCAGGCGCGTGCAAGCTTTCGTGCATCGCCCATTCCAGGCGCGCGACATCGATCGCATAGGCATGCTCCGCCATGCCCGGCCCATCGGCGAGGGCGCGCGCGAGGCCCGCGCCATATTCGAACAGGCACGGACTGACGGGGGGATGGGCCCGGGCATAACGGAGCGCCAGGCTGTCGAAATACGCAGCGCCCACCAAGGCGCGCGTCGCCCCGTAAATCCCAGCGAGCGCGTCCGTCAGCGTGACGGCATAGTGATTGCGGTGGATATTGAGGCGGCTGGCGGCTGGAATGCCATCGGCCCGGATCGCGGCGACGAGGGGCGTCGGGGGATGCGGCGGCGCGCCATCGACGCCGGCATGGGCCAGGGCGTTCGTGCGGAAATCCGCCTGCAGGGCGATCAGGTCAAGCGGCATCGACCGCCCTCGCGCCGTCGAGGATGCCTTGGGCCGTCGCGGCTTCCCGCGCCAGCACGGCGAATTCGGGGATGCGGGCATCCCATTCGATCAGCGCCGGGACGCGCCCGAAGCGATCGATCGCGTGGCGGAACAGCCGCCAGACCGCCGCGTCGACCGCCGACCCGTGATCGTCGATCCGAATTTCGCCGCCGCCGTCGAGCGGCTTCACCGCGTGGCCGGCCAGATGGATCTCGCCGACGCTCCCGACCGGGGTCTCATCGATGTAGCGGAAGGGGTCGAAGCCGTGATTGCGGGCGTTGACATAGACATTGTTGACGTCAAGCAAGGCCTTGGCGCCGCTGCGGCGGCAGGCTTCGGCCAGGAACGCCTGTTCGGACATATCCGACGCCGCATAGGTCAGGTAGGCGCTGGCGTTCTCCACCAGGATCGGGCGACCGAAGGCGGTTTGCGCCCGGTCGATATTGCGGACGACGACGGCAAGCGCCGCTTCGGTGTAGGGCAGCGGCAGCAGGTCGTTCAGATATGCGCCCGCCGACCCGGCAAAGGCCAGATGTTCGGAGATCAGGCCAGGCTCGATGCGCCGCGCCAGGCCGGCCAGGCGTTCGAGATGGTTGGGGTCGAGCCCGTCCGCCGCGCCAAGCGACAGGCCGACGCCGTGCATGGCGAGCGGATAGTCGGCGCGAATACGCTCCAGATACAGAAACGGCGCGCCATAGCCCAGATAGTTCTCGGGATGGAATTCGAACCAGGAGACGGCGGGGCGCGTCGCCAGCACATGCGCGAAATGCGGCGCCCGCAGGCCGATCCCGGCCGCGGCCGGGATCGCTCCTGGCGCCGTGGGCGCGTCCGGCATGCCGCGCCCCGCCTCCTGGCCCAGGATCAGCCCGCCGCTTTGGCGCCGCCGACCAGGCGGTCGCAAAGACCGCCCGGAATCAGCACCCAAGCATCCTTCTGTCCGTCGACGGTCGACGTGCCGGCGCAGGACGAGGTCGCGGTCTGGCAGTCGTTGGCGCCGGCCTTGGCCACGCCGTAGCATTTTTCCATCTTGGCGTCGGCGGCGATCGCGCCGCCGCCCATGGCGAGGGACGATCCGACGGCGGCCGCGACGGCGGCGGCGATCAATTGCGGCTTGTTCATGGTACAGGCTCCTTGCGCTTGGTTTGGCGGATTGCTGTTTTGCATGACCCGCCGACATCCGGCGGATCACGGCGAGCACTTA
>CALAHN010000082.1 GCA_937891825.1 uncultured Alphaproteobacteria bacterium
CGGGCCTGGAACCGGGCCTCGACTCGGGCGGCGCGGGCGCTGCCGGCGGCCGGATCGCCACGGCGGCCGACGACCCCGGCTGCGGCGTGGTTCGCGCCGATGGCGGCAGGGGCTGCGACGGGGCTTGCGGCCGCGCCCGACGGGCATAGTCCTCCAACGCCGCCAGTTCCTGCCGGCGCCGTTCCCGCAAAGCGGCGGCGTCGCGAGCGGCCTTGGCCGCCCTGGCGGCCGCGATCGCGGATTCCCGGGCCGCCAGGGCGTTGATAAACGCATCCAGCGTCTTGGCCTCGCCCGCCAGTTGGGAGACTTCGCGGGCCAGGGTCTTGTCGGTCGCTTGCGCGGCCGCGACCAGGCGCCGCTTGGCCGCGACGGTCCGGTCGAGCGCCTGCCGTTCCGCCTTCATCGCCGCGACCGCGTCGGCCGCCGCCTCCCGGCGGGCCAATTGCTCGGCCTGCAGGTCCGCCGCCTCGCGGAGCGCCGTCCGCGCCTGCCCGATCCGCCTGTCGATTTCCGGCAGCAAGGCCTTGAGCGCGAGGCTCGCCTTCGCCGCCTCGGCCGGCCCGTCCTTCAGTGCGGCGAGCGCTTCCGACGGCCGCAAGGTCAGGCGCGCCATGGCGCCGAGCAAGCTCGCCAGTTCGCGCCGGCGGCGGGCGATGGCGTCGCTCGCCGCCTGGGCGGCGGCTTCGGCGGCCTCGGCGGCCTGGGCCGCGGCCGCGACCTCGCGTCGGCGTTCGAGCATCGCCTCCCCGGCGCGCTTCAGCTCCGCCCGGAGCCGGGCGACTTCGGCCGAAAGCTTCTCGGCCTGCTTCTGCGCCGCAATCCGCGCTTCGGCCGTCGTTTCGATCTTCTGGCCGACCGCGTCCCGCCGGGTTTCGGCGCTGTCGCGCTCAGTCTCCGCGCGCGCCGCCGCCGCAGCCGTCAATCCGGCGGCGAGGCAGAGCAGCAGGGCGATGCGGCAGCGCATCCGCCCCTCAGCCCCGGGGCGCCAGGTCGGCGCCCCGGCGCAGCGCCCGCCCGGGCCGCGCGCCTGTCGATTTCCCGTCCCGCCAGACGATCGCGCCATTGGTCAGCACCGCATGGACGCCCGCAGCCGGCGTCATCGGCGCTTCGAAGCTGGCGCTGTCGATGATGGTCTCGGGATCGAAGACGGCGATATCGGCATAGGCGCCTTCGCGGAGATAGCCCCGATCCTTCAGGCCGAACACATCCGCCGGCACGCCGGTCATCCGCCGGACCGCCGTTTCCAGCGAAAACAGCCCGACCTCGCGCACATAATGGCCGAGCACCCGCGGGAACGTGCCCCAAAGCCGGGGATGGGGCATCTCGTCATGGGGAATGCCGTCGGAGCCGATCATCGCATCCTCGAAGGCGAGCACTGCCTGGACGTCTTCTTCCGCCATCGAGAAATAGATCGCGCCGGCCGGCTGCAGGCGCTCCACCATATCCTCTGGCTTGCACTGATGTTCCATCGCCAGTTCCGCCAGATCGCGCCCCGCGGCCGCCGGCATCGGCTCGGACCAGGTGATCAGCACCTTGGCGGCGTCCTGCAGCCGCTCGGCCAGCAGCACCGTCGAGCTTGCGATATAGGGGTAGACGTCAAGCGCGACCTTTTGCGTCTTCCGGGCTTCCCGGATCAGCGGCAGCGAGGCCAGGACCTTGCCGTGATGGGCGACGCCGGACGCCTTGTGATGGGAAAGCAGGACCGGCATGTCGGCCCGCCGGCCGATCTCCAGCGCTTCCTCGACCGATTCCAGCAGAAACGCGCCTTCGTTCCGGAGGTGGGTCGCATAGATGCCGCCGGCGGCGCCCGCGACCTCCGCCAATGCCACGACCTCGTCCGTCGAGGCGGCGCGCGCCGGGGGATAGAACAGGCCCGTCGAGAACCCGGCCGCGCCGGCCGCCATCGCTTCCGCGACGCCAGCCCGCATGACCGCGATTTCATCGCCGGTCGCGGTCCGGTTCAGGTCCTTCACCTCGGCGATCCGCAGGGTTTGATGGCCGACCAGGAAGGCCGCGTTGGCGGCGGCCGGCTGGCGGTCGACCTGGTCCAGAAACGCGGCGAAGGTCGGGAACCGGACCGGGTCGAGGCCGAAGATCAGGTCCAGCGGCGCCTTGGGCCGGCCCGGCGCCGAAAACGGCGCGAGGCTGACGCCGCAATTCCCGACGACGACTGTCGTCACGCCCTGGCTGGTCTTCGCCCGCATCGCCGGATCGACGAACAACAGGCGGTCGTCATGGGTGTGCACGTCGACGAATCCCGGCGCCACGATCTTGCCCGAGACGTCGATCCGTTCCTCGGCCTGCGCCGTGGCGAGATCGCCGATCGCGGCGATTCGGTCGCAAACGACGCCCACATCGGCGCGGCGACGCGGCCCGCCGGCGCCGTCGATGACCTCGCCGCCCTCCAGCACAAGGTCGAACTGCTGCGTTGCTTCCATCGGCCCTACTCCACGATCCGCATGTCCTGAATAAGCTCATAGCTGGAGCCAAAGCGCACCACGTCAAATGTCGCAAGGCCGAGCAAGCTCGACGACGCCCAGCAGGGCCGGCATTTCCGCAGGCCATGGCCGACCGCCAGATCGGCGATATGGCGGGAGTCTGCTGGCATGGGCGGAGGCGGTCCTTATTCCGAGCGGCGCATGGTCCAGGCCAGGATAGCGCCCGCCGCCGCCGCCGTCGCGGCGACCGTGAAGGCGAGGCCATAGGCCGCCTCGAAAGCTTGCTGCGCCCCCAGGCCGGCGGCGAGGCCGGCGCTCTCGGTCTGGCCGAAAAGCAGGGTCAGCATCGACGCGGCCGCGACGACGCCGATGGTCCGGGTCGCCATGGCGAGCCCGCCCGCGACGCCGCGCTCCCGCTCCGGCAGGGCCGCCGTCACGCCGTCGAGATAGGCTGTCTGAAACAGGCCGAGCCCGGCGCCCGCGAGCGCCAGCGTCAGGATCACCGCGAGCAAGCTGCTTGAAGCATCGACCCAGCCGATCAGGAACAGCCCGATCCCCGAAAGCGCCGCCCCCATGGCCGCGACGACGCCGCCCGAGAGCGGGCGGATCAGCCGCCCGGCCAGGGCCGCCGCCGCCGTCGTCCCGACAGCGCCGCTCGCCAGCGCCAGACCGCCGGTCGCGGCGTCGAAGCCGCCGAACTGGGTCAGCAGGAAGGGCGTGAACAGCAAGGGCGTGAACGAAGCGCTGGAGACGATGATATTCAGCCCGTTCAACAGCGCGAAGCGCGGCTGGCGGAACGCTTCCATGCGCAACACGGGATCGTCGGCCCGTCGCTCGGTTCGCACGAAAAGCGCCGTAGCGCCGGCGGCGAGCGCCGCCATGGCGAGGGCCGCCGCCCCCTCGCCCCGGCGCGCCAGGCTGAGCGAGACCGCGAGGCTGGCGAGCGCCAGCACCAGGAGGAAGGCGCCTTGGATGTCGAACGGCTTCTGGGGTCCCGTCGCCGGGCGGTCGGCCGGCAGGAGCCAGGCCAGCGCCAGCACCGTCGCCGCCAGCGGGATGCGGAACCAGAACACGGCCTGCCAGCCGAAGGCGTCCGAAAGCGCGCCGCCGACGACGGGGCCGATGGCGCCGGCGGCCGCGAACATCGCCGCGTAATAGCCGACGATCCTCGGCCGTTCGGATTCGGGATAGAGCGAGGTCGCGAGCGCCGGACCGCAGGCGATGGCGAGCGCCGTGCCGAGGCCCTGGGCGACCCTGGCCGGCAATAGCCATTCGAACGACGGCGCCAGCGAGCAGGCGGCGAGGCCGATGCAACTGACGCTCAACCCGATCTTGAAGATGCGCCGCCGACCGTAGCGGTCGCCAAGCTTGCCGGCGACCAGCATCAGGCTGGAATAGGTCAGGACATAGCAAATGATGATCCACTGGATCATCTCCAGCGGCAGGCCGAAGGCCCCGACGATCGCCGGAAAGGCGATGTTGACCGCGGTATCGAGCGGGCCGACAGCGACGCCGCAGCCGACGACCGCCAAACCGGCCGCGGCGCGCGCGGCTCCCGAAGACTGGCTTTCCAACCGCGTGAGGCCTCCTCCGCCCATAACCGCCGGATCCTTGATCGGCGGCTATGGTCGGCGGTTTCGGGCGCGGCGCCAACCGCGCCCGAAGTGAGGCCCTTGGCGGTTAGGCGGCGTTGGCCGCAATCGTCCCGATCGCGAGGCCGCCGTCGCCGACGCCGACCCGGATCGTCTGGCCGTCCAGAATGTCGCCGGCGAGGATCAGGGACGCCAGCTTGTTCTGCAATTCCCGCTGGATCACCCGCTTCAGGGGACGGGCGCCGTAGGCGGGATCGTAGCCGCGTTCCGCCAGCCAGGCGCGAGCGTCGTCATCCAGGTTCAGCTTGATGTTCCGATCCGCCAGAAGCGCATCGAGACGGCCGAGCTGAATGTCGACGATCGCCGCCATGTCCGCCCGGGCGAGCCGGCGGAAGATCAGCGTTTCGTCCAGCCGGTTCAGGAACTCCGGCCGGAAGGCCCGGCGCACCGCTTCCATGACCTGCGCCCGCGCATCTTCCATGTCCGCGCCGTCCGGCAAGCTCGCCAGATGCTCGGAGCCGAGGTTGGAGGTCAGGATGATCAGCGTATTCCTGAAATCCACCGTCCGGCCCTGGCCGTCGGTCAGGCGGCCGTCGTCCAGCACCTGGAGCAGCACGTTGAAGACGTCCGGATGCGCCTTCTCGACCTCGTCGAACAGGATCACCTGATAGGGCCGCCGGCGGACGACTTCCGTCAACGCGCCGCCTTCGTCATAGCCGACATAGCCCGGCGGGGCGCCGATCAGCCGCGAGACCGCGTGCTTCTCCATGTATTCCGACATGTCGATGCGCGTGATCGCCTGGTCGTCATCGAACAGGAAGGCCGCGAGAGATTTCGCCAGCTCCGTCTTGCCGACGCCAGTCGGCCCGAGGAACAGGAACGAGCCCATCGGCCGGTTCGGGTCCTGCAAGCCTGCCCGCGCCCGACGCACCGCTTCGGAGACGGCCTTGACCGCTTCAAGCTGGCCGACGACCCGCTTGGCGATATGGCTTTCCATCGCCAGCAGCTTTTCCCGCTCGCCGGTCAGCATCTTCTCGACCGGGATGCCGGTCCAGCGCGAGACGATGGCGGCGATTTCCTCTTCCGTCACGGCTTCCGACATCTTCGACGTCTCGCCGCCGGACTCGGCCGCTTCGAGCTTGCGCTGCAGGTCCGGGATCACGCCGTAAGCCAGTTCGCCCGCCCGGCCGAGATTGCCGTCGCGCTGGGCGCCCTCAAGCTCGGAGCGCGCCTTGTCGAGCGCTTCCTTGATCTTGTTGGCGGACGCAAGCTTGTCCTTCTCCGCCTGCCAGACTGCGGTCGCTTCCGCCGATTGCTTCTCCAGCCCCTGCAGTTCGGTCTCAAGCTTGCCGAGACGGTCTTTCGACGCGTCGTCGGTTTCCTTCTTGAGCGCTTCCCGCTCGATCTTAAGCTGCACGATCCGCCGGTCGAGTTCGTCGATGGCCTCGGGCTTGCTGTCGACTTCCATGCGGAGACGGCTCGCGGCCTCATCGACGAGGTCGATCGCCTTGTCCGGCAGGAACCGGTCGGTGATGTAGCGATTGGACAATGTCGCGGCCGCGACGATCGCAGAATCGGAAATCCGGACGCCGTGATGCAGCTCGTATTTTTCCTTCAGGCCGCGCAGGATCGAGACCGTGTCCTCCACCGTCGGCTCGGCCACAAAGACCGACTGGAAGCGCCGCGCGAGCGCTGCGTCCTTCTCCACATACTTGCGATACTCATCGAGCGTGGTCGCGCCGATGCAATGCAGTTCGCCGCGCGCCAGGGCCGGCTTCAGCATGTTGGAGGCGTCCATCGCGCCATCGGCTTTGCCGGCGCCGACCAGTTGATGCATCTCGTCGATGAACAGCACGACATCGCCGGCGGCGGCCTCGATCTCCTTGAGGACGGCTTTCAGGCGCTCTTCGAACTCGCCGCGATATTTCGCGCCGGCGACCAGCGCGCCCAGGTCCAACGCAAGCAGGCGCTTGCCTTTCAGTCCTTCAGGCACGTCGCCATTGATGATCCGCATCGCCAGGCCCTCGGCGATGGCGGTCTTGCCGACGCCCGGTTCGCCGATCAGGACGGGATTGTTCTTGGTGCGGCGCGACAGCACCTGAATCGTCCGGCGGATCTCCTCGTCACGGCCGATAACGGGATCGATCTTGCCGTCGCGGGCGGCCTGGGTCAGGTCGCGGGCATATTTGGCGAGCGCGTCATAGCCGTCCTCAGCCGAGGCGCTTTCCGCCTTGCGGCCCTTTCGCAGATCGTCGATGGCGACCTTCAGGCGGTCGGCTTTCACGCCGGCGTCGGCGAGAATCTTCGCCGTATTGCCGCGCTTCGAGGTCGCGAGCGCTTCGAGCACCCGCTCGACCGTGACGAAACTGTCGCCGGCTTGCTTGGCCAGCGCTTCCGCCTCGTTCGTGACGACCGCGAATTCCGGCGCCACATACTGGCCGGCGGTTTCGCCTTCGACCTTCGTGATCTTCGCGAGCGCCTGCTCGGTCAGGGTCATGGCGCGCTTGGCGTCGCCGCCAGAGGCCGCGATCAAGTTGGCCGCCAGACCCTGGTCGTCGTCGAGCAGCACTTTCAGAAGATGTTCGGGCGCCAGGCGCTGGTGGCTGGAACGGAGCGCCAGATTTTGCGCGTTCTGCAGGAAGCCGCGCAGCCGGTCCGTATAGGTTTCCATGTTCATGTTCGTTCTCCTTTAGGCGATCGGCAGATCCGGCCCCGCTCAGCGGCGACCTGGCTCCCGTAGCGGAGGCGCCAATCCCTTGCTTCCAGCATATAGTGTTGTAAATTTGCCACACAAGCTGCCCCGGCGACTTTCGGGCATGCCGCTCCACAGTTCTAAGAAAAACGTTGCCCTCTTGGCGGAGACCGGCTATTTTGGAGCTGTTAACCGTGTGTCGGCGACGCTCCGATTGCTAGCGTCATCGCCGACGACAGCGAAATGAATGGAACCCTGAGCGTGTCGCGCAAGCCCGACATGAGCACCGTGTTTCACCCGGCCCCTTCGGCGCCGGCGCTTTCGCTTGGTCTTCTCCTTCGACTTATCCGCCCCTGAACGGGTCGGCAGGGCGTTTTCGTCCGTCAGCGTTCAGGGGAGGTTTTTGATTTAGTCCGACAAGCGCGCAGGCGCTGGCCGGCTCTCCCGACATATCCATCAGTCCAAGGACGAAGATCCCATGAGCGACGACAAGGTCTACATTTTCGACACAACCATGCGTGACGGCGAGCAATCGCCGGGCGCCTCGATGAACCTGGACGAGAAGCTGCGCATCGCCGAAGTCCTGGAATCCATGAAAGTCGATATCATCGAAGCCGGTTTCGCCATCGCCTCGGAAGGCGATTTCGAAGCGATCAACGAAGTTTCGAAGATCATCAAGAACTCGACGATCTGCAGCCTCTCCCGCTCCGGGCGCGAGGACATCGAGCGGAGCGCCGAAGCTCTGAAGCCCGCGGCCCGCAAGCGCATCCATACCTTCATCGCGGTCTCGCCCATTCACATGGAGCACAAGCTGCTGATGAAGCCGGAGGACGTGCATGCCGCCGTCATCGATAGCGTGACCCATGCCCGGAACTTCTGCGACGACGTCGAATGGTCCGGCGAGGACGCGACCCGCGCCGAACGCGACTTCCTGTTCAAATGCATCGAGTCGGCGATCAAGGCCGGCGCGACGACGATCAACATCCCCGACACCGTGGGCTACACCGTGCCCGCCGAATACCGCAGCCTGATCCAGGATATCCGGAATTCCGTGCCGAACATCGACAAGGCGCGGCTCTCGGTGCATTGCCACAACGACCTGGGCCTGGCGGTCGCGAACTCCCTCGCGGCCCTGGACGCCGGCGCCCGGCAGATCGAATGCACGATCAACGGCCTCGGCGAGCGGGCGGGCAATTGTTCCCTGGAAGAAATCGTGATGGCGCTGAAGACCCGGTCCGACGCAATGCCCTACACGACCGACATCGAAACCAGGCAGATCATGAAGGCCTCGCGGCTGGTGTCGACGGTGACCGGGTTCGCCGTGCAGCCGAACAAGGCGATCGTCGGCGCCAACGCCTTCGCCCATGAAGCCGGCATCCACCAGGACGGCATGCTGAAGAACAAGAGCACCTACGAGATCATGCTGCCGGAAGATGTCGGCCTGGTCGAAAGCAAGCTCGTCATGGGCAAGCATTCCGGCCGGCATGCCTTCCGCGAGAAGCTGAAGGAAATGGGCTACGAGATGGGCCAGAACGCCCTGAACGACGTCTTCCGCCGCTTCAAGGCCTTGGCCGACCAGAAGAAGGACGTCTACGACGAGGACATCATCGCGCTCGTCGACGATGAGATCGTGCGCGAGCATGACCGGGTGCAATTCGTATCGCTGCGTGTTGTCGCAGGCTCCTTCGGCCCGCAGCAGGCGACCCTCGAACTGGACATCGACGGCGTGGTGAAACAGGCGGAATCGACCGGCAACGGTCCCGTCGACGCGATCTTCAATGGCATCACGTCCCTGGTGCCGCATACCGCCCGCCTGCAGCTCTTTCAGGTGCATGCGGTCACCCAGGGCACGGATGCGCAAGCGGAAGTGACAGTCCGCCTGGAAGAAAACGGCAAGACCGTGAACGGCCAGGGCGCCGACGCCGATACGCTCGTTGCTGCCGCCCGCGCCTATCTGCATGCCCTGAACAAGCTGATGACCAAACGCGAGAAGACAGCGCCGGCCGCCATGACCGCCTGAACGGGCGACCGGCCCCTGACGGGGTTAAGTCAAACGGCGCCTATCGCAGGATCGAAGGCGCCGCTATAAAAGTGCGCCCTCTGGGGACGGACGCTGTCGTCCGCCCCCCTGAGGGCGCATTCACTTTGCGGCGGAAATTCAAGCAATGCTCGCACGCCTGTTCGGCCTTATGTCCACCGACCTTGCCATCGACCTTGGCACGGCCAACACGCTTGTCTACGCGCCGCATATCGGGATCGTGCTGAACGAACCGTCGGTCGTCGCGATGGCGACGGTGCGGGGCGAGAAGAAAGTCCTGGCGGTCGGCACGGAAGCGAAGGAAATGCTGGGCAAGACGCCGGGCAACATCCAGGCTATCCGCCCCTTGCGCGACGGCGTCATCGCCGACTTCGAGATCGCCGAGGAAATGATCAAGCGCTTCATCCGCAAGGCCCAGAATCGCCGGTTCTTCGCGGCCCCGCGGGTCATCATCTGCGTGCCCTCCGGCGCGACGGAAGTCGAGCGTCGGGCGATTCAGGAATCGGCGGAAGCCGCCGGCGCCCGCCGGGTCGACCTGATCGAGGAGCCGATGGCGGCCGCGATCGGCGCCGGCCTGCCGGTGACGGAGCCGACCGGCTCCATGGTCGTCGATATCGGCGGCGGCACGACGGAAGTCGCGGTGCTGGCGCTTTCCGGCATCGTCTATGCCCGCAGCGTGCGCATCGGCGGCGACGCCATGGACGACGCGATCATCGCCAGCGTGCGCCGCAAGCATAATCTCCTGATCGGCGAACGCACCGCGGAACGCATCAAGACCGAGATCGGCTCCGCCCTCGTCGCGGCCGGGCCGGAGGAAATGCGCCTGGCGATCCGCGGCCGCGACCTGATGAACGGCGTCCCCCGCGAAATCACGATATCCGAAGGCGAGATCGCCGAATGCCTGGCGGAGCCGATCCAGGCGATCATCGACGCCGTGCGCGCGGCGTTGGAGAACACCCAGCCCGAACTCGCGGCCGACATTGTCGACAAGGGCATCGTTCTGACCGGCGGCGGCGCGCTGCTGCGCAATCTCGACGTGGCGCTCGGCGAGGCGACCGGCTTGCCGGTCACGGTCGCCGAGAACCCGCTGTTCTGCGTCGTGATGGGCACCGGCCGCTGCCTCGAGGAAGGCAGCGCCCTTGCGGGCGTGCTGATGGAATAGCCGCCCCGGGGATCGCCCGCTTGCGGGCCGCCCTGGGCCGGCGTGGAGGCTGAGAGCCTGAATGGCGCGAGAGCCGGGACTGATACCGATCGATGAACTGGTCGATGCATCGCGCCCGATCAAGGCGCTGCTGCGCCGCTTTGCCTATCTGCTGCTGATCGGCGCCGCGGTCGCGCTGATCCTGATCGGCAAGATCGAAACCGTCCTGATCGAGCGCGTGCGCAGCCATTTCTCCGACGGCGTCGCCCCGATCCTGGAAGTGCTGTCGGAGCCGATCCGGCTGGCCCGCGCCGGCGCCGAGCATATCGCCGATCTGGCCGATCTGATCGAGGAGAACGAACGCCTGAGCCAGGAAAACGCGCGGCTGCTGCAATGGCGCGTCTTCGCCAAGAAGCTCGAGGCCGATAATCAGGCCTTGAAGGAATTGCTGCGCTTCGATCCCGGCCCCGCCGCCCGCTTCATTTCTGCCCGCGCGATCGCGGATGTCGGCGGCGCCTTCGCCCGGTCGGTCCTGATCAATGTCGGCGCCGGCAAGGGCGTCGGCGCCGGCCTGCCCGTGATGACCGGCGACGGCCTCGTCGGACGGGTCATCCAGGTCGGCGAGCGGTCGGCGCGGGTTCTGCTGCTGACCGATATCAAGGCGCGCACGCCCGTCATCGTCGGCGACCCGCCGATCCGGGCGATCCTGGCCGGCGACAACGGCGACAATCCCAAGCTGAAATTCATCGACGGCGAAGGCGCGCTTGAGCCAGGCGCCCTGATCGTGACGTCCGGCCATGGCGGGGTATTTCCGCCCGGCCTGCCGATCGGCGTCGTCGCGGGCGATGTCGCCGGCGAGACCTGGGCGCAGACCTTCGTCGACTGGCGCAATCTGAATTACCTCCGCGTCGTCGATTTCGGCGACCAGCCGGATCCTGCGGCGCTGGCGCCGCCGCCCCCTCCGCCGCCGCAGCCGAATACCGAGAGTCGCGCCAATGGCGGTTGAGACGCGCCATCCCGCGCGTCAGGCGCCCCGCAGCGCCTGGACGCGCCTCGCCGCCGGGTTCGGCCTGACGGCGCTGGCGATCCTGCTGGCGGCCGCGCCCTGGCCGTTCGCGCTCGCGGCGCTCGCGCCGCCGGCCGTCGCCCATGCCGTGGTCTTCGACTGGAGCCTGCGCCGGCCCGACGCGCTGCCGGCGCCCCTCGCCTTCATCATCGGCCTGTTGCTGGACGTGCTCTCCGGCTCGGTCTTCGGTCTCGGCGCGGTCACCTGCCTGGCGGCCCATGGCTCCGCGGCGGCGCAACGGCGCTTCCTCAGCCCGCGCGGCATCGGCCATGCCTGGATCGGCCTGGCGCTGACGGCGGTCGCCATCGCCGGCATCGGCTGGACGATCGCGTCGGCCTATTCGGTACTGTTGCAGCCCGTCGGCCCGTCCCTGGCCCAGGCCGCGTTGACGGTCGCCCTGTACCCGCCCCTCGCGATCTTGCTACAAACGGCCCGCCTTGCATGCGGCCTGACATTGAGGAAGGCATGACGTCTCCCCAGGAAGATCGGCAGAGATTTACGCGGCGGGCGCTGTTGATCGGCGGCGTCAAGGCGGCGCTGTTCGCGGGGCTTGGCGCGCGGATGTATCAATTGCAGGTCCTGAAAGGCGAGCGTTACCAGATGCTCGCCGACGACAACCGCGTCAATGTGCAGTTTCTGGCGCCCCGCCGCGGCGTCATCCTGGACCGGTTCGGCCGGCCGCTCGCGCTCAACCGGCGGACATACCGGGTGCTGATCACGCCGGAGGCGGCGAAGGATCTGGACGCCGCGCTCGACAAGCTGCACGCCATCGTTCCGATCGCGCCGGAGGAGCGGGAGCGCATCCTGCGCCAGGCCGGCCGCAATGCGAAATTCGTCGCGGTCACGACCCACGAACATCTGGAATGGGAAGCGATCGCCCGGGTTTCCGCCCATATGCCGACCCTGCCCGGCGTCGATGTCGTCGAGATCAGCCAGCGGATCTATCCCGAAGCTGCGGCTTCGGCCCATCCCATCGGCTATGTCGGCCCGGTCGCCAAGGAGGAGCTGACGGGCGCGCCGGTTTTGAGCTTGCCCGATCTCAGGATCGGCAAGGCCGGCGTCGAGCGCGCCCA
This sequence comes from uncultured Alphaproteobacteria bacterium, assembly GCA_937891825.1. Lineage (GTDB taxonomy): Bacteria > Pseudomonadota > Alphaproteobacteria > Bin95 > Bin95 > VMCJ01. The sequence goes on from CALAHN010000082.1 coordinate 12,041, forward strand.
CGATCTCGCGCTCAGGGGCGTCGCGGCCCAGTCGAAGGTGGAGGTCAATGCCGTCGGCCGCGTCGTCCGCGAGCTGGAGCGCGACCCCGGCGCCAGCGGCGAAACGCTGGTCTCCACGATCGACGCCAGACTGCAGCAATTCGTGCAGAACCGGATGGGCGAAGATACCGGCGGCGCCGTCGTCATGGACGTGGAGACCGGCGACGTGCTGGCGCTCGCCTCGAACCCGTCCTACGACCCGAACATCTTCACCCAGGGCCTGGACGAGGCTGCATGGACCGCGCTTTCGACCGACCCGGCGGCGCCGCTCAACAACAAGGCGATCGCCGGCCAGTACGCGCCTGGGTCCACCTTCAAGATGATGGTGGCGCTGGCGGCGCTGGAGACAGGCGTCATCACGCCGCGGAAAGCGTTTCACTGCAATGGCGTCCACAAACTGGGCGCCGGGCGGTTCCATTGCTGGCGCCGGGGCGGGCACGGCTGGGTGGCGCTGCATGACGCCATCGCCCAATCCTGCGATGTGTTCTTCTACGAGATTTCCCGGAAAGTCGGCATCGACAAGATCGCGGAGATGTCCCGGCGCTTCGGTTTCGGCGCGCCGACAGGCATCGACCTGCCGTCGGAATCCAGCGGCCTGATGCCGACGAAGGACTGGAAGCGCGCGCGCTACAAGCAGGCGTGGCATATCGGCGAGACCCTGATCGCAGGCATCGGCCAGGGCTTCGTGCTCGCGACCCCCTTGCAGCTCGCCGTCATGACAGCCCGCCTGGCGAACGGCGGGCTGGCGGTCGAGCCGCGGGTGCTGCGGATGCAGGGCGACGCCGAATTGGCGACCCAGGCCCCGCGCATGGATGTGGCGGCCAGCCATCTCGCAGCCATCCGGGACGCGATGCGCGGCGTCATGACCGATTACGAAGGGACCGCGCGCAAGGCCCAGATCCCGGACCGCGCCTTGCGGATGGGCGGCAAGACCGGCACCTCGCAGGTCCGGCGCATTACCCGGGAGGAGCGCCGGCGCGGCGTCATCAAAAACGAGGACCTGCCACGGAAGGAGCGGGACCATTCGCTATTCGTCGGCTATGCGCCGCTCGACCGGCCGCGCTATGCCTGCGCCGTCGTGGTCGAGCATGGCGGCAGCGGCTCCCAGGTCGCGGCGCCGATGGCCCGGGATATCCTGCTGGAAGCGCAGACGCGCCGTTCGGCCGATTGGCTGAAGGGCGCCGCCAATGACGGCGCCAGGGCGGAAGCGCCGTCCCACGCGCCCGACGCCGGATCGCGCCTCTTCCGGAGGCGCGGCTGATGCAACGCTGGCGCGGCTCGGTCGCCGCCAATCGCCCGCTCGCCATCCCGCCGCCGCGCGCCGAAGAGGTCATCCTGCGCTTCATGCGGATCGACTGGCTGCTGGTGGCGGCGATCACGATGATCATGCTGATCGGCGCGGCCATGCTGTATTCGGCGGCCGGCGGCAGCGCCTCGCCCTGGGCGGGGCGGCACATCATCCGCTATTGCGTCGGTCTGATCGTCATGTTGAGCGTCGCCATGATTGGCGCGCGCCGCTGCTTCGCGCTCGCGTATCCAGGCTACGCGATCTGCTTCCTCCTGCTGATCGGCGTCGAGATTGCCGGCTCCGGCGCTGGCGCGACCCGCTGGATCGACCTTGGCTTCATGCGCTTGCAGCCGTCGGAACTGATGAAGATCGCGCTCGTCCTGGCGCTCGCCCGGCTGCTGCATGGCGCCGGACCGGATTCGACCGACCGCCTGTATGTGCTGGGCCCCGCCTTGCTGCTGATCCTGGCGCCGGCCGCGCTTGTCCTGAAGCAACCGGACCTTGGGACGGCCGTGCTGATCGTCGGCGGCGGCACGGCGATTCTGTTCTTCGCGGGCGTCGCCTGGTGGAAATTCGGCCTGGCGGGCGCCGCCGGCGCGGCGATCCTGCCGGTGGCGTGGTCGCTGCTGCATGAGTATCAGCGGAACCGCATCCTCACCTTTCTCGAACCGGAGCGGGACCCCCTGGGGGCGGGATATCACATCCTGCAATCGATGATCGCGATGGGCTCCGGCGGGGCTTTCGGCAAAGGCTGGATGCAAGGCACCCAGGCGCATCTGTCCTTCCTGCCAGAAAAGCATACGGACTTCGTTTTCACCATGCTCGGCGAAGAGCTTGGGCTGGCGGGCGGCATTTTCGTGCTGATCCTGTTCGCCATTGTCATCGGCCGGCTTTACCGGATCGGCCTGAAGGCCGAATCCCGCTTTGGCCGGCTGACGGCGCTTGGCGTCGCCACGACGCTGTTCCTCTATGTCTTCATCAATATCGCCATGGTGATGGGCCTGGCGCCGGTGGTCGGCGTTCCCCTGCCCTTTGTCTCCTATGGCGGCACGGCGATGCTCACCCTGCAGATCGGCCTCGGCCTCGCGCTCGCCGTCGCGGTCGATCGGCGGGACCCGCTCGACGGACCGCGCCGGCTCAGTTGATCTCGATCGGGAAGGTAGAGCATGATGGGCCTCTTCGGGGGAGGCTCAAACATATGAGCGACAAGACGTTCGACTTTATCGTCATAGGCGCAGGCTCTGCTGGATGCGCGATCGCAAACCGGCTTTCGGAAAGCGGCAAGCATCAGGTGCTCGTGCTGGAGGCCGGCGGCAAGGACAGGAATATCTGGATCCATATTCCGGTGGGCTACGCCAAGACGCTGGATATGCCCGGCCTGAACTGGCGGTTCGATTCCGAGCCGGAAGCCCGCACCCATAACCGCAAGATCCCGATCCCCCGCGGCAAGGTGATCGGCGGCTCGTCCTCGATCAATGGCTTGCTCTATGTTCGCGGCCAGCATCAGGACTACGACCACTGGGCCCAGCTTGGCTGCTCCGGATGGTCGTTCGAGCAATGCCTGCCCTATTTCCGGAAATCGGAGAATTTCGAGCGCGGCGGCGATGCATTGCGCGGCGCCGGCGGCCCCTTGAACGTCATGGACATGCCGAGCCATCACGTCCTGCTCGACGCCTGGATCGACGCTGGCGAGCAGGCAGGCTATCCGCGCAATCCCGATTACAACGGCGCCACCCAGGAAGGCTTCGGCTATTATCAGGTGACCCAGAAGAAGGGCCGCCGCTGGTCCGCCGCCAAGGCCTATCTGGCGCCGGCCCTGCAGCGCCCGAACGTGCGGCTGGAGACCGAAGCCCATGTCACGCGCCTGCTGTTCGAGGGCAAGCGCTGCATCGGCGTCGAGGTCAACCAGAAGGGCCAGATCCACCAGTTCAAGGCCGGGCGCGAGGTCGTGCTCTCGGCCGGCGCCATCCAGTCTCCGCAAATCCTGGAGCTTTCGGGCGTCGGCCAGGCCGACCTGCTGAAGGGCCTTGGCGTCGATGTCATCCATGACCTGCCGGGCGTCGGCGAGAACCATCACGACCATTATCTGTCCCGGCCGATGTGGCGGCTGACCAAGAACCTGTCGATCAACAACGACAGCCGCGGCATTCGCCTCGTCGGCGAGGTGATGAAATATGCGTTCGCCCGGCGCGGCCTGCTGACCTTTCCCGCGGGCGTCGTCCACGGCTTCGTCAAGACCCGGCCGGAGCTCGAGACGCCGGATGTGCAGTTCCACATCGCCCATGCCTCGATCACCGACATCAAGACCCGCGCCCTGGAGAAGGAGCCGGGCATGACCTGCGCGCCCTGCCAGTTGCGCCCGCAAAGCCGGGGCTTCGTCCACATCAAGTCGGCGGACCCGATGGCGCCGCCCCGGATCGTCTGTAATTTCCTGAAGGAATACGAGGATCAGCAGGCGATGATCGGCGGCCTGAAGATCGCGCGCGAGCTGGTGATGCAGCCGGCGCTCGCGCCCTATGTGAAATTCGAGATCACGCCCGGCGACGACTGCCAGAGCGACGACGAACTGCTGGATTTCGCGCTACGCACCGGCGCGACGGTCTATCATCCCGTCGGCGCCTGCAAGATGGGACCGGACGGCGACCGCATGGCTGTCGTCGATCCGCGCCTCCGGGTGCGCGGCATCGAGGGGCTGCGCGTCGCCGACGGCTCGATCATGCCGCAACTGGTCTCGGGCAACACCAACGCCCCGATCATCATGATCGGCGAAAAGGCCGCCGCCATGATGCTGGAGGATGCCGCAGCGACGAGCCGGGCCGCCGCCTAGATCAAACCAATCTTAGTGCATGGCGCGTCCACTTGGACGCGCCATGCTCAAGCAAGCGTCAGGCGGCGGGCGGCCGCTTTTCGCTTCGCCGCACGGCTTCCGCGACCGCCAGCGCGGCGGCCACGTCGCTGGCGTCATTGAAGAGATGGAATGCGAAGCGGAGGGCGCCGCGCCGGGCCGAATGCCGGACGCCCGCTTCGTCCAGCGCCGCGGAGAGCCGCTGCAACGCCGGATCGCCGACGGCATAGAGATCGCCGTCCGCGATCGCGCCCAGCGTCACGAGTTGGCTTTGGGGCTGGCCGAAGGGGTCCCGGTTGACCGGCCAGGCGAGCGCGCTGAGGCCCCGCGCCAGATCGTCCGCCAAGTGCATGACATGGGCCTCGATCGCTGCCGGACCGGCGGCGAGCAGCAGGTCGAGCGACGCGGCCGCAATCGCCGATGAGGCGAAGGCATGGCCCGTTTCGAACCGGCGCGCGCCCACGGTCTCGGCCCAGTCGAAGCCGGACGCCGCCGGATGCGCGCCCGGGTCCCGATACCCGGCCGTCGCGACGAAGGTCGCAGCCAACCGATCGGCCCATTTGGGCGCTAGATACAGAAAGCCCTGACCGTAGACGCCGAGCAGATATTTGTGGGTCGAGGTCGCCAGCGCGTCGACGCCCATCGCGCCGACATCGGTCTGGAGCACGCCGACGGACTGGGTCGCGTCGACCAGCAGCAGCGCGTTATGGCGCTTCGCGGCGGCGGCGATCGGGGCGAGGTCGGTGCGGAAGCCCGGCATGAAAGTGACGGTCGAGACCGCGACGGCGCGCGTCCGGCTATCGACCGCCGCAGCGACGGCGTCGGCGTCGATCGCTTGGCGGTCGGGCGCGATCAGCCGGAGTTCGACGCCCTTCGCCCGGAGCGCCAGCCAGGGCGTGATGTTCGCCGGATGCTCCAGCACGCCGCAGAGCACGACATTGTCGCCCGGCGCCGCGCCCAATCCGGCGGCGACGATGTTGACGCCCTCGGTCGCATTCTTGGTGAAGGCGATGTCGGAGACGTCGGCCCGGATCAGCGCCGCGAACCCGGCCCGCGCCCGGTCCAGCCCATCCCGCCAAAGCGCGTTCGAGCGGGCATTGACCTCCGCATCCGCCAGAAACGCCTGGGCGGCCTGGCTGCTCGACCGCGGCAGCGGCCCGGTCGACGCCGTGTCGAGATAGGTCCAGCGCGCCGTCGCCGGAAAATTCTGGCGGATCCGGGCCGTATCCATATCAGCCCTTGGAGGCGCCGATATGGGCGACAGCCTCGATCTCGACGGTCAATGCCGGCTCGGCGAGCTTCGAGATCTCGACCAGGGTCGAGGCCGGGAAGTCGCCGGAGAAGAACTCCGCCCGGGCGCGCCAGACCTGTTCGCGCCGACGGATGTCGGTCACGAAGATCGTCACCTTCACGACATCGGACATCTGGCCGCCGGCCGCTTCAACGAGGCCCTTGATCTTGCCGAAGATGATCCTGGCCTGCTGGTAATCGTCGAGCGGGCCTTCAGCTTCGGGCACGCGGGCGACCTGGCCCGCGATATAGGCGATGCCACCCGCGACGAGGCAGTTCGACCAGGTTTTCGGCTGAGGCTCCGGCGCCGCCGGCGATGTCGCCCGTTTGATGCCAGTCATGATGGTTTCTCCCTTGTCAGATCACGAGGTTGATGATGGTCGTCTGCTCCAGCGTATCGCCGTACCAGGCGGAAATCGCAGCTTCGCGCTCGCCCAGATATTTCGGCTTGCCCCGATCGTCGAGCGCCATCGGCAAATCATGGCCCGGCACGACGATGCCGCCGGGCCGGGCGGTCCAGAGGTCCCAGATCATTGCGATCGACGCCCTGCTGATCGCCGCGTCATAGGTCATGTCGGTTTCGCGGCTGATCAATTCGACCCGGTTCTTGGCGGCGTCGCCTGTGAAGATCACGTCATGCTCCGGCCCCGCCAGCTTGAAGGCGACGCAGCCGGGCGTGTGGCCGGGGGCCAGATGCATGGTGATCCCGGGAAAGACTTCGTCGCCATCCTCGGCGCGCGCCAGGCTCGGCATCAGGTTCAGTTCCCTGACATAGAGCTCCGGCACCGGCGTTTCGCCCCAGGGCACGGTCAGGGCCCAGTCCATCTCGACCTTCGCGATGACGGTCCTCGCCTTGGGGAACAGCACCCAGTTGAGCGCATGGTCGTAGTGGGAATGGGTCAACAGCACGTCGGTCACGTCGCCGGGCTTCAGACCACGCTCCGCCAATGCGGCGAGCAACAGCTTCCTGTGGCCGAAGGCGCCGACGTCGATCAATGCCAACCGGTCGCCGTGGCGGATCAGCACGATGGAGCTCCACCCAAGCGCCCCATGGCAGACGGACTTGCCGGGAAAGCCGGTCACCAGAATGTCGATTGCGTAGCCGCTGACCTGCATGCCCGGATCAATCCTCTTCGATGGCGATGATGCGCGACGGCGCGCCGTCGGCGTCCGGCACCTTGAGCGGCAGCGCGTAGACCATGCAGCGGGCGCCCTGGATGGCGCTCATGTTGCAGAGATATTCCATCATGATGACGCCGCGCTTCAAGAGGATCATGTGGGTCACGTTTTCCTCGACAGCCGGCGTGCGGTCGCCGAGCACGAGATTGCGGATGCAATAATCCTGCGGAAAATCGTAGCCGATCGCCTTGATGCCGCGCCCGTAGAGCCATTCGGCCGCGTCCGCCTCGACCCAGGGCGCGCGCGTCCAGAATTCCGGCGTCTCGATGCTTTCCTGAAGGTCCCAGCGGGCGCGCAGCAGCACGATATCGCCTTCGCGGATATGCGCCCCCGCCGCCGCTACATCCGCCTCCCGGATCGGCGCATTCGCGCCTACGCCGGAGATATCGACCACGGCGGCCGGGCCGATGGTCTGCTCCAGCTTCAAACTGTCGGTCGTGTAGCCTTCGGGATCGAAATGCCGGGGCGCGTCCATGTGGGTGAAGGCATGGCAGGAGACGCTGATCCGCGTCGCCTGGGCGAAGTCGCCCCTGGCGAAGCTTTTGGACAGGGTCTGCTCCGTCGGCCAGCGGAAATGGCCGGCGCGGATCGGCGTCGAAAGGTCGATGATGCGCGGCATAGGCGCCTCCCGCTGATAGGCCGGGCGCTAGGCGCGGCCGTAGATCACGGCTTCCTGGTCGGGCGGCACATAGAAGAAATCGCCCGGCCGCCAATCATGGCCGAGGTCGCCGAGGAGGCGGCGCTGGCGCGGCGTGCAGCGGTCGAAATACTGCGTCGGCGTCGCGCCGAAATCATAGGCGCGCAGGAAAAGCTGGCAGTAATTGTAGAGCAGCGTCTTCCGCGCCTTGCCGGAATGGTTCGGGGCCGGCCCATGCCAGAGGGCGTGCGGAAAGAGGAAACAATCGCCGGCCTTGCCCTTCAACTGCACGCAGCCGGGGCTATGCGGACCGAGCGGCGGATCGCGGTCGGCTGGAAACGGCCGAAAATGGCTGCCGGGATAGACCGTGAAGGCGCCGGCGTCGTCGTCCGTCACGTCAGACAGGAGATACAGCGCCTTCATGGCGAGCGGCCGGCTGGTCTCGGTCACGCGAATGCGCCGGAGCGCCTCGCCGCCGTCCGTATGGGTGTAGCCCGGGAAATCCCGGGTCGACGGGCGCACGATCGCCTGGGACATGCTGAACAGGATATCCGGCCCCATGATATCGACGACGAGATCGAAGACCTCTGGCCGGTCGATCAGGTCGATGAAGCGCTGGCCGTAGGGCAGCACATCGCGCCGGTCCATGAAAGCTTCCGGGTCGAGGTCCGGGTTCCGCTCGACCCACCCGTAATGCCCGCGCGGCAGCATGCCCGACATCGGCTCCCAGCCGGGCCTGGCGCGAAGCGCGTCGATATCGCCCGCGAGGGCTGCGACCTCGTCCGCGTCGAAGATGCCGGGCAGATGCAGATAGCCGTCGATGGCCCAGCAGTCCTTCTGGTCCTGGGTCAGCTTGCGCATGTTCATGGGCGCGATCCTCCATCTCGGCGCTGTCTATGCCGCACCGTTTCAGCGTTCAGCCTAATCGGCCCGCGCGCGCTGCGCCAGCCCTTGCCGCGCCGTCGATCTGGCGTCGAAAACTCGCACAAATTCGCCGTTTTTCTAATGTTTCAGGGCTGGCTATTTTTCCGCTTGCAGATTATTCTGAAGTTGCTCATATAGCGTTCGCCCCAAGGGGCTGGAGCGCAAGACCGGCTGAGCCGTCTCCCCAACCTCCTATCCGAAAGGCGTGTTGCGGCTCGCCGCACACCTCGATTTCGCATTTCAACGGGAGGAGGATCCATCCCCGATGCCTTACAAGAGAATTCTGGTCGACGGCGTCAAGCATTACGGCAAGCACGTTATTCTCACCGCAGGCGGCTGTAACCCGGCCCTGCTGGAAAAGTCGAAGATCGCCGAGTTCTGCAAGGACATGGTCGTTCGCATCGACATGGTTCCCTTTGGCGAGCCCTTCGTCGAACGCTTTGGCGGCGGCGACGAGGTCGGCATCTCGGCCGTGCAGCTCATCCAGACGAGCGCCATCACGATTCACACCAATGACGAAGCGCGCGACATGTATCTCGACGTGTTCTCGTGCAAGGACTTCGACGCCGCGACCGTGATCAAGACGGTCGAGGACTGGTTCTCCCCGAAGTCCATCGTCAGCGAAACGCTGCTGCGCAAGTGACGCGATTCTATCCGGAGGCCGTGCCCTCCTTTGAGCACGAACCAACCCGTGAGCGTTTCGACATCAAGGCCATCGGCGACAATGTCGGCGAAGGCGTCGTCGCGCTCACGCCCTTCTCCCCCGGCGATATCGTGTTCCGCTTCACCGGATTTTACAGCGCGGAGATAACGCTGTTCACGCTCCAGGTGGAGCCCGGCCTCTATCTGCACGACCCATTCTTCATGGGCAAGATCCTGCATCGGTGCGACGCGAACTGCGACGTCGATATGGCGACGCGCACGTTTACGGCGCGGCTGCCGATTGCGCCGGGCGACTGGGTCACCATGAACTACGAGCAAACGGAAGACGAACTGTTCCGGCCATTCACCTGCGTTTGCGGCCCGGTCAAGTGCGAAGGCTTTACCGCGGAACGCCAGATCCGCGGCCGCCGCTTCCTGCAGGAAAACGCCGAACCCGGCGAGCGCGTGGAGCCTATGCGCCGCCGTCGCACCCGCTGACGCCGAGCCCTGGCGACCGCCAGGGAGCCGGTCCCGACAGAACGCCCTGGAAGCGAAAGCTTCCGGGGCGTTTTTCATTGCGCGCGCTCAGCCAAGCCCGTAGGCGGCGCCCCAGCGCTTCAATCCGGGCAGGGTTTCGCCTGCCGGCCGGTATTCGCAGCCGATCCAGCCTTCGTAGCCAAGGGCGTCCAGGAGTTGGAAGATAAAGGGATAGTTGATCTCCCCGACGTCCGGTTCATGGCGTTCGGGCACGCCGGCGATCTGGATATGGCCGACGCCGCCGATATGCGCCCGGGCGCGGATCGCCAGATCGCCTTCGACGATCTGGATATGGTAGAAATCCATCTGCACCTTGACGTTGGCCGCGCCGACATCCGCCACGACATCGTGGGCTTCCTGCTGGCGGTTGATGAAGTATCCGGGAATGTCGCGGGTGTTGATCGGTTCGATCAGCGCATCGATGCCGAGCGGCGCGAGACGCGCTGCGGCATGTTTCAGGTTCGCGACATATGCGGACCGGCAGAGGGCGCGGTCGGCCGTCGCGGCCGGAATGCCCGCCATGCAATGCAGGCGCTTGCACTCGAGCGCTTCGGCAAAGGGGATCGCTGTCTCCAGGGCCGCCTGAAATTCCGGCGAGCGGCCGGGCAGGGCCGCGAACCCGCGTTCGCCCTTGGTCCAGTCGCCGGGCGGGAGATTGAAGAGCACGACTTCGACGCCCGCGCCGGCCGCCGCGCCCACGACCTCATCGACCGGAAACTCATAGGGGAACAGAAACTCGACGCCCTTGAAGCCGGCGGCGGCGGCGGCGGCGAAGCGGTCCAGGAACGGCATCTCCTGAAACATCATGGAAAGGTTGGCGGCGAAACGGGGCATGGCGGCGCAATCCTCTGATTGATCGGGCCAACGATAGGCGGAGCGGCCGCATTTGCCAAAGCCGATTTACCGCCACGCTTTATGGACCTGTTTTAGCCGCATTTTAAGGGGAGCTGGGCATCATTGTGTTCGTATGAATGCATGAACCTGGGCCGAACTGCCCAACAATCGATGGACAGGCATGACCGACGCCGCCCTGACAGACGCCGATCCTGCAGCTGCTCCAAGCGCTCCGCTGACTCTCGGCTTGCCGCGCCGGCGGCCGCCCGCGGAGCGGCGTCAAATTCGGGCCAGCACCATCGCGCTCGCGCTGATGAGCATCTTCTTCTGCAGCGCCATTGGCGCGGCCGCGGCGCCCAGCGTCGCCGCCTGGCTCGGGTTTCTGCCCGTGCCGCCCGACGCCATCCAAGCCTTGGCCGCGAGCATCGTCGCCGTCAGCTTGAGCTGGATCGTGACGTTCTATCTGCTGGTCCGGCGGGCGGAAGCGGCGAAGCAGCCGTTCATCAAGTTGCGCGACGACCTGGTCGCGGCGAATTCGGTCGCCTATCCCCAGTTGGGGCGCTATGGATCGGGCGCCGCGGACGAAGTCGCGGCCGCGGTCAACCGGCTCTCCGGCGATCTTCGCCAACGGGATATCGAGCTTGAAAGCCGCCGCTACCGCTTCGATCAGGAAGCGGAAACGCGGCTCGCTGAAATCAGAACCTCCTTCAAGAAGATGGAGAAGGCGCTGGCCGAGGCCGAGCGCGTCCGCGCCGAAGCCGTCCGGGCAAGCGAAGCGAAGTCCGACTTCCTCGCCAAGATGAGCCATGAGATCCGGACGCCGTTGAACGGCATTCTGGGCGCCATGGACATGCTCCTGGGCATGGGCCTTTCGATCCGCCAATCGCAGTATGCGCACACGATCCGGGCGTCCGGCGAAGTGCTGCTCGACATCCTGAACGGCATTCTCGACCTCGCGAAGATCGAAGCCGGCCGCATGGATGTGGCGTCCGAGCCGTTCGATCCGACGCGCGTCGTCGACGATGTGGCGGTCGCCTTCGGACCGGCCGCGCACAGCAAGAAACTGCGCCTGGCGAGCGCGCCGTCCCCGGACCTGCCGCGCCTGGCGCTGGGCGACGCGGCTCGCGTCCGCCAGATCCTGGTCAATCTTGTCGGCAACGCGATCAAGTTCACGGATCAGAGCGGCGTCCACATCAGCGCCGAATGGGCGCCTGCATCGGCGAAGGACGGCGAAACGGCCGGCCGCTTCATCGTCGATATCCGGGATTCGGGGCCTGGCGTCGCGCCAGAGGCCCAAAGCCGGATTTTCCGTCGTTTCGAGCAAGGCGACGGCTCCATGAGCCGGCGCTTCGGCGGCGTCGGCCTGGGCCTTGCGATCGCGCGCGATCTGGCGCGCCGCATGGGCGGCGACGTCGAACTGGCGCAGACCAGCCGGGAAGGCTCGACCTTCCGCTTCTGGATCGCGACGAGCGCGCAATCGGTCGTCGACGCGCCGCATTTCCCCGAAGCCCGCACCCTGATCGCCATGCATCCCGGCTCCGACCGGACCAGCCTCGCGGAGCGGCTCGCCCGCCTTGGCGTGCCGGTCGCCATCGTCGATCATCCCGATGCGGCGGCGGCGGCGCTCAGGGATCGCACATTCCCGGACCTGACCCTGATCATGGCCGAAGCCCAGACGGCCGATGCGCTGACCGCGCTCGGCGCGGCCCTGACGGAACTCCCGGATCGGCCGCGCCTCGCGGTGGTCTCCGCCTTCGGCGGGCCCGCATTGCCGCAGTCGATCGAAAACATGGCGGAATGGGCCCTGCTTCGGCCGGTTCGCGAAATCGACCTTTTGACCATGCTGCGGCAGGCGACCGGGCAGGCGAGCGAAGCTGTCGAGGTCAGCGCCGATCTCGGCCTGAAGGTGCTGCTGGCCGAGGACAACCCCGTCAACATCGAAATCACGCGCGGCATGCTCGAGAAGCTCGGCTGCACGGTCGAAGTGGCGGTAAACGGCCTGGCGGCCGCCGACAAGGCCGGAGCCGAACGCTTCGACATGATCCTGATGGATTGCCAGATGCCGATCATGGACGGCTATGAGGCGACCCGTCAGATCCGGGAGCAGGAAGATGCGGTCGGCGAGATCCCGATCATCGCCTTGACCGCGAACGCCTTCGATGAGGACCAGCGCGCCTGCCGCGCGGCCGGGATGAACGGCTTCCTGGCGAAGCCCGTGACCCTCGAAGCGCTGCTCGCCGAATTGCGCCGTCATGGCGACGATGCGGAGGACGATGCGCCCGTCCAGAAAGCGCCGACCGTTCAGCCGAAGCCAGAGCCGACCGTCCGCAGCAAACCGGCGCCGGCGCCGGTCCGGCCTGCCGACGCGCGCCGGATCGTCGATGAAGCGACGCTCGCGGCCATCCGCAAGCTCAGCAAGGACGGCGAAGGCATGGTCCAGCGGGTCGTCGGGATTTATTTGCAGTCGTCGCCCGACCTGGCGGCGAAGCTGCAGGCCGCCGTCGAAGACGGCGACATCGAAGCTGCGCGCCGCCATGCCCACGCGCTCAAGTCCGCCAGCCGCAATGTCGGCTCGGCGGAACTGCCGGGCATGCTCGCAGATGTCGAAGCGCTGGCGCGCGCGGGCGATATCGGCGGCGCGCGCGCCGCCGCAAGCGACCTCAACCGCGCGTTCAAAGATCTGACGCTCGCGCTCGAAACGCTACAGGCTCGCGGGTGACCCATGCCATTTAACACCCTGATCCTCGTCGCCGACGACGACCCGGTCCAACGCCTGCTGACGAGCGAGGCGCTGGGCAACGAAGGATATGCCGTCATCGAAGCCGAGGATGGCGACGCGGCGATCGCCTTGTTCCAGGAGAAGCGCCCGGCGCTGGTCATTCTGGACGTGATGATGCCGGGCCTGAACGGCTTTGAGGTCTGCGCGCGGATCCGTCGGAAACCGGACATCGATCTGGCGGCGACGCCGGTCCTGATGGCGACGGGACTGGAGGATGAAGCTTCGATCCAGACCGCGTTCGAGGTCGGCGCGACGTCGTTCGTGCCAAAGCCCGTGCAATGGTCGCTGCTGGGCCACCAGGTGCGCTATCTCCTGCGGTCCTCGGCCATCGAGCAACAACTGCGCGCCGCCAAGGCGGAAGTCGAGGCGGCGAGCTTGGTGAAAAGCCAGTTGTTCGCGACGCTGTGCCATGAATTGCGCACGCCCTTGAACGGCGTCATCGGCTTCGCCGACGCAATCACCAGCGAACTCCTCGGCCCGATCGGCGCCAAGGGCTATCTGGAATTCGCCAGGGACATCCGGCAATCGGGCGACGAGCTGCTGGATCAGGTGAACCAGATGCTGCTGCTGTCCCGCCTGGAAGCCAACCTGCGGCCCCTGAAGCCCAGCCATGCCTCGATCGAGCGCTTGCTTGAGGACGCGGCGAAGCGCTTCCGCAAGACCGCCGACGCCCGCGCCATCGCGATCAATGTCCGCCCCCTCAACGCGCCGATCCGCATCCCGTTCGATACCGAGGTGATGCGATCGGCTCTGGCGGCGCTGGTCGCCAACGCCGTCAAATTCTCCCCCTTCGGCGGCGTCGTCGAACTTTTTGCGGCGACCGATGACGACATGATCGCGATCTCGATTTCGGACCAGGGGCCGGGCGCGCTCGAACAGGACCTGCCCCGGCTGATGCAGCCCTTCAGCCAGGCGGAGAACGGCCTGGACCGCGCCCATGGCGGCCTCGGCCTCGGCCTGCCGATCGCCCGGCTCGCAGCGGACCGCCATGGCGGCGATCTGCAACTGGCCAATCGCAACGGCGGCGGCTTCGTCGCGACCTTGCGCCTGCCGGTCAATCTCGCCATCAAACCGCCGCAGCGCGCTGGCGTCCGCGCCGCCTGAAACCGGGGCAGCGCTTGCTCTCAGCCGCATGACGCGGCACTCTCCGAAGGCTTTACCCTTGCCGGAGGACCGCCCGCGTGCCCGATTCCGCCCCCCAATCGATCGAGATCCGCAACAGCGCCTGCCCGCACGATTGCCCATCGACCTGCGCGCTGGAAATCGAGCGCCTGGACGGCTCGACCATCGGCCGGGTCCGGGGCGCGGCCGGCAACAGCTATACCGATGGCGTGATCTGCGCCAAGGTCGCCCGCTATGCCGAACGCGCCCATCACCCGGACCGCCTGCTGCATCCGCTCATCCGCGTCGGGCCGAAGGGCGGCGGCGAGTTCCGGCAGGCCAGTTGGGACGAGGCGCTCGACCTGATCGCCGAGCGTTTCCTGGCGATCGAGGCGAAGTCCGGCCCGGAAGCGATCTGGCCCTATTACTATGCCGGCACCATGGGTCTGGTCATGCGTGACGGGATCAACCGCCTGCGCCATGCCAAGCGCTATTCCGGCCAGCATTCGACCGTGTGCACCGCGCTTGCATTCACGGGCTTCATCGCCGGGACGGGCGCGCTGCGGGGCGCCGATCCGCGCGAGATGGCGAAGTCCGACCTCGTCGTGATCTGGGGCACCAATCCGGTCAATACCCAGGTCAACGTGATGACCCATGCGATCAAGGCGCGAAAGGACCGGGGCGCGCGCATCGCCGTCGTCGATGTCTATGAAACAGGCACAGCGAAGCAAGCCGATATTTTCCTGCGCGTGAACCCAGGCACCGACGCCGCGCTCGCCTGCGCCGTCATGCATGTGCTGTTCCGCGACGGCTTTGCCGACTGGGACTATCTGAACCGGTTCACCGATGCGCCGAAGGCGCTGGAAGCGCATCTGCAAACCCGCGATCCCGCCTGGGCCAGCCGGATCACCGGCGCCCCTGTCGCCGATATCGAAGCGTTCGCCCGCGCGATCGGCGAAACCCGGCGGACCTTCTTCCGCCTGGGCTATGGCTTCACGCGCCAGCGCAACGGCGCGGTCGCCATGCATGCGGCAAGCTGCATCCCCGCCGTCACCGGGGCATGGCGCCATGAAGGCGGCGGCGCCTTCCACAATAACGGCGCCATCTTCGCCTGGGACAAGACCCTGATCGAAGGCCTGGACGTCCGCGACCCGACGGTCCGGCTGATGGACCAGGCCCGGATCGGAGAAATCCTGACCGGCGACGCGGGCGCCTTGAAGGGCGGCCCGCCGGTCGAAGCGCTGTTCATCCAGAACACCAACCCCATGATGATCGCCCCGGACCATACCCGCGTCCGGCAAGGCTTCCTCCGGGAAGACCTGTTCACCGTGGTCCACGAACAGTTCCTGACCGAGACCGCCCAGATGGCGGACGTCGTGCTGCCGGCGACCATGTTCACGGAGCATGACGACCTCTACCAGGGCGGCGGCCACCAGCACATCCTCCATGGCCTGCAGGTCGTGACGCCGCCGGGCGAATGCCGCTCCAACCACGAGGTGATCGTGGCGCTCGCGGCGCGCCTCGGCGCCCGGCACCCGGGCTTCGAGATGAGCCCGCGCGCGCTCATCGAGGCGACGCTGCAAGCTTCGAACCGCAAGGGCCTCGACCGCCTGGAGGCGGAGAACTGGTTCGACGTGCAGCCGCCGTTCGAGCGGGCGCACTATCTGGACGGGTTCGCCCATGCCGACGGGAAATTCCACTTCCGCGCCGACTGGTCCCTGCCCGGCCCCAAAGGCTTCGGCGGCCATGCGCCGGACGACATGCCGACCCTGCCAGACCATTGGGACGTGATCGACAACGCGAACGTCGCTAAGCCTTTCCGCATGGCGACCAGCCCGGCGCGTAGCTTCCTGAACTCCAGCTTCACCGAAACGCCGACGTCCAAGGCCCGGGAGGGGCGGCCGACGCTGCAAATGCGCGCCGACGACGCAGCGCGCCTTGGCCTGAGCGACGGCCAGCGCATCCGGGTCGGCAACGAGCGCGGCGAGACGGTGCTGCGCCTGAAGGTGACGGAAGCGACCAATGCCGGCGTCGTGATCGTCGAATCCATCTGGCCGAACGCCGCGTTCGAAACCGGCGTCGGCATCAATGTGCTGACCTCCGCGGAGCCCGGCAGCCCGGTCGGCGGCGCGGTCTATCACGACACGGCGGTCTGGATCAGGGCTGCGTAGTCGCTCTCATCATGAAAAAGCGAGGCGCATCCGGGCGGACGCGCCTCGCTCCAACTTCAGAGATCGATCCAGTCATCCAGTCTCAGGCGTTTCCGCCCGAGGCTGGTTCGATCTAGGCGCTTTTCGCGACGCAGGCGTATTGCGACAGGTTCGTGTCCGGGAAGGAAGTTTCGAGCGCGCGGCTCGTCAGCTTCGCCATGCGATAGCCGCAGTGCTTCTGCGCCATGGACTGCGCGCCGCCGCTGTCGACCACATGGTGCCGGATGGTGATTTGGTCGGGCGACGACATGTCGGCGATGGTCGCGCTCGGATACATGGCCGAGGCGCAGGCGCCCAGCATCAACGGGGCGATGGCGCCGATTGCGATTTTGGCGAATAAATTCATGATACGCTCCAGTTCCAGGTGTCTGAGCGCCTGCCTGCAATGCACAGCCAGCGCTGCTCCTCAAGTGCGACAACGCAGAGATCGCTGGAATGTTCCCGGATAATTGCATGAACGCGATTTTATTTTGAGCGGGCCGGCGCAGGCGCTGATGGCTCCGGGCGGCGGGCGCGCGCGGCTGGACACCCGCGCCGCCAGCGCTTCCAATGGCTTCCGGCCAGCAAGCGAAGGAGGCGGCGCCATGGCGATCATCGATTCACAGGTTCACGCATATGCGGCCAATACGCCGGCGCGGCCCTGGGCCAACACGCCGAACTGGCCGGATCACGTCACGGGCGACGAGATGGTCCAGGCGATGGACCGGGTCGGCGTCGATGGCGCGATCCTGATTTCGGCGTTCTCCATGTACCAGTTCGACGCCTCCTATGCCGTCCTGGTCCAGCAAGCGCATCCGGGCCGCTTCGGCCTGATCAAGCCAGTCGATCCGACGGACCCGGCCGTCGGCGACATCGTCGCAGACTGGAAACAGACGCCCGGCGCTGTCGGCGTCCGCATCATGATGACCCACGGGACGCCGCGCCCGCCGGATTATCCGGGCCACGGCATTATCGCCGCCGCCGCGGCGCGCCACGGCCTACCGGTCAATCTCCAGTGCTGGGGCATATTGGAGGACGCCGCCGCGATCATCGACGGCAACCCGAACACGCGCTTCGTCATCGACCATCTCGGCCTGAAGCAGCCCTATACGCCGCCGCCGCCGGACGCGCCCTTCGCGGACCTGCCGCGGGCGCTCGACCTTGCCCGGCGCGCGAATGTCGCGATCAAGATCAGCGGCGCCTGCACGCTCTCCAAGCAGCCCTACCCCTATCCCGATATCTGGGACCCGATCACCCGCATCGTCGACGCCTGGGGCGTCGACCGCTGCCTCTGGGGCACGGACTGGACCCGGACTTCGGCGCTTCTGACCTATGAGCAAGGCGTCGAGCCGTTCCGCCAGACCGACCGCTTCTCGGCGAGCGATCGCGCCATGCTGATGGGCGGCGCATGCGCCAAGGCCTACGATTGGTCGCCGTCGAACGGCTGAGAAACGGCCGCCTTGCCCTATTGGGCGACCGCCGGGGCGCCGGGGGTTCCTGTCGGTTCCCGCATTGCGGCGGCGCGAACGGTGTTGCGTTTCAAGACATCGCTGGCGCTCAAGGCCTTTAGGGCCAGCATCCGATACCATTCCGGCGCGAGCGCCAAACGGCCATAGGAATAGGAGACCTGCTGAATCCACTGGCAGAACCGCTTCTCCCGCGCTTCCCAGGCAGCCAGTCCCGCCTCGACCGAAGACGCAGCCTCAAGGTGGCAGGCGAGCGAGAGCGCCATCATCATCGCCAGCCCGCCGCCCTGACCGAGAAACGGCGGTTGCGCCGTCGCGGCGTCGCCCAAGACCGCGACAGCGCCCTTCGACCAGCCATGCAGGCGCACCCATTCGAACCAGTCACCGCGGCCATCGGCCGGGATACGATCGATGATCCAGTCCAGGTGCGGAAAGGTTTCCAGCCAGGCGTCGCGGTTATAGGCGGCGCCTGCCGACGCGTCGCCCTTGACCGATGTCAGCTGCACATATGCAAGGTCCGCCGTCGCCGGCGCATAGAGCAGGCGACGCGACCCGTTCCAGTGCTCGCAGATGCTGGCGCCTGCCTGGGTCATGAGTTCCTCCGGCCGACGCTGGATCATGATGCGATAGCCGTACTGATCCGCCGGACGGCGCCATTTCAGCAGGCCGAGGCTGTCGCGCACCGGGGAGCCGACGCCATCGGCGCCGATCACCAGATCAGCTTGCGCCGTACGTCCATCGGCAAAGCGCGCGACGCCATTCGCTTCGGCGCTGGCTATTCTGGAGCCGAAGACAATCTCTCCACCCGCGCGCGCCAGGCCATCCGCGAGCGCATGCAACAGGGTCGCCCGCAGCGGCACGTAGAGACGCGCGCCGGGGCCGCCGAACGGTTCCGCGCCAATCAAGGCGTTGGACCGGTCCCGGCGCTCCCGGCGGAGGACCGGGAGCGCGCCCGCGGTGACGGCGTCATAGAGGCCCAGAGCCTCCAGGACCTTCAGTCCATTTTCCCAGATGTAAATTCCGGCGCCGAGAATGCGGAGCGCTTCGTCCTGCTCGTGCACCCGAACGCGCCACCCGCGCTGCGCCAGCGCGACCCCTGCCGCCAGTCCGGCGATGCCGCCGCCCGCGATCTCGGCGGTCCCCTTCATGCCGAACGCCCCAGGCGCCGCGGGGAAGGGACGAGCGCGCCGTAATCGGGCGCCGTGTCCTTCCGCTTTTCGCCAGTCCGATCCGAGACTTTCACGCGCGCATATATCCGTCCGCCGAATGACAGGATTGTCCGCAACTGCCTTTCATATGCCTCGCGTTCGCTGACGGGTCGAGGCGACATTCTGTCTTCCAGGCGCCGGACGCCGGCCCGGCACGCGACCCAGCAACCGGTCGACGCGGGCGGACGGCGCCGGTAGGCTTGCCCGCAAAGCAAAACCGGCGGCCCATGCCGCCTCAGGAGGGGGAAAGTCCATGACGGCGGAAACCATTCGGGTCGGCGTGATCGGCGCTGGCGGCAACACGACGAAATTGCACATTCCAGGGCTGCAGAAGCAAAAGGGCGTCGAGATCGTCGCCGTGGTCAACCGCACGCCTGCGTCAGGCAGGCGGGTCGCGGAGGCGCACGGCATCCCGACCGTCCATGACGACTGGCGGAGCCTCTTGGCGGACGGCGCCATCGACGCCGTCTGCATCGGCACCTGGCCCTATACCCACGCGGCCATGACGATCGCGGCGCTCGCTGCCGGCAAACATGTGCTCTGCGAAGCGCGCATGGCGATGAACCATGATGAGGCGAAGGCGATGCTGG
The DNA here is from genome assembly GCA_937891825.1 of uncultured Alphaproteobacteria bacterium. Taxonomy (GTDB): domain Bacteria; phylum Pseudomonadota; class Alphaproteobacteria; order Bin95; family Bin95; genus VMCJ01. Next base: position 31,589 of record CALAHN010000082.1, read on the forward strand.
CGGCCGCCCGCGCGGCGCCGCACCTGACGGCCCAGATCGTGCCCGCGCCCCATACGCTCGCGTTCGACCGCACGATCGTCGAGATGATCGCCGGCGGCCATATCGGCGAACTGATCGCCATCGACGCCCGCGTCGCGGCCGCCCGATCCTACCCCAATGGCTCCGGCCCGCAGCACTGGCGCCAGAACCGGACGCTATCCGGCGACAACATCATGAACATGGGCATCTGGTATGAGGCGATGATGCGCTGGGTCGGGCCGGCGAAATCCGTCGCGGCGGTCGGCCAGTCGGTCGTGCGCCATCGCCTGAACGAGGCCGGCGCGCGCACGGCCATGGCCATCCCCGACCATATCGACGTGATCGGCGAGATGGCGCAGGGCGGGCAGATGCGCTTCAACGTCTCCGCCGTGCTTGGCCATGCGCCGGACCTGGCGGACGTGCACATTTTCGGGACCGAAGGCACGTTGCGCTTGCGCCAACCTGTCGGCGGGCAGATGGCCCTATCGGCCGGCAAGCGCGGCGACGCTGACCTCGCCCCGGTCGAGATCGCGCCCGACAAGCGCGGCGGCTGGCGCGTCGAGGAGGAATTCATCAACGCGATCCGCGGGCTTGAGGCGGTTACCCACACAGATTTCGCGACCGGCGTCGCCTATATGGAATGGACCAGCGCCGTCTCCCGTTCGCTCAGCAGCCGACAGACCGTAACTTTGCCGCTCTGATCGTCAGTCGGATATCTCGCAGGAGATGCGCAAAGTCACCTGATTGTTGGCGGCGAGCTTGTCGTAGTTCAGGCGCTGTTTTTTGGCCTGCCGGCGGAACAGGTCTTCCAGCCGCGCGCGGAGATCGGCGTCGAGGGCGTCGGCGTCGAGCTCCAGGGTGACCGGCAGGGCTGGGCCGCGTTTGCCGACGGCCGCCTTCGGCGCGGCGTCAGCATCCTTCTTGCCGAAGATTTCCGCCCAGCCCTGGCGATATTCCGGCGTCGAGACGCTGGAGAAATAGCTGATCGGCCGGCTCGCGCCCGCGGCTTTCTTGGGCGCGGCGGCGTCGGCTGCGGCGCCCGCGGCTTCCGGGGCGGCCGCCGCTGGCGTCGGGGCGGCGCTTTCCGGCGCGGCGGCTTTCGCTTCCTTCGGCTGGACAGGCGCCTTGGCGGCAGGCGTTTTGGCGGCGGGAGCGGGCGCGGCGGGCGTTTTAGCCATGGTTATGCTGTTCCGAACTGCGGGGGTGAATGGCAGGGGCGCGCGATCGAGATCGACCGGACGCCGGGGGCATATAATACCACGCGCCGGAGATTCAAAGCCGTCGCGGCATTGCGGCGATCAGTGCGAGGCCGATGATGGCCAGAACCAGCAGGATCAGGAAGGCCAGGGCGTAGCTGCCGGTCCGATCGTAGATGAAGCCGGTCATGATCGGGCCGGATGCGGCGCCAAACGCGCCGAAGAACAGGACCGTGCCGAAGAGCGCCCCGTGCGACGCGAGGCCGAAATATTCCGCAACCGTCGGCGAGACCACCGTGAACAGGCCGCCATGGCCGAACCCATAGATCGCCATCGCCGCAAACAGCGGCCAGGGCGTGTCGATCGCGAGCAGCGCCAGCAAGCTGAGGGCGAGCGGCGTCAGGCCGAGCAGGTAGGCCCGCCGCCCGCCGATCCGGTCCAGCATGCCGCCGACCGTCAGCCGCCCGGCGATGCTCGCCGCGCCGATCGTCGAGACGAGGCCCGCCGTCTCGGCGCCGTCGAGGCCGAGATCGGCGCCGTGGGCGACGATATGCAGGGGCACGGCGCCCAGGATCGGAAAACACAAGAACTGGACCGCGCAGAGCATCCAGAAGACCCGTGTCCGGACCGCCGTACTGTAGGGTACGGAATCGGGCGCGGCCGCCACGGGGGGACCGCCTTGCGCCGGCGCTGCGGCTTCCGGCGGCAGGTCCATGGTCAGCGCCGCCAACAGCAGCAGGGCCGACGCCGCGAAGCCGATCGCCATGATCCCGTCGCGCCAGCCGAGCGCCCCGATCACGACAGCGACGAGCGCCGGCAGGCAGATTTGCCCGATCGCGGTCGAAACCTTGACGATCCCCGTCATCGCGCCCCGTCGACGGGCGAACCAGCGGGCGATGGTCGAGAGCGTCACCACGTCATGGGTCGCCATGCCGAGGCCGATAAAGCCGCTGAACAACAGGAACAGGTGCCAGGGCTCGCTGACCTGGGAGATCGCCGCGACGCCGCAGCCATAGAGCACGCCGGACACGCTCAACACGATCCGGGGGCCGTAAAGATCGCTGAGGCGCCCGGCCAGGGCCGCCAGAAGCCCCATAGAGAGCAAAGTCAGGGAGATCGAGCCCGACAGCACGGCGCGCGGCCAGCCGAACTCCTTTTCGAATATCGCGAAGAACAGGCCGTAGGCGAAGAGCATCCCGACGATGATGAACTGCGTCAGGCACGCGCCGAACACAATCCGGTAGCGCGGATCGAACTTATGGGCCACGGCGTCGCTCACGCCGGAAACGCGCGGGCGCCTCAAAATTCGAGGACAAGCCGTCCGCGCGTGCCGCCGGCTTCAAGCCGCCGGTGCGCCTCCGCCGCCTGGGCCGCCGGGTAGGTCTGGGCGACCCGCAGGGTCAGGATGCCCGCCTCGGCCTGCTCGCGCAGCCGGTCGAGCTTCTCGAACTCGCCGTCATAGGAGCGCACGAACGTGGTCGTGAACCGGATGCCTCGTTCCGGCGCCCCTTTGTACCCGCGGACGGCCGTGAACGCGCCGCCGTCGCGGACGGCGGGAACCGCAAGCGCGTTCAGCACCGCTCCATCCGCCAGGCCGTCGACGCCGTCCGGAAAATGCTCGCGGATGCGCGCCGCCACATCGTCGCCGCGCGGCACGACGATATCCGCGCCGAGCTGCTTCACCAGATCGCGGTCCGCGTCGGATGCATCAGCGATCACGGTCAGGCCGTCGGCTTTCGCCAGTTGGATCATGTAGCCGCCATAGGCCCCCGCCGCGCCGGTGACCGCCAGCGACTGGCCGGGCGCCAGCTCAAGCAGGTCGAGCGACAGCCGCGCGGTCAGGCCGTTCATCGGCAAGGTCGCCGCTTCGACCAGGGTCGCGCCGGCGGGGATCGGCGCGACCGATCGCGCGTTCAGCACGATCTGTTCCCGGTAGGCGCCGTGGCTGGCGTTCGGCACGACCATCGCCATGACCGTGTCGCCGACCTTGACGCCGGTCGTGACGCCGGGGCCGACTTCATCGACGATCCCGGCGGCATCCATGCCCGGCACATAGGGCGGCGGGTCGGCCTGCTGTTGCGCCGCCCGCGAGCCATTACGGGCCATCAGATCGGTTGGGTTGACCGCGGCCGCATGCACCCGAAGGCGCACCTGGCCCGGTCCGGCATGAACCTCCGGCAGATCGACGATCTCCAGAACTTCCGGCCCGCCATGAACTCGCAATCCGACTGCACGCATCTCGTCGATCTCCCTTCAGGCCGAGGCGATGCTTCAGTCGGCGTCGCTCCCGGCGTCGAGGCGGCAGCATAAGCCAGCGGGACGCGCCTCACTACTGCCTGCCGGGTCCCTGTCGCGGGCATGACGCCATGCCGGCGAAATCCCGGCGGCTACTTGATCTCAATCAAGTCGGATCGCGGCCTGCGGTCCCATCTTCAGTCGGGCCGACCGCCGCTCAGACGGTCGCCGCGCCTGAAGGAGGCCAAGCGCCATGAAGAATGTTGGAACCATCGACCGGGTCTTCCGCCTGATCCTGGGCATCGCCCTGATCGCCGTCGCGCTCGGCGCGGGCTTGCCGTTCTTCGCCGATCCGATTTTCATGTATGGCGCGGTCGCGGTCGGCGGCGTGCTGATCCTGACTGCGCTCGTCCGAATCTGTCCGCTCTATAGCCTCCTCGGAATTCGCACCTGAAGGGACCGAAGCCGATGCCGACCGAATTCGAACCCCTGCGCGCCCTGGCCGGCGGCGGCCTGATCGGCCTCGCGGCCGTGCTGCTGATGTTGGGCTTCGGCCGCATTCTCGGCGCGACGGGAATCCTCGCCGGATTTCTCACGCCCGCGAGCTTGCAGGATTGGTCATGGCGCGCCGCCTTGTTGCTCGGCATGGCGTCGGGGCCGCTCGCCTATGCCGCCGTGACGGGCGCGATGCCGACGATCGCCGTTCCGGTAGGGACGCCCATGCTGCTGGCAGGCGGCGTCCTGGTCGGCCTCGGCGTGACGTTCGGTTCGGGCTGCACGTCGGGACACGGCGTCTGCGGCCTCGCCCGGCTCTCGCCCCGGTCGCTCGCGGCGACGCTGACGTTCATGGCGACCGCAGGCGCGGCCGTGTATGCCGTCCGCCACGTGTTCGGCGGCTGAACCCATGCGCTTTGTCCTGTTCTACGGCATCGGGTTGATCTTCGGCTTCGGCATCGCGCTTTCCGGCATGATCAATCCGGCGAAGGTGCTGAACTTCTTCGATATCGCCGGGACCTGGGACCCGAGCCTGGCGTTTGTCATGGGCGGGGCGCTGGCGGTGACGTTCGTCGGCTACCGCATCGTCCTGGCGCGGCCCGCGCCCCTGGCGGAACCGCGGTTTCAACTGCCGGCCAATCGCCGGATCGACGCCCGCCTGATCGGCGGCGCGGCGCTCTTCGGCGTCGGCTGGGGCATCGCCGGCTTCTGCCCCGGCGGCGCCTTGCCCGCCCTGGGCGCCGGGGTCGCCGCCGTCTACTGGTTCGTCGGCGCGCTCATCGCCGGGATCTTCGCCGCGAAAGCCATCCTGAAAGCCTTCGCCGACTGAATGAATTCAGCCGGTTGACAACTGAAATTTCCTGCGCCTGAATTGAATGAACAGTCATTCAATTGACGGAATGGGGGGAAACTAGGCATGTCAGCGCCATCATTGCCGCCGCAACGGAAGCGGCCCGAAGGCGCCGAAACCGCGCTTGGCGGCCTGCGCATTCTGGATTTCACCCATTTCATCGCCGGCCCGATGGCGACGATGTTTCTGGCTGACATGGGCGCCGAGGTCATCAAGATCGAGAAGCTGGGGCGCGGCGACGACTTTCGCGGCTTCGGCCCGCAAAAGGACGGCATGGGACCGCCCTTCGTCTGGACCAACCGCAACAAGCAAAGCGTAGCGCTCGACCTGACGAAGCCCGAGGGCCAGGAGATCGCCCGCGCGCTCGCCGCGACCGCGGATGTGGTCGTCGAGAATTTTTCGGCCGGCGTGATGGCGCGGTTCGGCCTGGATTACGAAACCCTGCGCGCCGCGAACCCCCGGCTCGTCTATTGCGCCGTGTCCGCCTATGGCCGGGTCGGGCCGCTGGCCGCCCGCCTTGGCTTCGACCCGATCGCCCAGGCCGAAAGCGGCTTCATGAGCTTGACCGGCGAGCCCGATCGCGATCCGCTCAGGTCCGGCCCGGCGATCATGGACATGAGCACGGCGATGATGGCGTCAAACGTCATCCTGGGCGCGCTGCTGGCCCGTGAGCGGCTTGGCGTCGGGCAATATGTCGAGGCGTCGCTGTTCGACACGGCGGTCCAGATGTCCGGCTTCCATGCCATGAATTACCTGATGAGCGGCGTCGTGCCGGACCGCTTCGGCAATTCCAGCCGGGATAGCGCGCCGACGGATGTGTTCTATGCGGCCGACGGCCCGTTCTATCTGGCTTGCGCCAACGACCGGTCGTTCCATCGCCTCGCCCGGGACGTGCTCGGACGGCCCGATCTCGCCGAGCACCCCGACTATGCCGAGAGCCGGCAGCGCACGGCCAACAAGGACGCCTTGAAGGCGATCATGCAGCCGATCTTCCAGACGAAGACCCGCGCCGCCTGGCTTGCCAAGATGCAGCCGCTCGGCGTGCCGGCGGGCGAAGTTCGCAGTCTCGATGAAGTGTTCGCCGCGCCCGAAATCCGCGAGCGCGGCCGCCTGAGCGGCATCCCGGCCGCAAGCGGCGACGGCACGGTCCCCAATATTGCGCCGCCCTTCGATTTCCGCGACACCCCCATCGTTGATCCCGTGGCCGCGCCCATGCTCGGCCAGCATACCGGCGCCGTGCTGAGCCAGGCTCTCGGCCTCGACCAGGCCGCGCTCGAAGCGCTGAAACGCGCTGGCGTCATCGACGGAAGGATTTAGGCCAATGGCGCTCCCGCTCGAACCCGCTCTGAAGATCGGCGTCAACACCATGCACCGGCGGAGCGAGCCGGCCGAAGGCCCCTGGCTGCCCCGGATCGACGAACTGGTCGAGATGGTGCAGCAGGTCGACCGCCTGGGCTTCGACAGCTTCTGGTGCGGCGATCATATCTCCATGCCGATCCCGTTTCTGGACCCGCTGCAACAGATCGCCCAGGCGGCGGTCATCAGCCGCCGGCTGACCTTCGGCGTCGGGGTTTACCTGTTGCCGCTCCGGAATTTCGCGCCGGTGGCCAAGCAGGTCTCGACCCTCGATCTTCTGACGGAAGGCCGCCTGATCTTCGGCGTCGGCGTCGGCGGGGAGTTTCCCAAGGAATACGCTGTCTCCGGCATTCCACGGGAGGAGCGCGGCGCCCGGCTATCCGACGGCATCCGCGTCCTGAAGAAGCTCTGGTCCGGGGAAAAGGTCAGCCATGCGAGCCGGTTCCTGACCTTCGACGAGGTCGACATGCGCCCGGCCCCCGCCCAGCCGGGCGGACCGCCGGTCTGGTGCGGCGGCCGGTCGAAGCCGGCGCTCCGCCGGGCGGCGCGCATCGGCGACGGCTGGCATTCCTATGCGATCACCGCCGACATGTACCGGGACGGCATCCGGACGATCGCCGAAACGGTCGAGGAGACCGGCCGCGCGCTGGAGACCTTCGGGACGGGCCATCTCCTGTTCGCGCGCGTCTCGGACAATTACGAGCAGGCGCTCGACGAGGCCGCCGGGCACCTCTCCACCCGCTACAACATGGACATGCGCCCGGCCGCCAAGCGCTACGGCGCCATCGGGGCGCCGGATGACGTGGCCGCGACGATCCACGACTTCTTCGACGCGGGCGTGCGCCACATCACCCTAGATCTCGCCGGCCCCTATGAGCGGCGAGGCGAGCAACTGGAGCGGTTCGCCGCCGACGTCATGCCGCGCTTGCGCGACATCACCCATCCGAAAGCTTGAACTCATGACCGATCCGCATCTGACTTTCGGCTTCACCGACGAGCAGAAACTGCTACGGGAAAGCGTGCTCGGCACGCTGGCCCGCGTCCTGCCGCCGGAGAAGATCCGCGCGCTCGACGCGGCGGGCGAGTATCCGGCAGATGCATGCAAGGCGCTGGCGGAGGCAGGGATCAACGGGATCGTCTACCCGGAAGCTTACGGCGGGCTCGGCGGCTCGTTCATGGATCTGGCGGTGCTGGGGGAGGCGCTCGGCTACCACTACGGCGGCATCGCCCAAGCCTGGAGCATCACCTGCATCTATGCCGGCATGCATATCGCCATGCATGGCTCGGACGCGATGAAGCGCGAAGTTCTGCCCAAGGTGATCGCCGGCGACATGCGCCTCGCGCTTTGCCTGTCGGAGCCGGACCATGGCTCCGACGTCGCGGGCATCGAATGCTTCGCGAAGCGGGACGGCGACAGCTACGTGCTGAACGGCCAGAAAATTTATAACTCGGCGGCCCATGTGGCGCAAAATCTGGTCGTCGTCGCCAAGACGAAGCCGGGGCGCGGCTATGACGGCATCAGCATGTTCCTGGTTGATACGACGCTGCCCGGCGTCACGATCCAGCGGCTCTCCGCCCTCGGACGCCATACGACCGAGGCCAACCACTGCTTCTTCGAGGACGTGCGCCTGCCCGCCGACCGGATCATCGGGCCGGAGAACGACGGCTGGCATGGCCTGATGAAATGTCTGAACGTCGAGCGGCTGAACCTCGCCGCCAACGGCGTCGGCAACACGCTGAAGATCATGGAGCACGCGCTGGACTACGCCAAGACGCGGGAGCAGTTCGGCCGTCCGATCGGGAAATTCCAGGCCGTCAGCCACAAGTTCGCCGACATGCAGATCATGTATCAGACCGCGCGCGCCCAGATGTTCCGGGTCGCCCAGATGCTGGACGCCGGCCTCGACCCGATCATGGAGAACGCCGTCGCGAAGGCCTACGTCACCGAGGTCAACTGGAAGGTCGCCGACATGGCGATGCAGATCATGGCCGGCGCCGGCTACATCGTCGACCAGGATATGCAGATGATGTTCCGCGACGCCCGGGTCGGCCCCATCGGCGGCGGCACATCGGAAATTCAACGCAACGTCATCGCCCGCCGGATGGGCTTATAGGGAGACGCATCATGTCTGAACGCGAGGCCCAGGGCCTGTTCTTCGAAGACTGGGAAATCGGCAAGACCTACCTGACGCCCCGGCGGACGGTCACGAACACGGATATCGTCAATTTCGCCTGCTTGTCGGGCGACTTCAACGCGCCCCATGTCGATTGGGAGTTCTGCAAGCAGCAGCCCTACGGCGAACCCATCGCCCACGGCCCCCTCGTCCTCGCGATCGCCGGCGGGCTGATGTGCCAGTCCGGCGTCAATGACGGCACCATCGTCGCCATGCTCGGCACGGACGCCTGGCGCATCAACAAGCCGGTGAAGCACGGCGACACCCTGCATGTCGCCATGACGCCGACCGAAAAGCGGGTCACCAGCAAAGGCGACACCGGCGTCGTCAGCTTCGACCGGGAAATCCGCAACCAGCGGGGCGAGGCGGTTCACGTGATGAAATCCACCAGCCTCTATCGCTGCCGGCCGCGCCCATGAGCCTCCGCAAGGTCGCCATTGTCGGCGGGGCGGCGACGCCCAACGGCAAGTTTCAAACGCCGGCGGGCGAGCCGATCCAGACCGTCGAGCACGAAGTCCTGGCGCCGATGGTGATCGACGCCATGGCCGCCGCCGGGTTGCCGAAGGAATCGGTCGACGCGATCAGCTTGGCGCTCTGCCGCCCCTACACCCTGCAGAAGTATTTCGCGACATTCATGGCGAACTACATGCGCATGCCGCTCAAGGGCGGCATCATGGAAGTGCTGGGCAACGGCATGACCGGCGGCCTCGCCTTCGATCAGGCGGTCAACGCCGTCGCCATCGGCCATGCGGATGTGGCGCTGGCGCTTGGCGTGAACTTCGAAAGCGCCGCATCCTCCGCCGACCACATGATGGGGTCGATGCGCGCCGTCGGCGATATCGACTTCCATTCGATCTTCGGCTTCAGTCCGATCGCCTGGTACGCCATGGACGCGGTCCGCTACATGCACGAACACGGAGTCCCCCGGGCGGAGTTGGCGGGCATCGCGGTCAAGGATCGTCGTCACGCGGCGCTCAATCCGATCGCGCAATTCAAGAAGCCGCTGACCCTGGAAGAGGTGCTGGCGGCCCGGCCGATCGTCGAGCCGCTCGGCCTGTTCGAAGTGCCGCCGCGCGGCGACGGCGCCTGCTGCCTCGTCGTCGCGACGGAGGATGTCGCCAAGGAAACCGGGCGGCCCTATGTGCTGGTCCGCAGCCGCGGCTTCTTCCACGAAGGCGCCCACCAGATCAACGAAGTCCCGAACGACATGACGGCGTTCATCGCCGCCCGGGAAGCGTCGAGCAAGGCCTACGCCGCCGCGGGCGTCACGGCGGCCGACCTCGATCTGGCGGAGCTCTACGCCCCCTGCACCATCGTCCAGGCGCTGGTTTCCGAAGCCATGGACCTTGTGCCGCGGGGCCAGGCCGGCCGGGCGGCGACCGACGGCGAAACCGCCCTTGGCGGGCGGCTGCCGATTTGCACCTCCGGCGGCTGCCTGTCGCGCGGCCATCCCTCCTACATTACCGGCCTCCTCACGATCTTCGAACTCTGGGAGCAACTGACCCACAGGGCCGGCGAACGCCAGGTGAAGGACGCGGCGCTGGCGGCCGCAAGCTGCGAACTCGGCAATTACAACGCCGCCCTGATCCACATCCTGGAGGCCAAGGCATGACCCTTCCCCGCATCCGGATGACGGGCGCCCGCCCCTGGCCGCCCCGCGTCACCAGCCACACCAGGACGTTCTGGGAAGCCCTGAGCGAAGGCCGCCTGACCACGACCCGCGGCCGGACATCCGGCCGCCTGACCTTTCCCCCGAAACCCTTCTGCCCCTACGACTGGGGCCGGGATGTGGAATGGGTCGAGCTTTCGGGCCGAGGCGCCTTGTATTCCCAAACGGTGATCCATGCGGTTCCCGCCGCCTTCCAGGCGGAAGCGCCGATCCGGAACGGCATCGTCGATCTCGACGAAGGCCTCCGGGTCGCCGCGCGCATTCTCGGCGAACCCAGCCTCGACGCTGCGATGGAATGCGTCGTGCTCGATTATGACGACGGCCCCTTGTTCGCCTTCAGGGCCGCATCATGACCGCCCTCGGCGCCAATGACATCGTCGAAGCTCAGGTCGAGAACCCCGAGCTGATCGACCGGCGGCGCGGCCAGATCGTCGCCGCCGCGATCAAGCTCTTCGGCGCGCGCGGCTACTACACCGTCACGATCAAGGACATCGCCAGGGAAGCGGGCATCAGCCCCGGCCTGATCTACCAGTACTTCAAGAACAAGGAGGACGTGCTGCTGCTCGTCCTGCTGGAACGGCTCGACCGATATTGGCGGGACGTGCAAGCAGCGGCGGACAAGGAGAAGCGCCCGGTTCGACGCCTTTTCGCCGCATACGCGGCGTATTGCGGCGTCGTGGACGCCAACAAGGAAGCGACGATCCTGGCCTATCGGTCGTTCCGGTCGCTCGACGCGGACCGCCGCAAGCATGTCCTGAAGCGCGAACGCGACATCCATAATCTGATGGCGGGCTATGTCGAGGCCTGCCGGGCGGCGGGCTTGCTCCGGGAGGTCGATATCGACCTCGTCTGCGCGCAACTGGCCTCGATGGCGCACGCCTGGGCGCTGCAGTCCTGGCGCTTCGACCAGAGCACCGACCTCAAGGCCTATGTCAGCCAGTCCTTCGACCTGCTTGCGGGCGGTTTCCTGACCGGCGCCGGCAAGCGCAAGGCGGCGAAGCTCAATCCGGAATAAGGAAGACCCCCGGCATGATGACCGCGGAAGACAACGAAACCCTCACCCGCGTCGGCCCCGGCACGGCGATGGGGGCATGGATGCGCCTGTTCTGGATCCCCTTCTACCCAAGCGGCGGCCTCAGCCCCGACAGCCAGCCGAAGCGGGTGAAGCTGCTGGGGGAGGACCTGGTCGCCTTCCGGGATAGCGACGGCAAGCCCGGCCTGGTCGCCAACGCCTGCCCCCATCGCGGCGCGCCCCTGATGTTCGGCCGGAATGAGGAATGCGGCATCCGCTGCGTCTATCACGGCTGGAAGTTCGACATCTCCGGCAAGGTCATGGACATGCCGGCAGAGCCCGAACAAAGCCGGATGCGCGAGCGCGTCCGTCTGAAGGCCTATCCCTGCCAGGAGCGGAACGGCGTGCTCTGGACCTATATGGGCGACGCGGCCGAACCGCCGGCGTTGCCCGAAATCGAGTTCAATCTGGTCCCGGCAGAGAACGTCCACATCTCGTTCCGGGTGCAGGAATGCAACTGGCTGCAGGCGCTTGAAGGCGAGATCGACAGCGCCCATGCGCCGATCCTGCATGGCCGCATCGACGGCGGCGGCGCGATCAATCAATGGGTCGCGGGCCAGGATCTCCGCCCGAAGTTCGAGTGCAAGCGCCGGGATTTCGGCGTCAGCATCGCGTCGCGCCGGATCGTCGACGCGGAGACGCATTATTGGCGGGTCAACCAGTATATGGCGCCCTTCTGGACCCTGGTGCCGCCGCAATCGAAATTCCCGGAGCTGTCGGGCCACGCATGGGTTCCGATCGACGACGAGACTACGCTTTGCCTGATGTTCTCCTACACGCCCGCGACGCCGCTTTACCCGAAAACCCGCGAGGTCCTCGCCAACGGCCATCGCGGCCGCGAGACCGGGCACGCCAGCGTCAACGCCTTCGAGCCGCAGCCGCCGACGACGCCCTATGGCGATTTCCGCACCCGGTTCCGCCCCGATACCGGCTACGGCTTCGACTACCAGAGCCAGCAGACAAGCTGGTTCTCGGGCTTGCCCGGCTTGTGGATTCAGGACGCCGCCTGCCAATCGGGCGTCGCGCCGATCTTTGACCGGACCCAGGAAAACCTCTGCGCCTCCGATACCGGGATTGTCATGACCCGGCGCATGCTGCTGGAAAGCGTCAAGGCCCACCGGGACGGCGGCGCGCGTCCGGCCGGCGCGGACAAGCCGGAAACCTTCATGGTCCGCGCCATTTCCATGCATCTTCCGGCCGGCGCGGACTGGGAGACCGCCGGGAGCGGCCCGATGACCGCCAGGGTCGGCGCTGACTTCGGCTACGTCCTCTGATGCAGGTCCGGCTTCGCGCCATGCGCTACGAAGCCGAGGGCGCAAATTCCTACGAGCTGGAGGCGCTGCCGGGCGCGAGCTTGCCGCCGTTCACGGCCGGCGCCCATATAGACGTGACGCTCGCCCCTGGCCTGACGCGCAGCTACTCGCTCGCCAACAATCCGGCCGAGCGCAGCCGCTATCGGCTTGGCGTGCTGCTGGAGACCGAGAGCCGCGGCGGCTCCCGCCATGTCCATGAGCGCTGGCGCGTCGGCGATATCCTGGAAGTCACGCCGCCGATCAACGATTTCCCCCTGCATGCGCGGGCGGCGCATTCGGTGCTGATCGCAGGCGGCATCGGCATCACGCCGATCCTGGCGATGGCGGAGGAACTGGCGGCGTCCGGACGATCCTGGACGATGCATTACGTCTGCCGCACCCGTGCGCGCGCCGCCTTCCTCGAGCGGGTCGAGGCCTTCCCGGAAGCGGCCGTCTATTTCGACGCGGAACCGGGCGGCGGCGCGCTCGACCTCGCAGGTTTGATCGGCAGGGCGCCCGCCGGCAGCCATCTCTACTGCTGCGGTCCCGCCGGCCTGCTCGCCGCCTTCGAAACCGCCATGCAGGCCCGGCCCGACTGCGCCGGCCACATCGAGCGCTTCGCCTCAGCCGAAACGCCTGCAGCCCAGGGCGGCTTTCGCCTCATCCTCAGGCGGAGCGGCCGCACGATCGATGTCCTGCCCGGCCAGACCATGCTGGACGCCCTCCTCGACGCCGGCGTCGACGCCGCGTTCGCCTGCACGAACGGCATCTGCGGGACCTGCGAAACCAAAGTCCTCGCCGGCGTGCCGGATCACCGCGACGACTTCCTGACCGACGCCGAAAAAGCCGCGAACGCCAAAGTCATGGTGTGCTGTTCCGGCGCCAGGACCCCGACCCTCGAACTGGACCTTTGACGCCCGTCGCCGGCATGGGCGCGGCCCTGCTAAAGCGTATCGATAGGGGTTAATGCGCCCGGCCGGTCATTCAAAGCGCCGGCGATTTCGCTGGGAGATCGATAGCTCTAAGCTTCCGGCCATGAAAACCATCCTTCGCGTCTTCGGCGCCATTGTGCTGCTCTGTCTCGTCGCCCTGGCCGCCCTGAAATGGGGCACGGCGCCGCTCGACTGGCGGCAGAGTTTCGCGGGGGAGGCCTGCTGCGTCGACATCACCCACGCGGGCGGTCTGCTGGACGGCGCGGCCTATACCAATTCGCTGGAGGCGCTGGACCAGAATTACCGATCCGGGCGGCGCATCTTCGAGGTCGATCTGGCTCTGACCGCGGACGGCGCCATCGTCCTGGCCCACGACTGGGAGGCGTATGGCGGCGCCGCGCCCGACCGCACGGCCTTTCTGGCGGGCGGCGACCTGACGCGGCTGGATTTCAAGGCGTTCGTCGCCTGGATTGCCGGAACTTGCGCCGACTGTCGCATCGTAACTGACGTAAAATTCGACTTCTGGCGCTTCTGGGACGCCTACAGGGCGACCGTTCCTGCAGCGATGCAAGAAGCCCAGTTCGTGCTCCAGACCTACGATTTCGCGACCGCCCATGCCATGGCGGCGCGGGCGCCGCGGCAACCGCAAATCCTGACGCTGTATCTTCTGGAAAGCGTCACGACAGAGGATTTCACAGCCCTCGCCCCGCTCAACAGCCTGCTCGCCGTCACGATGCCGCTGGACCGCGTCCCTTTCCTGGCAGGCGCGGCCCGCGCGACGGCTGGCAAGCCGGTCTTCGCCCACGGCTATCCCTGGACCATGCGGTCGGACCTGATCTTGCGCCTTGCCCGCGCCTTTGGCGTGACCGGCTTCTACAAAGACTGAGACCGATGCCAGTTCGCGGCGCGCAGGCTTCCGCGACGACTTGCCACAGGACCTGAATGCCTGTCACACTGCCGGCGCCGGCGGGATGAACCATGCCGGGCGGGGGTGAGGGCGCTTGAGACGCCGCGCCCGCCTCGCCTCCGAGAATGAACGCTTGTTCTGAGGAGGAAACGCCATGCCAGCCCAATCTCGCGTCGCCGCGATCGTCGGTCCCCGGCTCTCCGGCAAAACCACCCTACTCGAAGCCCTGCTCGCGGCGACCGACGCCATCCCGCGCAAGGGCTCGGTCAAGGATGGAACCTCTGTCGGCGATGCGGCGAAGGAAGCGCGCGCCCGCCAGATGACCACCGAAGTCGCCGTCGTCGCGACCGAATATCTGGGCGACCGCTGGACCTTTCTGGACTGCCCCGGCACCCTGGAGTTCGCCGCCGCCGCCGAAGCCGCCGCCCTGGCCGCCGACATCGCCATCGTCGTGGCCGAGCCCGACCCGGCGCGGGCGCCCGCCGTCGCCCCGATCCTGCATTTCCTGAACGAACGCCGCGTGCCCTATCTGCTGTTCATCAACAAGCTCGACGTGGCCGAGGCCGCCGTCCGGGATATCGTCGACGCCTATCAGGCCGTGTCCGCCCGCCCGCTGGTGTTGCGCCAGGTGCCGGTCGAGGACGGCGATAAGGTCGCCGGATATGTCGACCTCGTCAGCAACCGCGTCTACGCCTACAAGCCCGGCGCGCCTTCCGAGCTGATCTCCGCCCCGGCCGCAGACGGCGCCGAGGATCGTCAGGGCATGCTGGAGGCGCTTGCCGATTTCGACGACGACATCCTGGAGAAACTGCTGGAAGACGTGACCCCGGCCCCGGCGGAAATCTACGCCTCGATCGCCCGCGACGTCCGGGAGGGGATCGCCGCCCCGGTGCTGATCGGCTCCGGCGAGACCGATGGCGGCGTGCGCCGGCTCCTGAAATCCCTCCGGCACGATGCGCCGGGCGTCGCCGCAACGGCGGCCAGGCGCGGCCTGGAGACCGGCGACATGACGGCCCAGGTCTTCCGCACCTATCACGCGCCCCATGTCGGCAAGCTCTCCTATGTGCGCGTGATGGCGGGCGCGCTTGGCCCGGACAGCACGATCGGCGGCGTGCGCATCGGCTCGATCCTGACGCCGCTTGCCTCGGGCCTGGAGAAAGCCGGGCGCGCGGCCGCCGGCGATGTCGTGGCGCTCGGCCGGCTGGATGTGCTGCAAACCGGCGATATCGCGACCGCCAGCGAGCGCGCGCGCGCGGCTGACTGGCCGGCCGTCTATCCCCGCGCCCATGCGATCGCTGTCCGCGCCGAGAACCGCAATGACGACGTGAAGCTGAACGGCGCGCTCGCCAGGCTCGTCGAGGAAGATGCCGGCCTCTCGGTCGAGCAGCAGCCGGAAACCCGGCAATTGCTGCTCTGGGGCCAGGGCGACCAGCATGTCGCGGTCGCACTGGAGCGGCTCGGCTCGCGCTTCAACCTCGCCGTTGCGGCCGAAGCGCCGGCGACCGCCTACCGCGAGACCATCAAGAAATCGGCCGAGCAGCATGCCCGCTTCAAGCGGCAGACCGGCGGGCACGGCCAGTTCGGCGATGTGCTGATCGAGATCGGGCCGGCCAAGCGCGGCCAGGGCTTCGCGTTCGAGAACGCCGTCGTCGGCGGGGCCGTGCCGAAACAATATATCCCTTCGGTCGAAGCCGGGGTGCAGGATGCGCTCTCGGCGGGGCCGCTGGGCTTTCTCGTGGTCGATGTCAGGGTCAAGCTGAAGGACGGCAAGCACCATGCCGTCGACAGCTCCGAGCAGGCGTTCCGCACCGCCGGCCGCATGGCGATGGCGGACGC
Organism: uncultured Alphaproteobacteria bacterium; assembly: GCA_937891825.1. GTDB lineage: Bacteria > Pseudomonadota > Alphaproteobacteria > Bin95 > Bin95 > VMCJ01. Next base: position 47,621 of record CALAHN010000082.1, read on the forward strand.
GCTCGCCGCCTCCGCGCCGATCCTGCTGGAGCCGATCTGCCGGGTGACGCTGTTTGCGCCGACGGAGCATACGTCCGCGCTGCAACGGCTCGCGACCGGGCGACGAGGCCAGATTCTGGGTCTCGACGCCCGGGAAGGCTGGCCCGGATGGGAGCGGCTCGACGCCTATCTGCCGGAAGCGGAGCTGCACGGCCTGATCCAGGAATTGCGCTCCCAGACCATGGGCCTCGGCTGCTTCGACTGGACGCCCGACCATCTGTCGGAGATCGCCGGCCGCGTCGCCGACGACATCATCGAAGCGCGCAAGCAGGCAAGCTGAACCGAGCGCCGCCCGCGCCCGCCGGATTCGGGCTGGGCGCGGGTTGGCGGCGGCGGCTTGCGGGATTGCAAGATTGCGGGATTGCGAGAGCCGGGCTTCCTGCCTACCGTTGTCGATGCGCCCGCACAGGACCTTGCCGCCGGAGCCAGCCGCAGCCTTGATCGACATCGCCGAAAGCCCCTGGACGCCCGAGACGACCGATCCGCGCATCCCGCCGCGCGACCATGTCGTCAGCCGTTATCTGATCGACCGCTGGGCAGAGTCGCAGCCCGACAAGGTCTTCCTGAAATTCGATGACCCAGATTGCCCGAACGGCGGCGAGGAATGGACCTACAAGGCCTTCCGGGAGCGCGCGATCCGGGCCGGCCTCGGCTTCCAGCAGCTTGGCGTCCGCCAGGGCGATCACGTGGCGGTCTGGGGGCCGCCGGGGCGGGAGCACACGCTGGCCTATCTCGGGCTGCACTATATCGGGGCCGTTTATGTGCCGATCAACACCGCCTATCGCGGGAACCTGCTGGCCCACGTGCTGGCGATTTCCGACGCCAAAGTCGCCGTCGTGCATGCGGAGCTTTGCCCGCGCCTGACAGGCGTCGACCTCGCCCAGTTGGAGCGGATCGTGACCTTCGGCGGCGACGCCGACACCCCGCTCCCGACCGTCGCCTACGCCGACGCGCTCTTGCCGGAAGCTGGGACGCTCGCCCCGCTGGAGCGGCCGATCGAGCCCTGGGACCCGATGGCGATCATCTTCACATCGGGCACGACCGGGCCGTCCAAGGGCGTGCTCGCCTCATATCTGCACCTTTATACCAACGCCGGCCCGGTCACCTGGCCGATGGTGACGGGCGAGGACCGCTGGCTGCAGAACTTCCCGATGTTCCATATCGCCGGCATGGCGACGATGTACGTGATGCTGACGCGCGGCGGCTCGGTCGGCATGGTCGAGCGGTTCGATACAAGCACGTTCTGGGACTCCGTCCGCCGCACCGGCTGCACCGCGGGGTTCCTGCTCGGCGCCATGGCGACCTTCCTGGAGAAAGCCCCGCCCGCCGACGACGACGCCAGGAGCCCCATGCGGCTCCTGTTCATGGTGCCGCTCTCCGGCGATATCGCGGCCTTTTCGAGGCGCTTCGGGGTCGATGTCTACACGATCTTCAACATGACCGAGATCTCGACGCCGATCATCTCCGAGGCCAATCCGCTCCGTCGCGGCGTCTGCGGCAAGCAGCGCGAGGGCGTCGAGGTGCGCCTGACGGACGCCAACGATTGCGAAGTGCCGCTGGGCCAGGTCGGCGAAATGCTCGTCCGCACGGACCGGCCCTGGGGCATGAACTCCGGCTATTACAAGAACCCGGAAGCGACGGCGAAAGCCTGGCGCAATGGCTGGTTCCACACCGGCGACGCCTTCACCCGGGACGCCGACGGCTACTACTATTTCGTCGACCGCATGAAGGACGCCATCCGCCGGCGGGGCGAGAACATCTCCTCCCTGGAGGTCGAAGCGGAAGTCCAGGCGCACCCCGATGTCCGGGAGGCCGCCGCTATCGCCGTGCCGAGCGTGCATGGCGAGGACGAGGTGTTGGTCTGCGTGGCGCCCCAGCCCGGCCGCCGGATCGACCCGCCCGACCTGATCGCCTTCCTCAAGCCACGCATGGCCTATTTCATGATCCCCCGCTACGTCCGCATCCTCCCCGAACTGCCGAAGACGCCGACGACCAAGGTGATGAAGCACGAGCTCCGCGCCGAGGGCATCACCCAGGACACCTGGGACCGCGAAGCCGCAGGCATCGTCGTCAAGGGCGAGCGGTTCTAGGCGGTCTCAGGCTGCGTAGGGCAGAGAGAGGATCGCACGATGACCGCGCCCAACACGCCGCCCGACGCCGCGCCCCGCCTCCCGCCGCCGCAAACCGCGTCCTATCGGCGGACGCCGGTCTTCGACGCCGACAGCATTCCGGCGGCCTTGAAGGGCGATCACAGCACGAAGGCCGGCGTCTGGGCATTGATCCACGTGGAGCGCGGCGCGCTTCGCTACCGACAGGATGCGCCGCCGGTCGATGTGATCCTGACCGCAGGCGAAACCCTCGCCGTCCCGCCGCAGGCGGTCCATCGGGTCGAGCCGCATGCCGACATGGCGTTCTTCGTCGAATTCTGGCGCTAAGCAAAGCGGGAGCGCCGCCTCACCCCGCAACCTAAAGCCGCGGCACGTCGAAGGCTTCGGGCGGGAGGCCGGCGCGGGCGCGGGCGGCCATGCGGGCGAGGGCCGCCTCGAACTCCCGGACATAGCGGACGCCGCTGAAGACGCCTGTCCGCGCCGCTTCGGCCGCGAGCGTCGCCCGGGCCTGGCGCCGCGCCTCCGGGTCCCGAGCGAGGGCGACGGCGCGGGCCACATAGCTTTCCGGCGTCGTCGCGATCAGCGCCGAAAGGCCGACCCTCGCCAGCAAGCTGGCGGCGACGCGCGAGGGATACGTGCGTCCGGCAAGCGTGACGCCCGGCAGCCCCATGAAGAGCGCGTCGTGGGTCATGGTGTGGCCGTTGTAGGGGAACGTATCCAGGAAGAAATCGGCGAACCGGAGACGGCAGAGGTGATCCGCCGTCGGCAGCGACGGCGCCCTGATTACCCGGTCCGAGGCGACGCCGCGACGGCCCAATTCCGCAACGATGCCGTCGCCCGAAACCCGGTTGATCTGCCAGACCCACAGCACCGCGGTTTCCGCCTGGCGAAGCACGGCCGCCCACATATCCAGCGTCGCCGGACCGATCTTCCGGGCCTGATTGAACGCCGCCATCACCACACGATCCTCGGGCAAGCCGAGATCGGCGCGCGTCTTGAAGCGGTCGGACACGGCGCGCCGGCTATCGCTCGGCATGAAGCCGCCCGGAAGGCGCACGACCTGCTCATCGAACGCTGCGCGCGAACCGTCGGGCACGGTCAGATTGTCTGCTATGATGTAGTCGATCGCGGGCGAACCCATCGTCGCGAGGAAGCCCAGCCAGTTCACCTGAACGGGCGCCGCGCGCGCTGCGGTAATGATGCTGCGCCCATCGTTCCCGTAGCCGTCGATGTCGATCAGAACATCCAATCGATCCCTGCGGATCCGCTCCAAGGCCGCCCCATCGTCGAGCGGCGCGAGGTCGACCGCATGTTCGGCGCTCGCCAGCAGCGCCGTCTCGAAGGCGTCGCGCGGTCCGTCGGCATAGGGATAAAGGAAAATCTCGAACCGCGCTCGGTCATGGGCCGCAAGCATTTCCCGGACGAGATGGCCCGTCGCATGGTCGCGGAGCGTGCGCGAAAAGTACCCGACGCGTATCCGCCCCTTGTTCGCGTCCGCGGGCGCCTTCCAGGCCGGCAAGGCCGCCGCGGCTTTGGCGAGATGGCGGGCGTGATTGCGGCTCGCGGCGCGAAACGCCTCGGGATCGAGGCATATAAAAAGCAGGACGTAGGGATTGAACGGCTGGCCCGCTCGAACCATCGCCTGCGCTTGTCGCGCCAGGGCGTCGATTCCATCCCACTTCAGCATGTCGAGCTTCAGATAGAGCACGGTCGCGAGCTTATTCCGGTAAAGCTCGGGCGCAAGCGTCAACGCGCGCTCCATGGCGGCGAGCGCCGCCACATGCCGGCCGTCGCGCGAGAACGAGGCCGCCATGTTCGCCCAGGCCCGGTGGTGGCCCCTTTCGCCCGCCACGCAAGCCCGGAAGGCCGCGATGGCTTCCCGATCCCGGCCCTGATGTTGCAGGGCGAGGCCCAGCGTGTTGAAGGCATTAGCGCTATCGGGGTCGGCCGCGAGCGCCGACCGCGCCTGGCGCTCCGCCTCCGGAAACTGCCCCTTGGCGAAAGCGATGGTCGCGAGATTGTTCAGGATATCGGCCCGCGGCGCGGCCGGATCGGCAAGCGCGGCTTCATAAAGCGCCCGCGCCGCCTCAAGCTCGCCGCGCCCATGGGCGGCGACGGCGTTCTGAAACACAGACGGCAATCCGGACCCCACAAGCGTTTCGGGCAATGCGTTGCGACGAGCACGCCGCCAAGCCGCGCGCCCATGCTCCGAGCTTCTGCGGCCAAGATCAAGCGGGCTGGGCGGGGCGCGGCGAATATCGCCCGTATTCGCCACATACTGTGCGGAGAATACGGTTGCTTATGCGGCGAAAAACTGGCCTAATCCCCGCAAGAGGTGCGGAGAAAATGCCCGACTATATCCATGAGCGTGATGACTGGCCGGCGTTTCGCTGGGACCACAAGGTCCTGGGCGCGCGTCTTGCGGCCGTCCGCCACAAGCAGGGCCGTCTGCTTGGCCGCATGGAAGGGCTCGGCTTCGCGCTGCGCGATGAAGCACGCCTGCAGACGCTGACAGACGACGTTCTCAAATCCAGCGAAATCGAAGGCGAGATACTGGACCGGGAGCAGGTGCGATCGTCAATCGCCCGACGGCTCGGGATCGAGATCGGCGCTCTGACGCCGGGCGACCGCGATGTCGAGGGCGTCGTCGAGATGATGCTCGATGCGACCCAGCGTTTCGACGCGCCGCTCACCGCCGAGCGCTTGCACGGCTGGCATGCAGCGCTCTTTCCAACCGGGCGCCGCGGTTTGAGCCAGATCATCGTCGGCGCATGGCGCGACGATAGCGGCGGGCCGATGCAAGTCGTCTCTGGCCCCTACGGCAAGGAACGGGTGCATTACGAAGCCCCGGCTGCGGCGCGCCTCGCGGCGGAGATGCAGGCCTTCCTCGCCTGGTTCGGCGGCGAGCAGGCGCTGGACCCGGTGCTGATCGCCGCCCTGGCGCATTTGCGGTTTGTCACGATCCATCCCTTCGACGACGGCAATGGCCGCATCGCGCGGGCGATCGCCGACATGCAGCTTGCCCGCTCCGAAGGCAGTTCCGAGCGCTTCTACAGCATGTCCTCGCAGATCCGGGCCGAGCGCAACGCCTATTACGACATCCTGGAAGCGACGCAGAAAGGCGACATGGAGATCACCGACTGGCTGCTCTGGTTCCTCTCTCGCCTGGAGCAGGCGATCAACGGCGCCGAAGCGCTTCTCGCCGGCGTCATGCAGAAGGCGCGGTTCTGGGAAGCGCATCGGAGCGCCGGCCTGAACGACCGCCAGCAGGACATGCTCAACCGGCTGCTGAACGGCTTTCGCGGCAATCTCACGTCATCGAAATGGGCAAAGATCCAGAAATGCTCGCCGGACACGGCGCTCCGCGACATCACCGATCTGATCGAGCGCGGCATTCTCCGGAGAAACGAGGCCGGCGGCCGCAGCACCAGCTATGCGCTCAGCGACGCCGATGGCGATGTCTGACGACTCTGGGCGATCGAGGTTGGTCACGCCGCCGCCCGCGTTGCTACGCGCCGGGGCAAAGGTCTGTTAAAGCAAACGCCTTAAGCTGGAGCGATGGCGCGGCGTTGCGCCGTGCCTTGCCGATGAATGAGTGGAAGACGCCATGGTCGATGACGCCGCCGCCCGCTATGAAAGCGGGGCCTATCTGGCCGCCAATCCCGATTGGCATATGGAGGATTCGCCCTGGAAGGCGGCGAATATCGCGCGGCTGCTCGAAGAGACGGCGCCAGCGTTCGCGACGGCCGTCGAGGTCGGCTGCGGCGCCGGGTTGATCCTGCAGGAACTGGCGCGCCGCATGCCGGACCGGCAATGGGCGGGCTATGACATCTCGCCCGACGCCGAGGCGTTCTGGGCGCGCTGGGCCGATGGCCCCGTGCGCTATGCCCGCGCCGATTTCCTTGAGGCCGGCGAGCCTGTCGACCTGGCGCTCGCGATCGACGTCTTCGAGCATGTCGAGGATTATATCGGCTTTCTGAAGCGTCTCCGCGCCAAGGCGAAGACCTTTGTCTTCCACATACCGCTCGACATGAACGCCCAGGGCCTGATCCGGGGCAGCATGCTGAAATCCCGCGCCGCGGTCGGTCACCTGCATTATTTCTCGAAGCCGACGGCGCTCGCGACCCTCCAGGACGCGGGATACCGCATCCTGGAGGCCCGCTTCACCGCAAGCTCCCAGCATGCCGGCCGGTCGAGCCGACCGCTGCGCACCCGGATCGCCAACCTGCCCCGCCGCCTGCTGTTCCCGGTCATGCCCGACCGGACGGCGCTGCTGTTCGGCGGCTACAGCTTGCTCGTGCTGGCGGAAGCAGAGTAACGGTTACGCGCGAGCGCGCCCGCTCCAGGAGCTTCCAGTGACATCGACGCCGATCAACCGCCCAATCGTCGGGGGTCTCTGGATGCTCGGCGCGGTCGCCAGCTTCGCCGGCATGCAGATCGCCGGCCGGGAGCTTTCCGGCGGCTATGACGCCGTCGCCATTCTGGTCTACCGCAGCCTGGTCGGCCTTGTCCTGATCGCGCCGATCGCGCTGGCGTTCGGCGGCCTGACGAACTTCCGCACCCGCCGGCCGTTCGGGCATCTGACCCGCAATATCGTGCATTTCGCCGGCCAGTACGGCTGGTTCTACGGGATCGCGCATCTGACGATGGCGGACGTGACGGCTCTGTCCAGCGTCACCCCGATCTTCGGCGTCCTCATGGCGGTCGCTTTCCTGGGGGAGCGGCTGACCTGGCCGCGCGCCATGGTGATCGGCTGCGGGTTTCTGGGCGTCCTGATCGTCGTCCGGCCGGGCGTCATTCCGCTTGAAGCAGCGGCCGGGATTACCGTGTTCGGCGCGCTTTGCTATGCGATCTCGATCACGATGGTGAAAGCGCTGACCGCGTCCGAGCCGCCCTTGCGCATCGTCTTCTTCATGATGGCGCTGCAAACCGTCATCGCCGTCGCCCTGACCGGCGGCGACCTCCCGATGCCGAGCGACGGCGACTGGCCCTGGATCGTCCTGGTCGGCGTCGGCGGGCTTGCCGCCCATTATTGCATGGCCCGCGCCGTCAGCGTCGCCGACGCCAGCGTCGTCATGCCAGTCAACTTCCTGCAATTGCCCGCCATGGCGCTCGCCGGACTGCTGCTCTATGCCGAACATATCGACCCCTACACGCTGGCCGGCGGGGCGCTCATCCTGGCGGCCACCTATCTGAACATCGCCTGGTCCCGGCGCCGCGCCCAGGCGGCGGCTCGAGCGAAGCCTGGCGGTTGAGAGGCACAGCCGTCGCGCGATCTAGAGCATGGCGCGTCCAGTTGGACGCGCGGTCCATGCTCTATCTTATTGATAGCGATCAAATTATCCAACCTTAGGCGATTCCGCCTAAGGTTGGTTTGATCTAACGCTGCTTCAGGCTGCGCATGTCGAAGGCGTTCGCCAAGGCGCGCGGGTCCTCGCCGTCCTTGAAGATCATGTGCTTCTGGACCTTCTGGGTGCCGGTCACGGGCAAGGCGTCGACGAACACGATCCAGCCGGGAGCCTTGAAGTAGGCGAGCTCCGCGAAGCAATGGTCGAACAGCCGCCGCGCAAGGGCGGCGCTTGGGGCGGCGCGCCTTGGGACGATGCAGGCCATCACCTCTTCGTCGCGGAGCGCGTCCTCGACCGCCAGCACGGCGACCTGCTCGACCGCATCCAGGGGCTGCAGGCAGGCTTCGACCTCGGCGGCGGCGATGTTTTCGCCGGACCGGCGGATGATGTTCTTCTTGCGGTCGACGAAGATCAGCAAGCCCGACGCATCCTGGATCACGGTGTCGCCGGTATGCAGCCAACCGCCCTGCCATGCGGCCTCGGTCGCTTCCGGCAGGTTGAGATAGCCTGAGAACGCGCCGCGCCTGGGCGTCGCCGCCGAGTGGCGGACCAGCAATTCCCCTGGCTCGCCGGCGGGAACCGGCCGGTCGTCCCGATCGACGACGCGCGCCTCCAGTCCGGGGCGCGGCCGGCCGAAAGCGCGGGTATCGATGCTGCGCGGCTCTTCGGCGTCGGCGAAGATGCGGCACATCTCGGTCATCCCCCAAAGCTCGATCAGCGGGAAGCCGAAGCGCGCCTCGAACGCCCCATGCAAGGATGGTTCGACGCCCGCCCCCGCGCCCCAACGCACGGTATGGGCCCGGTCGTCCGGGCCTGGATCCGCCTTCATGAGCGCCGGAATGACGATGCCGAGATAGTGGACGCCCGTCGCCTGCGTCTCGCGGATTTCGGCCCACCATTTCTGGCGGCTGAAGCGTTCGGTCGCGATCTGGCAATTGCCGGTCAGGAGCATGCCGAAGAACAGCACGATGCCGGCGTTCACATGAAACAGCGGCAGCGGGTTGTAGACGCGCTCGACCCCCTCGCCCAGCGTCATGCGGCCGCCGACCGTCGCGTACCAGGCGCCGACCTCAAGCTCATAGGCATGGGAGAGCATGCAGCCCTTGGGCCGCCCGGTCGTCCCGGAGGTGTAGAGCAAGCTCGCCTCGCTCGCGGGCGTCGGCGGCCCCAGCAGCGGCGGCGGCGTCGGGGCCTCCGGCGCGACGAAGCCGGAGGCGGACAGCGTCACGAGCGCCAGGTCCCGGCCGGACGCCGCGATCCCCGCCTCGGCCAGTGCCGCCAGCTCCGGGCCGGCGAGCAGGAATTCGGCGCCGGAATCCTTCAGGAGAAAGCCGATTTCCGCCGCCCGGTAGTCCGGATTGACCGGCGTCCACGAAATCCCGAGGGCGTTCGCCGCGAGCTTGAACAGCAGCATCTCCGGCCGGTTCGCGAGCAGGCAGGCGATCCTGTGCCCGTGGCCATAGCCCGCCGCCTGGAGCGTTGACGTGTAGTCAGCGACGACGGCGGCGCAGTCGCCATAGGTCATCGCGAAGCCGCCCGCATGATAAGGCCGCCCAGCATCCGAGGGCATGACGAGCAAGGCGTTCTCTGAATATTTCGTCACTGCGGCTGCAAAAACTTCGCCGACTGTCAAACCGTCACATTGGATCATGGTTTCGCTGGCCGTCCTGCCCCTGACGCCCCTACACTGTCGCGCAGGGCATATGACTGTGGCAAGGATCGACCATGCGCATCGAATGGGCAAGCGAGCATATCGGCGCGCTCATCACCGATATCGACCTCGCCGCCATCAATCCGGTCGAATGGGCGACGCTCTATCACACATGGCTCGACCGCCATGTGCTGATCGTCCGCGGGCAGGACCTGTCGATTGCGGATTTCCTGGCGTTCGGCAGGCGTTTCGGCCGGGTGCAGCCGCATCCGGTCATCAAGTCCCGGCATCCGGAAGTCCCGGAACTGACGGTCATGGGCCTTGGCGCCCGGAAGGACGACGGCTCCGTCGACCCGTCCATCTACAATCGCGGGCTGGGCTGGCATACGGATGGGCCGTGGGACCGGAATGTCTGCAAGGCGACGCAGCTTCTGGGCCGCGAAATCCCATCCTCCGGCGGCGACACGCTGTTCGCCAACATGCATCGCGCCCTCGACGCGCTGCCGTCGCCGCTCGCGGCGCGGATCGCCGGCCTCGACGCGCTCTATGTCTATGGCGGCAAGGCGCGGACCGGGATCGATCTCCTGCCGGCGGCGGCCCAGGACCGCCCGCCTGCCCGATATCCCCTGATCCGAACCCATGGCGAGACCGGCCGGCGGACGCTGTATTTCAACCCCTACCACATCCTGGAAATCGCCGATGTCAGCCCGGCCGAGAGCGACGAGCTGATCGCCCTACTGACCGAGCATATGATCGCGCCCAATGCGGACTATCGCCACGCCTGGCAGGTCGGCGACCTGGTGACCTGGGACAATCGCTGCACCCTGCATGCCGCGACCGGCGGCTATCCGGTCAATGAGCCGCGCATCCATTGGCGCTGCACGATCATGGCTGAATAAGCGATCAACGCCGCCGCCCGGCCCGACCGGCCCGAACCTGTAGTAGCAGTCACACCCGGCCGCTCCCGGCCTGCGACGCCCGTCACACCTGCCGCGCAAGCCGCTGGCGCCGCCGCCGCGCCCGCCCATGTGCTCAAGCAAGCGCAGAAGCAGGAGAGCGGACAATGACAAATTTCTGGAAGTTGTTTCACACCGCGGCGACGATCGATATCGATAGCCTCGAAGAGTTGATCGCGCTTCGCGACGCCGAGCTTTCGAGAGTGCTCCGGGACGAAGGGACCAACGACCGCCTCGAAGGCGACGACCGGGCGAACACGTTCTACGGCCTGTCCGGCGACGATGCGCTGCATGGCGGCGGCGGCGACGATTTCCTGTTCGGCGGCGCCGGCAAGGACGCGCTCGACGGCGGCGCCGGCGACGACGTCCTGCTGGGCGGCGACGACAACGACCGCCTGGTCGGCGGCGACGGCCGCGACTACCTGAACGGCGAGGCCGGCGACGACGAGATCTTTGGCGGCGCCGGCAACGACTCGCTCTACGGCTATGACGGCGAGGACAAGATGAACGGCGGCGAGGGCGACGACACGATCGTCGGCGGCGCCGGCGACGACACGATCGAGGGCGACCTCGGCGACGACCGCCTGTTCGGCGACGACGGCGACGACACGATCGACGGCGACCGCGGCCGCGACGACATCCGGGGCGGCGCCGGCGACGATATTCTCGACGGCGGCCGCGACAACGACGTGCTGCGCGGCGAAGCGGGCGACGACACGCTCAAGGGCGATATCGGCGATGACGATCTGATCGGCGGCGCCGGCCGCGACTTCATCCTCGGCGAGGACGGCGATGACCGCATCTGGGGCGACGACGGCGACGACACGGCCGATGGCGGCCTTGGGAACGACCGTATCCTCGGCGGCGCCGGCGCCGACGAACTCCGGGGCGACAACGGCGACGACCAGCTCTACGGCGAGGCGGGCGACGACCGGCTATTCGGCGGCGCCGGGCGCGACAGCATGCAGGGCGACGACGGCGACGACGAACTGCATGGCGGCGACGACGACGACGTGCTCTCCGGCCGCGACGGGGCGGACGTGCTGCACGGCGACGCCGGCGACGACTATCTGACCGGCGGCTTCGACGGCAGCGTCGACCTGCTCTTCGGCGGCGACGGCGACGACCTGCTCGCCTCCCATGGCGGCGTCGACCGCCTGGAAGGCGGCGCCGGCTCCGATGTGCTGGCGGTGTTCATGAGCGGCGCCGGCGACGTCCGCCTCAATGGCGGCGAAGGGGCCGACTTCTTCGACATCCACCTGTCGGAAGCCGGCGGCCGCGTCATCGTCGAGGACTTCTCCGAAGCCGACATGCTGCGCGTCTTCAAGGGCGGCGAGCCCTGGGCGGTGATCCTCGACGAGCGCGAAGACCACGTCCTGGTCGCCGGCGAGCACGCGGTCAACGGCGACGGCAAGTTCTCGCTGAACGGCGACGACCCGATCGTGCTGCTGCATTTCGTCGGGGGCCTTTCGGCGAAGACCTTCGACTACGACGATTTCGGCGTCTATGGCTGATCCTGCCGATCAGCCTCGCCTGGCCAGCGCCTCCAGGTAAATCTGGACGGACGCCGCCACAGGCCGGTCGCGGTCCCAGGTGGCGCGGGTTTCCGTCCGGAGCGGCGTCTCGTCCAGCAGGTCGTAGGTCCAGCGGGCGCCCTGGTGGAAATGCGGCGTCACCCCGGCCGCGGCCATCGTCTCCGCGATTTCATCCATCTCCGGCCCGAAGCGATGGGCGTCGGCCGCCAGGAACCCGACCCAGGTCTGCATGGTCTTGAAGGCGGGCGCGTTGTTCGCCTCCAGTTCCGCCAGGAAGGCCGGCAGCAGCTCGAACTTCGCCGCCGCCATGGCGACAGACGCCATCATCGCCCAATAGCCCTTGTTGAGGCCGGCATAGAGCATCTTCATGATCGACGCCTGCCCGATATTCGGTCCAAGCGGGATGGTCCGCATGTCGGGCCGCGCCAGGAGCGGAGCGAGCGCCGCAGCGTCGGGGCCGGAAAGGTAAAGCCTGGGGCAGCCCTTGTCCGGCGACGGGCCGATGATGCCGCCATCCAGAACCGCGCCGCCGCCGCCTTCGATCGCGCGCTGGATCTCGGCCATGGTCGCGGGCGAAATGGCGTTCAGATCCCCGAACAGCGGCGGCGCGCGCAAGCTCGGGTAGATCGCAGCCGCCGATTTGGCGAACGCCAGCGCATTGCCGGGCGGCATGACCGAAAGCGCCAGATCGGCCCCCTCCAACGCCGCCGTCAGCGAGCCGGCGTCGGCGATGCCGGCCGCCTTGGCGCGCGCTTGGGTTTCCGGACTGCGGCCCGAAAGGTCGCTCCAGACGGCGAAGCCAGCTTCGACCAGCGTGCGGCCGACGCCGGCGCCCATATCGCCGACCCCGAAGAGCGCGATTGTCCTGATCTCGACCATCAGGCGCCGCCCGTCCCGGCCGGCTGATCCAGGACCGGATAGCCATCCTTGCCCGATGCCCGGTCCCGGTAATTGACGATGCGTTCCGGCGAATGATGGATGCCCAGCAGCTTCAGGGTCCGGTCGCCGGCCGTCGCGAAGCTATGGGCCTTGCCCGGCGGCAAGGCGACAGAGTCCCCGGCTTTCAGACGGCGCTTGGCGTTCTCCTCGCCTTCCATCCAGACGTCCGCTTCGCCTTCGAGGATGAACAGCATCTCCACATAGGGATGCGCATGCATCGCCGCGACATAACCCGGCTCGGCGACCTGAATGCCCGTGCGCATCGGCGTCGTGCCATCGGCCATCAACGGCCGATAGTGCGAAAGCGGCCCGAACTCGACCCGATCCGCGCTTGCCAGCGTCGCGATCTTGGCGCCGCTCGGCAGGTGTTCCACAGTCATGGCTGACCTCCTATGGTGATCCCTCACTATAATCGGGGGTAGGTTCATGCGCATAGCAGTGATTGGCGCAGGCGGCGTCGGCGGTCCGTTCGGCTCGGCGCTCGCCCGCGCGGGCAACGATGTCACGTTTCTGGCGCGCGGCGCCCATCTGGCGGCGATGCAGAAGGACGGGCTTCGGGTCGAGGGCGCGCTTGGGAACTTTCATCTGAGCCCGACTCAGGCGACCGACGATGCGGCCGCCATCGGCAAGGTCGATTTCGTGCTCTTCACCGTGAAGCTCTGGGATGTGGAGACGGCGGGCGCCGCATTGGCGCCCCTGCTGGACAGCCATACCGCAGTCGTGACGCTACAGAACGGCATCGACGCGCCGGACCGGCTGGCGAGCGTCATCGGTCGGGATGCGGTGATGGGCGGGGTCGCTGTCATCAACGCCGCCATCGCCGGGCCCGGCCGGATCGCCCAGATGGGCGAGTATCAGACCCTGACCTTCGGCGAACTCGACGGCGGCGCCAGCGCCCGCGGCCAGGCCTTGCTGGCGGCCTGCACGGCGGCCGGCATCCAGGCGCGGCTGTCCTCGGACATCCTGAAGGACCTCTGGGAGAAGTTCGTGTTCCTCGCGTCCGTCAGCGCGCTGACCGCGGCGTCCCGCCAGCGCATGGCCTATATCCGGACCGATCCCGACGCCCGCGCGACCCTGGTTCGCCTGCTCGAGGAGGTGACGGCCGTCGGCCGCGCCGCCGGCGTCGCGCTCGACCCGGACCTGCCCAAACAGCGGCTCGCCATGATCGACGGCCAGAACGGCGAAAGCATCGCCTCGATGGCGATCGACCTGCTGCGCGGCAACCGGATGGAGCTGCCCTGGCTCGCGGCGAAGGCGGTGAAGCTCGGCCAGCGGCACAAGGTCGAAACCCCGGCGCTCCAGGCCCTGACCGCAGCCCTTCGCCCCTTTGAAATGGGCGCGCCGGACCTGCCGAAGGTGTAGAGCATGGACCGCCCGTCCAGGGGCGTCGCCAAAATGACCGCCGCATGCTCCGGGCTTATTGCTTTCGGCGGCTGTTCGAGCTTTACCCCTTCGACGATGCGTGAGGTGCAAATCCGGCATGAGGATAACCAGCCAGGACATCCGCCGCGCCTTCGGCGAACCGACCTTTAGCCGGGGCAAGGATTATTTTGCCCGCGGCAAGGTCCGCGCCGTAAAAATTGCCGAAGATTTGGATTAGCCATTTCAATCTCCAGGCGAGCTTATTGCATGTTGTGTCGCAAAACTCCGAAAAATAAAAATGCCGCGCAAAAGGTGAAGACATAACGTTCGTATGCATACGATTTGTTAAGGTAAACTAATACACGAGAATCAATATTTGTCAACGCATTTATCATTATAATCTTTTCTTTACAGCCCTGTTCTCCGCAAATCTTTCTTGATACTTCAATATCACTTAAGTTTCGGAAAATCTTTCCCTCATATTCGGGAAAAAACTCTCGCACTAATCTCTCCTGACAATCGCCTAAACTCGATCTATATCTTGTGTACACTACAGCATATCGCACAGTATTATACGCTGCCCCCATAAGGGAAAACAGAAAAATGTAACCACATATGCTTTCTAATGGTAGAAAAATCGAGCTCAACTCACCGCTCCCGCAGGCTCTCATCAGCATACCGCAAAAGTGGCGAGAGGAAATAGGACATTGCGCGGCGGTCGCCGGCTTTTACCTCTGCCGCAACCGATAAGCCTGGGCGTGAGGCGGATGAGGCGGTCGCCGACGGGCACCGTGGTCTGCTCCATAGAGATGCGCGCTTCGTAGACTAGGCCGCGTTTTTTCATCCTGGATCGCATCCGCCGAGACGCGCAGGACCTTGCCGCTCAACAGGCTGTAACGGGCGAGGGGAAGCTTTCCACCTTGATCGCGACGTCCTGCCCGACGGTCACGAAGCCGGCATCCTTGTTCTGCACGAACGCCTCGATCTCCAGGCCGCCATCCGCCGGCACGATCAGCAA
>CALAHN010000083.1 GCA_937891825.1 uncultured Alphaproteobacteria bacterium
GCATCGGATGTCGGCAATGGGCTCACGGGTTCTGATCAATGCAAATTGGTATAACCATCATTCTGCCCGCAAGAGCGATCGCCTGGCCCTTGCGCGTTCGCCGCTGATCGGCGATAAGATCCGCCGCTCTACCGGCCCCATCGTCTAGCGGTCAGGACGTCGGCCTCTCACGCCGAAAACACGGGTTCGATTCCCGTTGGGGTCACCATCGCAGCATGCTGAGCTGGCGACTGGGCGCGGCTCCAGGCAGTCAGTCGGAGAATGCGGGCGTCGCCCTCGCCCCGCCCAGATTGATCTCGAATTCCAGACGCCCCGCCCCGGAGGCTTTAGCGACGATCCGCTCCCGGGTCGCAGGCGGAAGCTCGCCGAAGACCTCATCGTCAGCCAATGCCCCGGCATCCGGCGCGTAGATCCGGGTCGTCACCCGCCGCGACAGGCCGGCGGCGAACACGCCGATCAGGAAATGCGGCGCCTGGCGCTTGTTTCCCGTACCGGCGGCGGCGCCCGGCATCACGGTCGCGAATTCGAAGCTGCCGTCAGCCCCGGTCATCGTCCGCCCGAACCCGTTGACGGCAGGATCGGCATCGGCGTCGCGGCCAGGATAGCGGCCCTTGGCGTCCGCCTGCCAAAGCTCGATCAAGGCGTCGCGAACGCCTGCGCCCTCATGGTCCCGGAGAATCCCTCTCAGCACGATCCGCTCGCCCATGGCGTCCGGGCCGGCGAGATTGCCGTCATTCGGCCGGAGCAGGCCATGGGCAAAGAATGGGCCAAGCGTTTGCGAGGGCGTCGGCGTCAGGCGCGTCATGGGGTCACCCCTCCAGCGGCGTCGCCGCGCGGCCGCGCAGCACGAGGTCGAAACGATAGCCAAGGGCAAGTTCTGCGATCCCGGCGCTCGGATCGTGCTTCAGCATCAACCGTTCGCGGGCCTGGACATCGGGGATGCTTTGCAGGATGCCGTCGAGCGGGTTCAACGGATCCCCCGGAAAATAGATCTGGCTGACGAGCCTGGAGGAGATGCTGTCGCCGTAAGCCGAGATATGGATATGCGGCGGCCGCCACCAACCGCCCGAAGACGGCACGGGATACGCGCCCGGCCGAATGGTCAGGAAATCGACTTCGCCCTGGTCGTCGGTCAACCCCCGGCCCCAGGACCGGAAGTTCTCATCCAGCGGCGCGTCGCGCTGATCGACCGGGTGCTGGTACTTGCCGGCGGCGTTCGCCTGCCAGATCTCGACCAAGGCGCCCCTTTGCGGACGGGCATCTTCGTCCAGCACCCGCACCACGACGCGGATCAATTGGCCAAGCGCCAGGCCTTTCGCGCCATGCACCAACGACTTTTCCGCGTCAGGGCCGTTTTGCCACTTCGGTCCGGCGAGTTCGGTCGGCGTTCGCGGCGAAGCCGCGAGCAAGCCTTCAGGCGCCATGCGCGCCGTCCGGCCGTAGTGCTTCGTCAAGTAAGGCGGCTGCGGGCCGTCCTGAAAGGGCTCATAAATCCGATTGTCCGCCATCCCGCCTCTCCTCGCCTCGAACCCTGGCGCGTCCGGACGGACGCAGGGGCTCCGTGCTCTGCTTGACCGATCTATGCAGCGGCGCTCCACCGCTCCACCAAGCGCTCGAAGAATGCGCCAGCTTTGTCGATCTGCTCAAGCGTGATGAATTCATCGGGCTTGTGCGCTTGCGCGATGTCGCCCGGCCCGCAAACGACCGTCGGGATAGCGCCCATTTCCTGAAACAGGCCCGCCTCCGTCCCATAGGCGACCTTGCCGTGATCGTTCCGCGCCGAACAGGCCTTGGCCAGGCGGACGACTTCATGGTCGGAGGCGATCTCCAAACCTGGGATGACCGAGCGCTCGATCAGCTCGAACCCGCAAGACGGGTCGATCGCCTTCATTTCCGGCTCGAGGGTATGCTCGATAAAGCCGCGTAATTGCGTCATGATATCCTGCGGATCGTCGGCCGGAATATACCGCCACTCGAAATCGAACTCGCAGCGGTTCGGCACGATATTCACCGCCGACCCGCCATGGGCGACGCCGACGTGCACAGTTGTGTGCGCCAGATCGAACATCTCGTCCCGCGCGCCGGCTGCGATCTTCTCCCGGCCCATCTTGCGCAGAAACGCGATCGCCTCGGCCGCATATTCGACCGCGTTGACGCCCTGAGGCGCCAGGCTGGAATGGCATTCGAGACCGGTCACGATCGCCCGATAGCTCCACTTGCCCTTGTGCGCGATCACCGGCTGCATGCTGGTCGGCTCGCCGACGATGCACATGGCGGGCCGCATGGTCTTGCCGTTCAGGACCTCGATCAGACCGCGCACGCCAAGGCAGCCGACTTCCTCGTCATAGGAAATTGCATAATGGATCGGCTTCGCGAGGTCGGCTGCGAGGAATTCCGGCGCGGCCGCGAGCGCCAGGGCGACGAAGCCCTTCATGTCGCAGGAACCGCGCCCATACAGCTTGCCGTCCCGCTCGATCAGATCGAACGGATCGTGGGTCCAGGCCTGGCCTACGACCGGCACGACATCGACATGGCCGGACAGGATCAGCCCGCCGCTGGTCTCCGGCCCGATGGTCGCGAACAGATTGGCCTTCTGCCGATCCTCGTTATAGACGCGCTCGGTCGCGACCCCGAGGCCTTTGAAATAGGCTTCGATATAGGCGATCAGCTCGAGGTTGGAGCGATGGCTGACGGTATCGAACGCCACCATGTCCTTCAAAAGCGCCTTGCCGCGTTCGGCGATCCGTCGGGCGGTTTCGCTCATGGCCTAGGCTCCCAGGCCGAAGACGCGGGCGGCGTTGCCGCCGAGGACGCCGGCGCGCTCGCTCTCGGAAAGCTTGGCGCCTTCGACCACCTGGCGCGGCTGGAAGTCCCCGATCGGGAACGGCCAGTCCGACCCCAGCATGACCTTGTCGGCGCCGACCTTGGCGACAAGAAAATCCAGCGTCTCCGGCTCAAACACGATGGTGTCGAAGTAGAGCCGCCGGAATTCGTCAGCCGGGTCAGCCATCTCGTCCTTGTGCAGCGCATGATGGCGCATCATGCGGCCGAGGGCATAGGGCAGCGCCGCGCCGCCAGTGGCGACAATGACCTTCGCGCCCGGATTGCGCGACAACACGCCGCCATAAACGATCCGCGCGACGCCGGTCGTGAGATCGTTGATGCGCGCGACTGCATTGACCATGTCATAGGCGGTCACCCGCTGATCGAGCGTATCGTATTCCGGATGAATGAATACGGCGGCCCCGAGGTCCGACGCAGCCGCCCAGAACGGCGCGAGACTGGCGTCATCCAGACCGGCCGCGAGGCCAAGGCCGACGCCCTGAGGCTGGGTTCCGATCATGACCCCCTTCGCGCCCGCGGCCATCGCGTCGACAAGCACGCGCGCCGCCCGATCGCCATCCTGGAGCGGCACGGTCGCAAGCGGAAACAAGCGCTTTTCGGCGGCGCAGCTTTCGAGCAGAACATCGTTCGTGAAGCGCGACCACGCCTCGCCTTCCGCCGCCGGCAACTCATAGCCGAAAGCGTCCAGCCAACCGCCGACGACCTGGGCTTCCAGCTTTTCCTCGTCCATCCAGGCATAGCGCTGGTCCGTTTCCCGCAAGCGCGGCATCACTGGCCGGGTCGGCGCGCGGCCCTTGAAGGCCAAACGATACTTGCCTTCGCTCGACAGCAATTCGACATTCGGAAACTTCGTGATTTCAGCGGCGAGCCGCTTGAACATGGTTTCGGGCGCGAAGTGCGCATGGCAATCGATGATCATGGCTCAGACGCCCTCGCCTCTGGTCGTTTCGTGGAACCGCATCGGCTTGCCCTCCGGCTTGCCGATCAACGCGCCGTCGCGCATCACGTCCTGGCCGCGGATGATCGTCGCGATCGGCCTGGCGCTTGCCTTGAAGCCCGCATACGGCGTCCATCCGCAGCGGCTTTCGATCCAGTCATCGGTAATTTCCCAGTTTGCCGCCATATCGACGACGGTGAAATCCGCGTCATACCCGACGGCGATGCGGCCCTTGCCGGCGATCCCAAAGGCTCGGTTCGGACCGTGGCTGACCAGATCGACGAACCGCTCCAGGGTCAGCTTGCCGTCGTTGACATGGGTCAGCATCACCGGAACCAGGGTCTGGACGCCCGGCATGCCTGAAGGCGTCGCAGGATAGGTCTTCGCCTTTTCCTCCAGGGTATGCGGCGCATGATCGGAGCCGAGAATATCGACAACGCCTTCGTTGATCGCCTGCCAGATCGCCTGTTGGTGCGCCAGGTCGCGAACCGGCGGGTTCATCTGCGCCTTCGTGCCCAGACGCTCGTAGCAATCGGGCGCGGCCAGGGTGAGGTGGTTGGGCGTGGTCTCGACGGTCGCGATATCCTTGTGGGCCGCGAGGTAGCGCATCTCGTCGCCCGTTGTGATGTGCAGCACATGCACCCGCCTGCCGGTCGCCCGCGCGGCTGCAATCAGCCGCTCCGTCGCCCGGAGCGCCGTGATCTCATCGCGCCAGATTGGATGGGCGCGGGGATGGCCCGTTTCCTCGGCGATCCGCTTGCGCTCCCGAAGCCTGGGCTCGTCCTCCGCATGGACCGCGACCCGGCGCTTGCCGTTCCGCAGCGCTTTCAGGAGATTGGCGTCATCCTCCAGCAACAGGCCGCCTGTCGAACTGCCCATGAAAATCTTGACGCCGGCGCTGCCGAGCTCAAGCTCCAGCGCGCCAAGCATGTCGAGATTGCGGTCCGTCGCGCCGACATAGAACGCATGCTCGACCCACATCCGGCCGGCCGCGCGATCGAGCTTGTCCTGCAAGGCTGCGACATTGTCGGTCGAGGGGTTGGTGTTCGGCATCTCGAAGACGCCCGTGACGCCGCCCATCGCCGCCGCCGCCGCGCCAGTCGCAAGGTCTTCCTTGTGCTCGCCGCCGGGCTCGCGGAAATGCACCTGGGTATCGATGACGCCCGGCAGCACATGCAGCCCCCTGGCGTCGACGGTCCGGCCGCCGGAGAGCGTGCCGGGCGCGGCGATCCGGGCGATCCGGCCGCCGATCACGCCGATATCGGCCAAGGCCGTTCCGCTCGGCGTTACAGCGGTTCCGTTTGCAATGACAGTATCGAAGGTATCAGCCAACACGTGCATCCTGGTTCCTGGTGAGCATTTCAATCGCCTGTTCGACCGCTTCGAAGGCCAGCAGGATCGAGCCATGGCGCGACTTGTAGCCCTGCGCCGGCGCCAGATAGGCCAGTTCCGGCCAGAGGCCGTCGGGGATCGGCGGGCCATCCTTCAGCAAGGCCCTGACGGCGGCGGCGACTTTGGCCAATGTCGCGATATCGGCGCCGACCACATGCCGCGCCATGATCGAGGCCGCGGTCTGGCCAAGCGTGCAGGCCCGGACCGTGTGGCCGTAGTCCGTCACGACGCCGCCATCGAGATTCAGATCGACGGTGATCCGGCTGCCGCAAAGCGGGCTCCGCCGTTCGACCGTGACCATCGGCGCATCGAGGCGCCGTTGCAGGGGAATATCGTTCGCCAGCGCCATGACGCGGCCATTGTAAAGTTCCCGCATGGCGTCGCCTTCGCCCGTCATCCGGCGCTCCTCGCGATGTCCTGAATTTTCCCGAGCATAGCATGAAGACCGTTGGACCGCGTCGGGCTCAAATGGTCCTGCAGCCCGATCTTCTCGACGAACCAGGGCTTTGTCGATTGGATTTCCGCAGGCGTGCGGCGGTCGTAGACGCGCAGGACCAGCGCGATCAGCCCAGCGACGATCGCTGCATCCGTGGCAGCCTGAAACCGGATACGGCCGTCGACCGCGGTCTCCGCCAGCCAGACCCTGGACTGGCAGCCCCGGATCAGCCGCGCGTCCGTGCGCTCCGCTTCCGGCAATTGCTCCAGGTCGCGACCGAGGTCGATGATGTATCGATAGCGGTCGGCCCAGTCGTCAAAGAACCGGAACTCCTCGACAATCTGATGTTGGGCCGAGTCCGCATCTGGCGTCTCGCTGGTCGTCTGGGCGTCGGCTTCGCCGGACATGCTCGCTCCCGATATGCGAATTCGCGTCCAAAGGGGCGCGTCTCGCCTTGGAAATATGACGTCTGGTCAGTATGTATACCGCGGACCGATCAAACAACACGCCCTTTTGGAGATTTGCCCCCGATGGCGGACAGCATTTTTAAGCCGCGCGTCACCATCGAACAGGTGGAGGAAGGCGACGAGCTGGCGCCGAAGTTCGACGCGAACGGCCTCATCCCCGTCGTCACGACCGACTTTACCTCCGGCGAGCTGCTGATGCATGGCTATATGAACGCCGAGGCGCTGAAGCGCACCATCGAACTCGGCGAGGCCGTCTATTACAGTCGGAGCCGCCAGGCGCTCTGGCACAAAGGCGCGACCAGCGGCCTCGTCCAGACCGTCCGCGAAATGCGCATCGACGACGATCAGGACTGCGTCTGGGTCAGGGTCGATGTCGCGGGCGGCGCGAGCTGCCATGTCGGCTACCGCTCATGCTTCTATCGCTCGCTGCCGGTCGGCGGCCTCGGCGACCTGACGCTGCGCTACGAAGAAACAGAGAAGGTCTTCGATCCAAAGGTCATCTACGGCGACGCGCCCAACCCGACCAAACTCTGATTATGGTTCCAGCCGCCGACGATGCGTCTGCGATCAGTAATTGAGCGCGACGCCGGCGCGCGACGAGAGTTCCAGGCGCTTCAGACAGTCGAGCGGCTGCCCATCGGCGCGGGTGCAATCGACCACGTCGTTCAGCAGGATCGAGCCTAGCGCGTCGCATTGGAAGTTCGGCAAATCGAACAGGCGGACGCCGGTCTTGAGCGCCGGCAGCGGGCCAAGCTCCACATAGAGGCGGTTCCGGATGATCTCTTTCTTGTCGAAAAACACGAGGTCCAGCTTGAACGCCTCGATCGTCGCGTCTTCCGGGTTCTGGACCTTCAGATAAACGCGGCAAATATCGCTGTCCTGCTCCAGCCGGTTCAGTTCCAGGGGAAATTTCGGGGCATCCTGCGCAACTGCGACCGCGCTCCATCCCACCGCCAACGCCGCGGCCGCCGCCAAGAAAATGCGCGCCATGTCGAATGTCTCCTCCATTCCGATCGGATCGCCGAAGATAGGCGTTTCGAGGTCGATCGCCAACAGCGGAATCTCGGATCCTGCGCTGCGCGCAAGACATCTTCTATCGTCCAGACCCGGCATGCGCCTAAACTTGCCCCCCGTCCGCCGATAAGGTTTGCCAGCAATGCCCACGGACCCAGCGCCCGCCGCGCACGCCCTCGCCCGCCTGATGGAAGTCATGCGGCGCCTCCGCGATCCCGTCGACGGGTGCCCCTGGGACCTGCGGCAATCCCACGGCAGCATCGCCCCCTACACCATCGAAGAAGCGTATGAGGCCGAGGAGGCGATCGAGCGCGGCGACGTCCTGGACCTCCGCGACGAGTTGGGGGATCTTCTGTTGCAGGTGGTCTTTCAAGCGCAGATCGGCCACGAGGCCGGCGATTTCACGTTTGCCGATATCGCCGACGCCATCGCCGACAAGATGATCCGCCGCCATCCCCATATCTTCGAAACCGGCGGCGACCCGGCCGCCGGTCCGGTTGAGTGGGAAGCAATCAAGGCGGCGGAGCGGCAGGCAAAACGCCAAACCGGCGACGACGCGCCGGACAGCGCGATCGCCGGCGTCGCTGCGACCCTGCCCCCGCTCTCCCGCGCCCTGAAGTTGCAGAAGCGCGCGGCCCGGATCGGGTTCGATTTTCCTGACTGGCGCGACGCTTTGGCGAAGACCCACGAGGAACTACTGGAAGTAGTCAAGGCGGCGCCGACCGGCCCTGACGAAACCGAGGCCGAAGTCGGCGACCTGTTGTTCGCGGCGATCAATCTCGCGCGGAAGCTCGATGTCGACCCGGACGTTGCCCTGAAGCAGGCCAACCGCAAGTTCGAGACGCGCTTCCGGGCGATGGAGCAGCGGCTACGCGATCAAGGCTGCAATCCCGCGACCGCCAGTCTGGAGGCCCAGGACGCCGCCTGGGATCAGGCCAAGCGCGACGCCCGCATTGCCAAGGACCGAAAGCCCTGACCTCGGTCCGCCGCTATTTGCGAAGCAGGTGGATCAAGCTGGAGGTATCCCAACGCTTGCCGCCCTCTTGCTGGACATTCTTGTAAAACTGGTCGACCAGCGCCGTCACCGGCAAGCGAGCGCCATTGCGCTCGGCTTCCTGCATGGCGATGCGAAGGTCCTTGCGCATCCAGTCGACGGCGAAACCGTAGTCGAACTTGTCGTCGATCATGGTGCCGCCGCGGTTCTCCATTTGCCAGGATTGGGCGGCGCCTTTCGAGATCACTTCGAGCACAGCTTTCATATCCAGGCCGGCCTTCATGCCGAAATTGATGCCTTCCGAGAGCCCCTGGACGACGCCAGCGATGCAGATCTGGTTGACCATCTTCGCGAGTTGGCCGCTGCCGACCGGACCCAGCAGGGTGACCGCGCGGCCATAGCATTCCATCAGCGGCTTGGCCTTCTTGAAGGACGCCGCCTCGCCGCCGCACATCACGGTCAACACGCCGTTCTCGGCGCCCGCCTGCCCGCCCGAAACCGGACCATCGATAAACCCGATCCCTTGCTTCTTCGCCGCCCCGTGCAGCTCCCGCGCCAGTTCGGCGGACGCCGTCGTATGATCGACAAACACCGTGCCCCTGGCCATGCCGGCAAAGGCGCCGTCTTCCGCCATGGCGATCGCGCGCACATCGGGATCGTCGCCGACGCAGGCGAAGACGACGGCCGCGCCTGCCACGGCCGCCTTCGGCGATTTGGCCGCCGCGCCGCCATGCTGTTTCGCCCAGGCGTTCGCCTTTTTGGCCGTGCGATTATAGACCGTCACCTCATGGCCGGCCGCCGCGAGATGCCCCGCCATCGGATAGCCCATGACCCCAAGACCCAGAAACGCAACCTTCGCCATGTTCATTCCCCCGTTTTATTGTTTTTGACGGACGGCATAGCGGCGCCGCCCACCAGCGCTTCATGAAGAATGTTCCAAACATCTTCATCCGGCGCAAGCAAACCCGGCACCGCCGGGTTCGACGGCCGATACTCGCCGCCATTGATCAGCCGCGCGATGCCGCCAGCTTCCCGGTGCATGAGAAACCCGGCCGCGTGATCCCATGGCAACAGCCTGGAGTAGCAGCCGAAATGCGCGAGGCCTGCAAGCCGCGACATATGCTCGTGCCCGACGCAACGGGCGTTGAAGACTGCCCCAAGCCGGCGCCGGCCGCGCGCCCACAGGTCCTGAAACTCCGGTCTGTCGCGAAACTGGCGGCCATAAACTGAGCCGTTCATCAGCCTAAGATCGTCGGGCGTATGACAGGAAAGCTTGCCGCCATTGAACCAGGCCCCGCCCCCAAGCGCCCCGACAAAGGTCCGGTCGCCGAAGGGATCGTGGATCCAGCCTGCCAGGATTTCATCGTTGCGCACGAGCGACAGAATCACCGCCGAAAGCGGCATGCCGATTGCGAAATTCCCCGTGCCGTCAATCGGGTCGATCACCCAGTTCAACCCGTCGCCCGCAAGGGCGGCAATTGAAGCGCGGCCTTCGGCGACGGCTTCCTCGCCAATGATGTCCGCCTCGGGCAATACGTCCATCAATGCGGCGCCCAGGCGGCGTTCGACTGCGAGATCGGCCGTGGTGACGAAATCGCCTGCCGACTTTTCGGTGATCTCCGACCGCGACAGCATGCCCAGCTTGCCTTTGACTTCCTCACGCGCGATTTCGACGATGATCGCCGTCACGGCGTCCAGATCGAGATCCCGCATCATGAGCTGCCTCTGACGCTGGCCGACTCGACAATGGCGATTTCCGACCAACGCTTCATGAAACGGTCGATTTCCGCCTTCGGCAGGCTGACCCGGAGCAGCAGATCGTCGCCCGCCGCTTCGGTCTCAACGGAGAAGCTGACCCGATGCAACCAGGCAATGGCCTCGCCTTCCATGCAGGGCACGCGCAGGACGACGTCTGAGGCTTCGCGCGCCAGCAGGCGGTCGATCTCCGCCATCAGCCCGTCGACGCCCTGGCCGGTCACGGCGGAGACGATGGCGCCGCCCTTGACGGCGATCTGCGCTTCGACGAGGGCGCGCTCGCCCGGGTCGGCCGCATCCGCCTTGTTGTAAACGTCGAGCAGGATGCGGTCTTCGGTCTCGATGCCAAGCTCCGCCAGAACGCCGCGCACATCGCTGGCTTGCGCCGCGTGGTCGGGGTTGGAGAGATCGTGGACATGCAGGATGACGTCGGCTTCCGACACTTCTTCCAGGGTCGCGCGGAACGCCTCGACGAGCTGGGTCGGCAGTTCGGCGATGAACCCCACTGTGTCCGATAGGATCGCGGGCCGGCCCGAGGGCAGGCCGATGCCGCGCATGGTCGGATCGAGCGTCGCGAACAGCCGATCCGCCGCCAGCACGCCAGCGCCGGTCAGCCGGTTGAACAGCGTCGACTTGCCGGCGTTCGTGTATCCGACCAGGGCGATCGTCGGCGCCTCGGCGCGCTTGCGGCCGCTGCGGTGCTGGGCGCGCGTGCGCCGCACCTCTTCCAGTTGCTTTTTGATCCGGTCGATCTGATCGTCGATGATGCGCCGGTCCAGTTCGATCTGCCGCTCGCCAGGGCCGCCGGTGAAGCCGGCGCCGCCGCGCTGCCGTTCGAGATGGGTCCAGGACCGGACAAGCCGCGTCCGCTGGTAGCTCAACGCCGCCAGACTGACTTGAAGTACGCCTTCACGGGTTCGCGCGCGCTCCCCGAAGACTTCCAGGATCAAGCCTGTGCGGTCCAGGACCTTGCGGTCCATGGCGCGTTCGAGATTGCGTTGCTGGGCTGGCGTCAGGCTGCCGTCGACGATCAGCAGTTCGGCCTCATAGGCATCCGCGTCGCCCTTGGCTTCCTCGAGCACGCCTTCGCCGAACAGCGTCGAGGCGCGCGGCTTCGACACCTTCACCTCGCGCGCATGCACGACATTCAGGCCGATGCCGGTCGCGAGCGAAATCGCCTCTTCGAGCGACGCCGCCGTCAGCGGCCGCACGCCGCGTTGGCGAATCTCCGGCCGCAGGATGATGGCGCGCGCCGGCGCTTTCGCGGTCGATTCGCCGTCTTCGCGCTTCAAGCTATTCAGCCTCTTCGTCGTCGATCCCGGCGGCTTCCTGCATATTGATCGGACTGGACGGCATCACCGTGGAAATGGCGTGCTTATAGACCAGTTGGGAATGACCATCCCGCCGCAGCATCATGCAGAAATTATCGAAGGACGTAATAACGCCCTGCAATTTTACGCCGTTGATCAGGAAGACCGTCACAGGCATTTTCTGCTTGCGGACATAATTCAGGAACACGTCCTGGAGGTTTTGCGATCTTGCGCCGCTCATGTTCTTTTCGCCATTCTGCCGGGATTTGCCCCAATGGCCCCCGGCTTTATTGTTGTCGCCACCATACACCTGCGCCTGTCATCCGGCGATGGCAAGATGTGCGACAAAGTAAAGTTCCGGCCTCAGGCCAGCGTGTGGGCGTTGTAAAGGTCGAACAGCCGCAGGGTCACCGGCCCGACAGCGCCGTCGCCGATGACTTTGCCATCGACCTTCGTGACGGGCTTTACAAACGACGTGGCGCTCGTGACGAAGACTTCCCGCGCGCCGAGAAGGTCCGCCATCTTGAACGCGGTTTCGTCGACATGGATTTGCGCGCCTTCAGCGAGCGCGACGATCGCCTGCCGAGTGACGCCGCCCAGAATATGCTGGTCCAGCGGATGCGTCCGCAGACGGCCATCGGCCGTAACGATCCACAGGTTGGAGGAGCCGCCTTCCCGCACTGTGCCGTCGGCCGAAACCAGGATCGCTTCACCGCCGCCGCCCTGCTTCGCCTTCTCCTTCGCCAGGACGTTCGCCAACAGTCCGACAGACTTGATGTCGCAGCGCGCCCAGCGCTCATCCAGAACCGATATGGCGCTGATCGCCTTGGGCTTCGAGCCGGCGGCCGGCCAGTCGCGCTTCTTCGCGACGCAGACGATCGACGGCCTGGCGCGGCCTGGGAAGACATGGTCGCGGCTCGCGACGCCGCGCGTCACCTGGATGTAGACCAGGCCCTCGACGACGCGGTTGCGGCGAATGGTTTCCGCAACGATCACGTTGAGCGGCCCGGCCCCGAGCGGCGCGTCGATATCGAGCGCGGCTAACGACCGATCCAGGCGCGCCAGGTGCGGCGCGGCATCGACCGTCCGGCCCCGACGGACCAGGATGACCTCGTAGACGCCGTCCGAAAACTGATAGCCTCGGTCCTCATAATGCACCGTAGCCTCGGATGACGGGCGATAAGCCCCGTTCAAATAGACGATCTCTGCCATAGGACGTTCCTGCTGGGTCGTAGACTGGTAAAATACACACCTTGCCGCCTCGGTCGATCCGATGACCAATGATGCGGGCGCTTCAGGCTGCCCTGTCCTAGAAGAACTCCAGCCGGACTTCAAACAGCCGTTCGATCTTGCGGACGACCCGCTCCTCGGCGAAGATCACGACGCGGTCGCTTTCCCGGATCGAGGTCGAGGGTTTCGGCATTTCGACGACGCCGTTTCGCAGGATTGCGCCAATAATCGCGCCTTCGGGCATTGCAAGTTCGCCGATCGTCTTGTTGACGATGCCGCTGGTCGCGAGCGCGTCAAGCTCCAGCACCTCGCCGAAGCCATCGCCGATGGAATGCACCTCCCTGACCCGGCCGCGCCGGACATGGCGGAGGATCGTGCTGATCGTGATATCCCGCGGATTGACGACCACATCGATGTCGAGAGGGCTGACCAACGTCGAGAACGAGGCGCGATTGATCAGCGCGATGGTGCGTCGCGCGCCCAGGCGCTTCGCCAGCAATGACGCCAGAATGTTGGTCTGATCGTCGTTCGTGACCGCGATCGCGGTATCGCTGACGCTGGCGCCCGCTTCCTCAAGGATTTCCGGATCCAGCGCGTCGCCGTTGATCACAATGGCGCCGGCTAGGGTTTGGTCCGCATGTTCGGCCTGGATCCGATCGCGCTCGACGACACGGACCGCGACCGAACCGGCGCCGAGCGCCTCGCCGATCCGCAATCCGATGTTGCCGCCGCCGATGATCAACGCCCTCCGCGCCTCGCGTTCATGATGGCCGAAGGCCGCCATCGCCCGCTCGACATGCTGGGTCGCGACCATGAAATACACACGGTCTTTCGGGAAAATCTGGTCGTCGGATTTGGGAACGAAATACTTGTCGCCGCGCGAAATGCCGAGAACCGTGATCTGAAGGTCCGGGAACAACGCCGTCAATTGCCGGAGCGGCGTGTTGATGACCGGACAATCTTCGCCGATGCGCACGCCGATCAGCCGCGCCAGATCGTCCATGAGCGGGATGAGTTCGAACACGCCGGGCGAGGTCGCGCGGCGCACGACGGCGCGGGCGACTTCGGCTTCCGGCGAGATGATGACGTCGATCGGCATATGGTCGCGCGCAAACATCGACTTCCATTTTTCCGAGAGATAGCCTTGGGTTCGCACCCGTGCGATCTTCTTGGTGACGCCAAACAGGGAGTGCGCGACCTGGCAGGCGACCATGTTCACTTCATCGGACACAGTCGCCGCGATGATCATGTCGGCATATTCGGCGCCGGCGAGTTGCAGGACCTCCGGATCGGACGCATGGCCAGTGATCGCCTGCACGTCAAGCGAGTCGCCAAGCCGTTGGGCGAGCGTCGCCGACTGGTCCACGACCACGACGTCCATCCCTTCCAGGGCAAGCTGCCGGGCGATGCTGACGCCGACCTGACCGGCGCCGCAAACGATTACGCGCATCAGCTTTCTTCCTCATTGCCGTCGCCGATATTCAGGACCCTGAGCTTGCGATGCAGCGCCGAACGCTCCATGCCCACGGCCTTCGCTGTTTTAGAAACATTGCCGCCGGCGCGGGCGATTTGCAGCGTCAGGTAATTGCGCTCGAACAATTCCCGCGCCTCCTTCAGCGGCAGATTGATGATCTCTTCGCGCCGCTCCGCCAATAGCGCGCCCGGGTCGTCGCGCAGGATGTCGGCCGGAAGCGCTTCGACGCCGATTTCATCATCGACGCCGCCAGGCGCCATGATCAGCAGCCATTCGACCACATTCCGCAACTGGCGGACATTGCCCGGCCAGCTATGCGCCTGAAGCGCCGCGACCGCGCTTTCGGAAAGGCGGCGCGGCGGCTGCCCGGCCAAGGCTGCCCGGGTCATGAAATAGTCGACCAGCACAGGCACGTCTTCCAGCCTGGATGTCAGCGGCGGCGCAGCGATCGGCACGACGTTCAAGCGGAAATAGAGGTCCTCGCGAAACGCGCCCTCACGGGCAAGAGCCTTGAGATCGCGTGAGGTCGACGCCATCACCCGGATATCGACCGACTGTGGGGCGGCGCCCCCGACCGGCGTAAAGGTCTGCTCCTGTATGACCCGCAGCATCTTGGCCTGGGTCTGGAGCGGCATGTCGGCCACTTCATCCAGCAGCAGCACCCCGCCATCGGCGCTGAGCAGCAGGCCGTCCGCGATGTCGCCGCTCGGCAAGTGCTCGCCGAACAGCGCGGCTTCCATGGTGTCCGGCCGGATGCCGGCGCAATTGACCGCGACGAAAGGGCCCTTCCCCCGGGGCGACGCCGCATGGATCGACCGGGCGATGACTTCCTTGCCGGCGCCGCTCGGCCCGACGATCAGGACGCGGCTGTTCACCTCTGCCAGGCGCTGGATCTGCGACTTGAGGGCCTGGATCACAGGCGATGCGCCGACCAGCGACCAATCCGCCAGGCTGCGCTCGCGGAGCGCCGCATTCTCCCGCCGCAACGCCGCCGCTTCAGCCGCGCGTTTCACGGAGATGATGATCCTGTCGGCGGCGAACGGCTTTTCGATAAAGTCGTAGGCGCCGTCCTGGATCGCTTTGACCGCCGTCTCGATATCTGCGTGGCCGCTCATCATCAAGATCACGGCCTCGGGCAGCAGAGCCCGGATTTCCGGGAGCAGTTGAATGCCGTCCAACCGGCTGCCTTCCAGCCAGACATCGAGCACAATAACGCTTGGCTTGTCCTCCGCGACCCGCTTCAGCGCCGCATCGGCATTTGCGGCGACCGCCACGCTATAGCCTTCGTCCTCCAGCAAGCCGGAGACCATGCCGCGGATATCGCCCTCGTCGTCGACGACCAGAACATCGATCGCCATTGCTCTAAAGCTCCTTCAGACGGGCGCCGCTCATGCGGCGGTCGCCCGCTTTTCGCCGTGCGCGAGCAACCTGAATTCGACGGCAGCGCCGTCGCCGACGCCGCCCCGATTGCGGATGCTAAGCGCGCCCCCGTGTTCCTCCAGGATACGCTGCACGATCGCCAGCCCCAAGCCCGACCCATCCTCCTTCGTGGTCACATACGGCTCGACGACGCTTTCCAACAGATCTATTGGGAAACCGTCGCCATTATCCTCGATCAGCGTGACGATCTGGGAATCGACCTTCGATACCGACACGGTCACGGATCCGCCAGCGCCGGCCGCGCGGCCCTGCACCGCATGCACGGCATTGATCAGGACATTGTTCAGCGCCCGCGTGATCTGACCGGGGTCGCAATCGACGACCGCTTCGCCGACGCGCGCATCAAGCGTGAACGCGACGTGCTTGTGCTGCATCTCGAGCAGGAAAATCACCTCCTGGCAGAGGGCCGCCATATCCGCGGTCTGCATGACCGGGGTCGGCAGCCGGGCGAAATCCGAGAATTCGTCGACCATGCCGCGGAGCGCCGCCACCTGGCGGATGATCGTATCGCAACAGAGCTGGAAGACAGCCGAATCGTCGCCGACGGCCTTCAGATAGCGGCGCTTCAGGCGCTCCGCCGCCAACTGGATGGGCGTTAGCGGGTTCTTGATTTCGTGAGCGACGCGACGCGCGACGCCAGACCATGCCGCTTGCCGCTTGGCGGCGACGAGATCGGTGATATCGGTAAACGTGATCACCTGCCCTTCCAGATCGAGCGCCGCCCCCATCGCCGCCCTGGCGAGCAGCACGCGCTGCCGTCCGTTGCGCACCAACCGGATTTCCGTGTCGGCCTGGTCGACGCCCGCCAGCGCGTCGGCCATTTCCGGCGAGATGTCCTGCAGGCTTTTGCCGACAAGCGTATCGACCGAGGGCGCCAGCGCTTCCTCCGCATACCGGTTCGCCGCGCGGATGATGCCGTCGTCGTCCAAGCTCAACACGCCTGAGGTTACGCCGGCAAGTACAGCGCCGATAAAGCGCCGGCGTTCGTCCATCTCCGCATTCGCCGCGATCAACTCGTCCCGTTGCCGCTCCAGTTGCGCCGTCATGCGATTGAAGCCGATCAGCAGGTTGCCGATCTCATCGCCGCGCCCGCGCACCGGCGCCCGTGCCGACAGGTCGCCGGCGCGAACCCGGTCCGCCGTCTGGATAAGGTTCGATATCGGCTCCGCCAGCGCGTTTGCGAACATCAATCCGGCCCAGATCGAAGCCAGCAGGAAGGTTACGCCGAACACCAAGTACAGCACGGAAAGCCGGGCCTCGATCGTCGTGCGTTCGACCAGGGCTTCGCGGTATGCCCCGACGGCAGTGTTCACGCCCTCTACGTGCCGGGAAATGCTCGGGTCCAGGGCGCGGCCCGCCAGCAGGAATTGCTCGGTCTCGGGCAGCCAGAGCAATGCGCGCATCCGCTCATCCGGCGCCCGGATCACGACGGCGCGCTCCCCGGTGCGCGCGGAATGCAACGCCCAGTTCGGCACCGTCGAGGATTTCAAGTCGTCAACGTCCCCGGCTTTCGCGAGCACCGCGCCCGTCGGCGTGAAGACGACAATCTCCGAGAAGCCGCGGCGTTCGACGATCTGGCGAACCTGATCGTCGAACGCTTTGTCCAGCACCAGGGCCCGCACATCGTCGCGGGCGAGAATCGATCCGACGGCATAGGTGTCGCGCACGAGCCCCAGCCGATGTTCCCGCAAATACGCCGTGGCGATCGACAGGGAGCGCCCGACCGCCGCTTCGACCTTCTGGCCGAACCATTGCTCGAGGCCGACATGCAGGAAAGCAACGGAAAAGATCACGAGCAGGATGGATGGCACAGCAGCGACCAGCCCGAACAGGACCGCGATCCGTGTATGGAGCCGCGCCCCGCCGCCGCCCCGCCGCCGCCGTCGGAACAGATTGACGACCCGGATCGCGATCAACATCGCCAGGATGACGACCGCGACCAGATTGGCGTTCAGCGAGAACACGATATTGCCCGGCGTCGATGGCACCAGGGGCGCGACGCCAAGCAGGAGCGCGAGGGTAAAGCACCCAAGCGTAAACGCGGTCAACGTCACGCAGCCCACAAAGATCATGAGCCTGCGGCCAGAGAGCAATCGCGTCAGCAAGCCTGCCATGTGCCCCGTGGCTCCCAGGTAGCCCGCCATAGGGTTCAAAGCGCGGGCGCTCGCTTACGGCGGTCTCAGTCAGTCAGCTTGGGGCGTTTGTGTCGTCGCATTCGCCCCGGAAGTCAACGCGCGGCGCGCCCTATCCCCCTCATCATCGGCACGCCAAGGGTGCGAATTTTCTTGCGCAACGTGTTGCGATTGATGCCAAGCGATTCCGCCGCCCGCACCTGGTTTCCATCGACCGCGGTCAGCATATGCGCGATCAAGGGGCCTTCCACCTGCTCAAGAATGCGATTGTAAAGGCCCGCCGGGGGCAATCGGCCGCCCAACTCGGCAAAATAACGGGATAGATAGGCGTCCACCAGTTCATCGAGCGACCGCGCCGCCGGATCGAGCCGGGGATCGGCCTCGGCGGACCCGCCTGACTGGCCGACATGTTCAGCCAGAATGTCGCGTACGGCGCGCTCCCCGATGATCTCGTCTGAGGCCATCACGACGATCCGTTGCACGAGATTCTCCAGCTCGCGCACATTTCCGGGCCAACTATGTTCCTTCAAAGCCGCCAGGGCAGGCTCAGAGATGGAACGGCGCGGCAGGCCCTCCTTCTCCGCGTCGATCAGGAAATGCGCTACCAGTTCCGGAATATCCTCCTTCCGCTCCCGCAAGGGCGGCAGGCGGACGGGAACGACGTTCAATCGGTAGAACAAATCCTCGCGGAATGCGCCCTGGCGAACGGCCTGACGAAGATCGCGATGGGTCGCGGAAATGATCCGCACATTCGACTTGATCGGGACGGCGCCGCCGACAGGCACATACTCGCCCTGTTGCAGCACGCGCAGCAGGCGGGTTTGCGCGTCATGCGGCATGTCGCCGATTTCGTCCAGGAACAGGGTCCCGCCTTCGGCCTGCTCGAAGCGGCCGGCGGCGCGCGAGGATGCGCCGGTGAACGCGCCGCGCTCATGGCCGAAGAGTTCGCTTTCGATCAACTCGCGAGGAATGGCCGCCATGTTGATCGCGACGAACGGAGCGTGCCGCCGCGCCCCGAAATCATGGAGCGCCCGCGCGGCCAGTTCCTTGCCGACGCCGGACTCGCCGGAAATCAGCACTGTCAGATCCGTGCCCATCAATCGGGCCAGCATCCGGTAAACTTCCTGCATGGCGGGCGACCGCCCCTTCAGGGGCAGACGGTCTTCCTCAGGCTCGTGCGGCCTTGCGTCGGTCGAGGCCGGCATCGGCTCCGCGACCGCACGCTCGACCACCGCCAGCAGTTCCCGCATGTCGAAAGGCTTCGGGAAATATTCGAACGCTCCGCGCTCCGTCGCCCGGATCGCGGTCATCAGCGTGTTCTGGCCGCTGACGACAATGACCCTGAGGCCCGGCCGCGCCTTGCGGATGCGCGGCAGCAGATCAAGGCCGCTTTCGTCGGGCATCACAACGTCGGTCACGACAAGGTCGCCGAGGCCATCTTTGACCCAGCGCCAAAGCGTCGCCGCGTTGCCGGTCGCCTTCACGTCATAGCCAGCGCGCATGAAGGCGTGGGTCAGGACAGTGCGGATCGACCGATCGTCGTCCGCCAACAAAATCAAGCCTTTGGTCATGGACGAATCTCCGCATCGACAAACATGGGAAGGTGAACAGTGAAGACGGTTCGGCGCGGCTCGCTTTCAAACTCGACCGCGCCGCCATGGTCGCCGACGATCTTGGCGACGACCGCGAGGCCCAGACCATGACCGTCGGCCTTGGTGGAAACGAACGGGTCGAAAATATTGCGCTGCAAATCTTCCGGGATGCCGGGACCGTTATCCTGGATCAGAACTTCGATCGGCAATGCGCCAGAATCGTGGCGCTTGGCCGCCGCCAGCCGCACCCCGTGGCGATATCGGGTCTTGAGAACAACTTCCCGCCCTCCCTCAAGCGCCGCGTCGGCGGCGTTCTTCATCAGGTTGAGGAATATCTGCACCAGACCTTCAAAGTCGCCCCGTACGGCAGGCAAGGACGGATCGTAAGCTTCGACAATGCGCAGGCCTTCGAACGCGCCGCTTGTCTCCAGCACCTTGCGCGCCCGGTCGATCGCCTGGTGAACGTTCACCGGCGCGGTCGGCGCCGGTCCAATTTCGGCGAATACGTCGATGCGCTGGATCAGATTGCTGATCCGGTCGACTTCGTCGGCGATCAGGCGCGTCAGCGCCTTTTCCTCGCCGTCCACCACGCTTTCGATGATCTGCGCGGCGCCGCGAATCCCCGCGAGCGGGTTGCGCACTTCATGGGCCAGCACCGAAACCATGCCGGCGGCCGAGCGCGCTGCGCCTTGCCGTCGCATCTGCTGGTCGATGCGCTGCGCGATCGAGATCGGAGAAAATTGCACGATGACTTCGCCCTCGGCGCTCGGTTCGCCATTCCTGAACACCGGGGCCGTCGAAATCGATACCCGGTCGGGCGGCGTCCGCGGCGTCGTCACCTGGACATCGAACTCCGCCATCGGAATCATTTCCGACCGGGCGTACCGGATCAGCGCCCCGATGGCGCTGCCGCGGCCGAACAACTCGTCCAAGGTCATCTGGCTCAACTGGTGAGCGCTGGTCTGCAGAAAGGTTTCCGCCGCGGGATTGGCGAAAAGCAGGCGGTCGTCGGCGCCGACGACAAGCATTGCCGTCGGCAAGGAATTCAACAAGTCGATGGCGTGCGGCCCATCTCCGTCCATTTGAGGCTCCAACGCGCTACGCTCAGCCGCATATGTCTATAAATTAGGCAGAGCGACCTATCGGTCATTTTATAGGCAATAATTTGAATTTGGCTACCCCTTTCACCGTCTGAAGGCTAGCGTGTCGCAGCCCCGATCGAAGTTTTCCAAGGAGAGTCCGATGCCGCAGCCCCCAAGCGTCGCCGCCCTGATCATGGCGGCGGGAAGCGGCGTCCGATTCGGCGGCTCCCTGCCCAAGCAGTTCCAGCCCTTGCTTGGCGCATCGCCGCTCCGCCGGACCCTCCGCCGCTTCGCAGGCGACCCGAGCGTGACCGCCGTCTATTGTGTAACCGCTTCAGATATGGCGACAGTTTTCGCGGCCCAAACGACCGATCTCCCAAATATCATCCGGGCGGACGGCGGCGCGACCCGCCAGGAAAGCGTGCGCCTTGGCCTGGAGGCGATCGCCGCCGCGCCCGCCTCGCCCGATATCGTCCTGATCCATGACGCAGCCCGGCCGATTGTCCCGGGCGACATGGTCGACACGTTGTTGGCGGCCCTCGAGCAGCACGACGGCGCGGCGCCCGCCCTGCCGGTCGCCGATACCCTGAGCGCCGCCGCCGATGGGCGTTTCGGGACCGAAATCGACCGCTCAGAGCTCGTCGGGCGACAAACGCCGCAAGCCTTCCGCTTCGGCCCCATCTTGAAGGCGCACCGGGCGTCGCAAGATCATCCTGCGACCGACGATATTGCGCTGGCCAGGCTCGCCGGCTTGCAAACGGCGATCGTGCCGGGCTCCATGCTGCTGCACAAACTCACGACTGCGGACGATAAAGGCATGCTCGAAGCCCTGCTGCGCGACCAAGGCCGGATTTGCGTCGGCTCCGGCTATGACGTGCATGCCTTCGGCCCTGGCGACCACGTGACCTTGTGCGGTGTCCGCATCCCCCATGGGCGGGCGCTAGTCGGGCACTCGGATGCAGATGTCGCCATGCACGCCCTCACCGATGCGATCCTGGGCGCGATCGGCGCCGGCGATATCGGCCAGCACTTCCCGCCGAGCGATTCGCAATGGCAGGGCGCCGCCTCACGCATATTCCTGGAGCGCGCGGCGGCCGATGCCGCGGCCATCGGCGCCTTGCTGCAGAATGTCGATGTCACGATTATCTGCGAGCGGCCGAAGGTCGGCCCCCACCGGGAGGCGATGCGCGCCAATCTGGCCAGCCTGTTGAATTTGCCGCCGGAGCGGGTCAACGTGAAGGCGACCACGACGGAGCGGCTTGGGTTCACCGGGCGGGAAGAAGGCATTGCGGCCATGGCGTCGGCCACAGTATCCATCGCCGGATGAACCCTGGACGTCGGACGACAAAGGAAAGCGCCATGAAGACAATGCCATCGGAAGCGCAGATCGAAGCGAGCGCGTTCGCCGTCCTCGATACGTGCCGGAAGCAGGGCCTCCGCGTCACAACGGCTGAATCCTGCACCGGCGGGCTGATCGTCGGCGCGCTGACGGAAATCGCCGGGTCGTCGGATGTCATCGGGCGCGGCTTCGTGACCTACTCGAACGAAGCCAAGATGGCGATGTTGGGCGTGCAAGCCGGCACGCTTAGCAATCATGGGGCAGTCAGCGGCGAAACCGTACTGGAGATGGCTGCCGGCGCGCTCGAAGCGGCCGCCGATGACGCCGATATCGCGGTCGCCGTCAGCGGCGTCGCAGGCCCAGGCGGCGGTTCGCCTGACAAGCCTGTCGGCACGGTCTGGCTGGCTGTCCAAAGGAAGGGCCAAGCCGGACATGCGGAACGCCAGCACTTCAGCGGCGACCGGCGGGCGGTTCGGATCAAGACGGTCGGGCGCGCGCTGGAGCTTCTGCTCGGCGCGGCCAAATAGGCCGGATGCTCAGGCGAGAACGGTTGCGGGCTTGTCGCTGACCGGCACGCACACCGCCCGCGCGCGGGCTTCGAACGCCGATACCATCCGCCGGACAGCTTCGCCGAACAACGCCCCGATCAGCCGTTGCAGGATGACGGAGCGAAACTCGAACGACACATCGAAATCGATGATGCAGCCGCCGTCCGCCTCCTCCAGCAGCCACCGATTATCCAGATGGCGCATGGGGCCCTTGGTGTAGGTGACGTCGAGGCGGTCCGGCGGCGCCAGGTCGACGCGGGAGGTAAACGTCTCGCGGATCATCTTGAAGCCGATCACCAGATCGGCCTCGAAGGACGTGGCGTCGATCGGCCGGACACGGGCCGCCAGGCACCACGGCAGGAATTCCGGATAGGCCGCGACGTTTGCGATCAATTCGTAGATGTCGTCCCGCTTGTAAGGCAGGAACCGGCGCTCGGCGTGAGAGGGCATGGCGTCAGCGCGCCGCTTTGGCGAGGCGAGCGGCGCGGTTGGCGCGCAATTGAGCGAAATCTTCATCCGCATGATAGGAGGAGCGGGTCAGCGGCGTCGCAGATGTCAGCAGGAAGCCCTTGCCCTCGGCGCTTTGCGCATAGGCCCTGAATTCGTCCGGCGTCACAAACCGGTCCAACGGATGGTGCTTCGGCGTCGGCTGGAGATATTGGCCGATGGTCAGAAAATCGATCTCGGCGCTTCGCATATCGTCCATGACCTGCAGCACTTCGTCCCGCGTTTCGCCGAGGCCGACCATCAATCCAGATTTCGTGAAAATCGAAGGGTCCTGTCGCTTGACCTGGTCGAGCAGGCGGAGGCTGTGGAAATAGCGCGCGCCCGGCCTGACGCTCGGATACAGCCGCGGCACGGTTTCAAGATTGTGGTTGAACACATCCGGCCGCGCCCGCACGACCACCTCGAGCGCCCGTTCCTTCTTCAGAAAGTCGGGCGTCAGGACTTCGATGGTCGTTTCCGGGCTCTTGTCGCGAATGTGTTTGATCGTCCGGGCAAAATGCTGCGCCCCGCCATCCGGCAGATCGTCCCTGTCGACGGACGTGATCACGACATGCTTCAGGCCAAGCTCCGCCACGGCCTGGGCGACATTGACGGGCTCCATCGCGTCGAGCGCGCCCGGCCGTCCCGTCGCGACATTGCAAAAGGAGCAGGCGCGCGTGCAGATCGCGCCCATGATCATCATCGTCGCGTGGCGCTTCGCCCAGCATTCGCCGATATTCGGACATGCCGCTTCCTCGCAGACTGTCACGAGGCCATTCGCGCGCACGATATCCCGCGTCGCCCGATAGGCTTCCGAAACAGGCGCTTTCACCCTGATCCAGTCCGGCTTGCGCTTCGGCGCCGATTCCGGCCGATTACGCTTCTCGGGATGGCGCAGATCGCCCTTCGGGGCGGGCGCGATGGCGTGGGTTTCGCTGGTCATGGCCTAGAAGTGGATCGCGCGGCCATAAGCGTCAAGCACGGATTCATGCATCATCTCCGATAGGGTCGGATGCGGGAATACCGTGTGCATCAACTCGGCCTCCGTCGTCTCCAGGGTCTGGGAAACGACATAGCCCTGGATCAGTTCGGTCACTTCCGCGCCGATCATGTGCGCCCCAAGCAATTCGCCGGTCTTGGCGTCGAAGATGGTCTTGACCATGCCTTCCGGTTCGCCAAGCGCGATCGCCTTGCCGTTGCCCATGAACGGGAAGCGCCCGATCTTGACGTCACGCCCTGCCTCTTTCGCGGCGCGCTCGGTCATGCCGACGCTCGCGACCTGCGGACGGGCATAGGTGCAGCCGGGTATCCCGGCCTTGTTGAGCGGATGCAGGCCCTTCTGGCCCGCGATCTTCTCGACGCAGATCACGCCCTCATGGCTCGCCTTGTGCGCGAGCCAGGGCGGGCCCGTCACGTCGCCGATAGCGTAGACGCCGGGCTCATCGGTCGCCGACCACTCGTCGGTCACGATATGGCCGCGGTCGACCTTCACCTTGGTCGCATCCAGGCCGATGTCCTCGGTATTGCCGATAATGCCGACCGCCATGATCACCCGGTCCGCCGTGATGGTCTCGGTCTTGCCTCCGACCTCGATCGTCGCGGTCACGTCCTTCGCCTTCCGGTCGAGCTTCGTGACCTTGGCTTCCGTCAGGATGCGCATGCCCTGCTTCTCGAACGCCTTGCGCGCCGCCGCTGAAATCTCGGCGTCCTCGACGGGCAGGATGCGGTCCATGATCTCGACGACCGTAACC
This sequence comes from uncultured Alphaproteobacteria bacterium, assembly GCA_937891825.1. Taxonomy (GTDB): domain Bacteria; phylum Pseudomonadota; class Alphaproteobacteria; order Bin95; family Bin95; genus VMCJ01. The sequence goes on from CALAHN010000083.1 coordinate 24,224, forward strand.
TCCGCGCCAAGGTCGCGGTAGAAGCTAGCGAACTCGATGCCGATGGCGCCGGACCCGACGACCAGCAGCGACTTCGGCATGTCCTTTGGCGTCATCGCTTCCCTGTAGGTCCAGACCCGCTCGCCGTCCGCCTCAAGCCCTGGCAGGGACCGCGCCCGCGCGCCGGTCGCGATGATGATATGCGGCGCGCTCAGGGTCTTATCGCCGTCGATCTGGACCTTGCCGCCGCCGAGCAGCTTGGCGGCCCCCATGACGACGTCGACCTTGTTCTTCTTCAGAAGATGCTGAACGCCGCCGGAAAGCTGCTTGGCGACGCCGCGCGACCGCTTGACGATCGCCTCGATGTCGAAGTTCAGATTATCGGCCGACAGACCGTAGTTCTTGAGGTTCTGCAGGATGTGCCAGATCTCGGACGAGCGCAGCAGCGCCTTCGTCGGAATACAGCCCCAGTTCAGACAGATGCCGCCGAGATGCGCTTTCTCGATGACCGTCACTTTCATCCCAAGCTGCGCGGCCCGAATAGCGGCGACATAGCCGCCCGGTCCGCCGCCGATCACGATCAGGTCGTAGTCCTGCCCAGCCATTGGCCCAGTCCTTCCGTGCAGAATCTTCTTAAAGCAGCATGCCAGCCGGGAATTCGATCAAGCTCTTGAATGCTTGCAGCAATTCCGCGCCCAAGGCGCCATCGACGACGCGATGGTCGCAGGAGAGCGTACAGGTCATGACGGTCGCGACCGCGAGTTCGCCGTTCTTCACAACGGCCCGCGGCTCGCCCGCGCCCACCGCCAGGATCGTCCCCTGGGGCGGGTTGATGACCGCGTCGAACTGCTTGATGCCGAACATGCCTAGATTGGAGACGCTGGTCGTGCCGCCCTGATATTCGTCCGGCTTCAACTTGCCGGCCCGCGCCCGCTTGGCGAGATCCAGCATGTTGGCCGAAATCTCGGCGAAGCCCTTGCGGTCGGCATCGCGGACGACCGGCGTGATCAAACCGCCTTCGAGCGCGACCGCGACCGCAACGTCCACCGATTTGAAGAGCCGCACGCCCTCGTCCGTCCAACTGGCGTTGGCGTTCGGCGTCCGCCGCAACGCCACGGCCAGCGCCTTGATGACAAAGTCATTGACCGAGACCTTGACCCCTTCCGGCGCACGGGCGTTCATTTCCTTGCGGACGCGCAGCAGCTCGTCGATTTCGCAATCGACCGTCAGATAGAAATGCGGCACCGTCTGCTTCGATTCCGTCAGGCGCCGCGCGATCGTCTTCCGCATCGAGGTATGCGGCACGAGGTCATAGGCGGCGTCCGCCGGCGCGGCCGCCGCGGCTTTCTTGGCCTCGGCCTTCGGCGCGTCTTCGGCAGCTTTCTTCGCGTCTGGCGCTTCGGGCAGACCGTCGCGCAATGTGCGTTCGATGTCGGCCTTGACGATCCGACCGTCCGGGCCGCTGCCGACGATCCGCTCGAGCGGCAGGTCGTTTTCGGCCGCGAGGCGCCGCGCGAGCGGGCTTGCAAACACCCGGTCGCCATCCGCCGGCGCCCGCTTTTCGCCTCCGCCCGATGCGCCCATGACATCGGCCTTGGTGATCTTGCCCTGCGGACCGCTGCCTGTCAGCGAACTCAACGATACGCCCGCCTGCTCGGCGATCCGTCGCGCCAGCGGCGTCGCCTTGATGTCGCCGGACGATGAATCGGCCGACGACGTTCCGGGTGACGATGGCGCAGCGGCAGCCTCCGGTTTCGGGGCGTCGTCCAACTTGCTTGCCTTTGGCGCATCCGGTTTGGGCGCTGCGGCCGCACTTTCGCCGTCGCCGTCGATCACGGCGATCACCGCGTTCACGGCGACGCCTTCCGCGCCTTCCTCGACAGTCAGTTCCGTAATCGTGCCTTCATCGACAGCTTCGACTTCCATCGTCGCCTTGTCGGTCTCGATTTCCGCGATCAGGTCGCCGGACCGCACTTCGTCGCCCACCTTGACCAGCCATTTCGCAAGCTTGCCTTCGGTCATCGTCGGCGACAGAGCCGGCATCAGAATATTGGTCGCCATGAACGTCCCCCAGAGACGGAGTGATCCGGTTAGCGGTAGCAGACCGCTTTCGCGGCCGCGACGATGTCCGCCACCTGCGGCAGCGCCAGCTTTTCCAGGTTGGCGGCATAGGGCATTGGCACGTCCTTGCCCGTGACCCGCAAGACCGGGGCGTCAAGCCAGTCGAAGGCTTGCTCCATCATGGTCGCCGCGATCTCGGCGCCGATGCCGGCATAGGGCCAGCCTTCCTCGACCGAGACAATCCGGTTGGTCTTGCGCACCGAAGTGATGATCGTCTCGGTATCCAGCGGGCGCAGGGTGCGAAGGTCGATGACCTCGGCCTCGATGCCTTCGCTTGCCAGTTGATCGGCGGCCGCCAGCGCATCCCGGCACATCAGCGAGAACGCCGTGATCGTCACATCCTTGCCCTCGCGCAGCACTCGCGCCCGGCCGATCGGCGTGACGTAATCCTCATCGACCGGAACCTCGAAGGTCTGGCCGTAGAGCATTTCATTTTCAAGGAAAATGACGGGGTTCGGATTGCGGATAGCCGCCTTCAGCATGCCCTTGGCGTCGCCGGCCGAATAAGGCGCCATGACGATCAGGCCCGGACAATGGGCGTACCAGCTTGCGTAGCACTGGGAGTGCTGCGCCGCGACGCGGGACGCAGCGCCGTTCGGGCCGCGGAAGACGATCGGACAGCCCATCTGTCCGCCGGACATATACAGCGTCTTCGCTGCGGAATTGATGATCTGGTCCATCGCCTGCATGGCAAAGTTGAAGGTCATAAACTCGACGATCGGCTTCAGGCCGTCGAACGCCGCGCCGACGCCGATGCCTGTAAACCCATGCTCGGTGATCGGCGTATCGATGACCCGGCGTGGGCCGAATTCATCCAGCAAGCCCTGGCTGACCTTGTATGCGCCCTGATACTCGGCGACTTCCTCGCCCATCAGGAAGACCATCTCGTCCCGGCGCATTTCCTCCGCCATCGCATCGCGGAGCGCTTCGCGAACCGTCAGCGACTTCGTGTTCTCGTAGAACTTCGCTTCCGCCGCAGCGGCTTCCGACATCGGCGCGAGGGAAATCGGCTTCGGCGCCGCAGCGACCCTGGGCGAAGCCGGCGGCGGCGCGGCCGATGTGGGCGCGTCGCTTTTGGGCGCATCGCCTTTAGGCTTGTCGCTTTTGGGCGCTTCGTCCTCATCGTCGCTTGGCTTGTCGGATTTGGGCGCGTCGCCCGCATCGCTTGGCGCAGCTTCGCCATCGGCGACGAGCACGGCGATCACGGCATTGACGGCGACGCCTTCCGCGCCTTCCGCAACCACGATCTTGCCGATCGTGCCCTCATCGACAGCTTCGACCTCCATCGTCGCCTTGTCGGTTTCGATCTCGGCCAGAAGATCGCCCGCCTTCACGACGTCGCCTTCTTTCACCAGCCACTTCGCCAGCTTGCCCTCGGTCATTGTCGGCGAGAGGGCCGGCATTAGAATATCTGTCGCCATGATCAGTCCCCCGTGCGCCGCGTTCAGGCGTCGACCAAAATTTCAGTGTAGAGTTCAGAAGCATCCGGCTCCGGGCTCTGCTGGGCGAATTCCGCGGCGTCCGCGACGATGGCGCGGACATCGGCGTCCATCTTCTTGATTGCGTCGGCGTCGGCGAGCTTATCGCTCAACAAGAGCTCACGGAGAGTCTCGATCGGGTCGCGCTCGTCCCGCATCTTGTTGACCTCGTCGCGGCTGCGATATTTCGCAGGGTCGGACATGGAATGCCCGCGATAGCGATAGGTCTCCATCTCCAGCACCATGGGCCCGTTTTCGCGCACATGGGCGACAGCTTCCTTGGCCCGCTCGGCGACGGTCAGGACGTTCATGCCGTCCACCTTCTCGCCGGGAATGCCATAGGCCATGCCGCGCTTGTAAAGCGCCTCGCCGGCAGAGGATCGGTTGACCGACGTGCCCATGCCGTACTTGTTGTTCTCGATCACGAAGATTAGCGGCAGTTTCCAGAGAGAGGCCATGTTCATGGTCTCGGCGACCTGACCCTGATTGGAGGCGCCGTCGCCGAAGTAGGCGAGCGCGACGCCGCCGTCGCCCTTGTACTTCGCCGCAAACGCCAGGCCGCCGCCAAGCGAGACCTGCGCGCCGACGATGCCATGGCCGCCGAAGAAGCGCTTCTCGCGGCTGAATATGTGCATCGAGCCGCCCTTGCCCTTGGAATAGCCGCCGCTGCGGCCGGTCAATTCCGCCATGACCCCGCGGGATTCCATCCCGGCCGCGAGCATGTGGCCATGGTCGCGGTAGCCGGTGATGACGGAATCCCGTTGATCGAGCGCTGACTGCATGCCGACGACAACAGCTTCCTGGCCGATATAGAGGTGACAGAAGCCGCCGATCAGGCCCATGCCGTACATCTGGCCGGCGCGCTCCTCGAAGCGGCGGATCAGCAACATGTCGTTGTAGAATTTCAGGATTGTCTCAGCATCGAACGTCGAACCCGCCGAAGACGATCCTGACTTGGCGGCAGCGCCTTTGCCTGCGCTGCTCGGTTTTTTTGTGGTTTTTGCCGCGCTGGATTTTGAAGCCGCTCGCGCCATCGTCCCCTCCCAATATCTCGCCAGACTGACGTCTTAAGCCATCAGCATGACACATAGCGGGGCTGCTGTCCCGCCGCAACGCATCGCCGCGCCATATTGTGAAAAGGCCCTTCGGACCCAGCGCCTCAACGGCCCAGGATCACGACTTCGTCGGGCAAACCCATACCCAATTCAACCCGCGCCTGTTCGCCGAGAGAGTCGGGATGCGTGAATTCCGGGCGCAGCCACTTCGTTTCCCGCTCGAGCGCTACCCGTTCGGCGGTCAGCGCCTGCAAGCGGCTTTCCGCTTCGGCGAGCCGCATGTCATAGGCCTGCAAGGCCAGGAGGCCATGGTCGTTGCGCACCAGATGCACGCCGAAATAGACCGCCAGGCAAGCAAACATCAGCGGCCAGACAATGGCGCGGAGACGTTTCCTGATTTCGAGGGCTGCATGCATGCCCCTAGGTGAATCACGCCCAGAATCCTGCGTCAACAACATTCTGCGCGGAATTTCATAGATTCGGCGTCAAGCGCCGTCTAAACGCCTCAGCTTGTTGCGATCGCGGACCGGCCCGCATAGCGCGCCATGTCGCCCAGTTCCGCCTCGATCCGGAGCAGCTGATTATACTTCGCGAGCCGGTCCGACCGGGCGAGCGAACCAGTCTTGATCTGGCCGCAATTGGTTGCGACGGCTAGATCGGCGATGGTCGCATCCTCGGTCTCGCCGGAGCGATGGGACATCACGGCGCCGTAGCGCGCGCCCTGCGCCATCCATACCGCGTCCAGAGTCTCGGTCAGGGTGCCGATCTGGTTGACCTTGACCAGGATGGCATTCGCAGCGCCCTGGGCGATCCCATCGGCGAGCCGCTTCGGGTTGGTCACGAACAGATCGTCGCCGACAAGCTGGACGCGCTTGCCGACACGCTCCGTCAGGGCTTTCCATCCGGCCCAGTCGTCTTCCGCCATGCCATCCTCGATCGAGACGATAGGATAGGCGTCGCACAGCGCCGCCAGATAGTCCGCCATGCCGGCGCCGTCCAGGGACTTGCCTTCGCCCGCAAGCTCATAGCGGCCGTTCTTGAAGAACTCCGTCGAAGCAGCGTCCAGAGCCAGCGCAATGTCGACGCCTGGCTTCAGTCCCGCATCCTCGATCGAGGCCATGATGAAATCGAGCGCTTCGCGGGTGCTGGAGAGATTGGGCGCAAACCCGCCCTCGTCCCCAACATTGGTATTGTGCCCCGCCTGCTTGAGCCGCGCCTTCAGCGCCTGAAACGTCGCGACGCCCGCCGCCATGGCGTCCGTGAAAGTGGCGGCGCCCACCGGCATGATCATGAATTCCTGCACGTCGATCGGGTTGTCCGCATGGGCGCCGCCGTTCAGGATGTTCATCATCGGCGTCGGAAGAACCCGGGCGTTCACGCCGCCGACATAGCGGTAGAGCGGCAAGCCGCTGGCGTCCGCCGCCGCCTTCGCGACAGCCAGGCTGACGCCCAGGATCGCGTTGGCGCCAAGCACGCCCTTGTTCTCGCTGCCGTCCAGGTCGCACATGACGCGGTCGAGGCGGCGCTGGTCTTCGGCGTCCATGCCGATCAGCGCGTCGGCGATCGCGCCATTGACCGCCCCGACGGCCCGCATCACGCCTTTGCCGCCATACGCCGGCCCGCCGTCCCGAAGCTCGACGGCCTCATAGGCGCCGGTCGATGCGCCGGAGGGCACGGCGGCGCGGCCGAAAGAGCCGTCTTCCAGCGCGACATCGACCTCAACGGTCGGGTTGCCGCGGCTATCGAAAATCTGGCGCGCAAGGATATCGACGATGGCGGTCATGGCTTGGATCCTCAGAAAAGGCGAAAAGGCGAAAGCAAATGCGAAAGATTGGCGGGCGTCAGGACGCCTGCTTGGCGATCCCGTCAAGCGCGACCAGGGTACGCAGCAGCGCTTCCAATTCGCTTAACGGCACCATGTTCGGGCCGTCGCTTGGCGCGGCGTCGGGGTCTTGATGGGTCTCGATGAACAGGCCCGCGACGCCGACGGCGACGGCCGCGCGCGCCAGCGTCGGCACAAACTCGCGCTGGCCGCCCGAGGTTCCGCCAAGGCCGCCCGGCTGCTGGACGGAATGGGTCGCATCGAACACGACCGGCGCGCCGGAACGCGCCATGATCGGCAAGGACCGCATATCGGAGACGAGCGTGTTGTAACCGAAGCTCGCGCCGCGCTCGGTCAGCAGCACGCCCGCGGCGCCGCCGGCGGCCAGCTTGTTCGCGACATTGGCCATGTCCCATGGCGCCAGGAACTGCCCTTTCTTGACATTGACCGCCCTGCCCGTCGCCGCCGCGGCCAGCAACAGGTCGGTCTGGCGGCAGAGGAAGGCGGGGATCTGCAGCAAGGCGACCGCTTCCGCGACTGGCGCGCACTGGTCTTCGGAATGCACGTCGGTCGTCACCGGCAAGCCATAGGTCGCCGCCACGTCCGCCAGGATATCCAGGCCTTCCGCCATGCCGATCCCGCGCGGGCTGTCCAGGCTGGTGCGGTTGGCCTTGTCGAAGGACGACTTGTAGACCAGGTCGACTCCGACCCGGCCAGCGATCGCCCGCAAGGCGTCCGCCGTTTCCAGGGCATGGGCGCGGCTTTCGATCGCGCATGGGCCGGCGATCAGGGCAAAGCGCCGGGTCTGATCGAAAACCGCCCCGCCGACATCGACTGTGTGCTTCAAGGCGGCCATGGATTTATACCAATCTCGAATGGGTCAGCGCTGCTTCGATAAAGGCGCTGAACAAGGGATGCGGGGCCATCGGCCGCGATTTCAACTCCGGATGGAACTGGACCCCGATGAACCAGGGATGATCCTTCAACTCGACGATCTCGGGCAAGCGGCCGTCGGGCGAAAGACCGGAAAATATCAATCCCGCCGCCTCGATTTCCTTCCGGTAGGCGACGTTGATCTCATACCTGTGGCGATGGCGTTCGTGGATCAGGCTATCGGCATAAATCTCGGCCGCCTTGCTGCCTGGCGCGAGCGCAGCTGGATATGCGCCAAGCCGCATTGTGCCGCCGAGATTATCCTCGGAGGACCGCCGTTCGACGGTGTTGCCTTTCGCCCACTCCGTCAGCAAGCCGACGACCGGACGCATGGTCGGGCCGAATTCCGTCGACCCGGCGTCGCTCCAGCCGACAAGCGAGCGCGCCGCTTCGATCACCGCCATCTGCATGCCGAAGCAGATCCCGAAATACGGCAGCTTATGCTCCCGCGCGAACTTCGCGGCGAGGATCTTGCCCTCGGAGCCGCGTTCGCCGAAGCCGCCCGGCACCAGAATGCCGTGCACATTCTCCAGCCGCTCCGTCGTGCCCGATTTCTCGAAGGCTTCCGCCTCGATCCACTCAATCTCGACCTTGACATGATTGGCGATGCCGCCGTGATTCAAGGCGTCGATCAGGGATTTATAGGCGTCTTTCAGTTCGACATATTTGCCGACGACGCCAATCCTGACCGTGCCCTCGGGTCGCCGGATACGCTCGACGATATCCGACCAGGCGCTGAGGTCTGGCGGCGTATCCGTCGGCAGGCCGAAATGCTTCAGGACTTCGATGTCGAAGCCTTCGTCGTGATAGGTCAGCGGCGTCGCGTAGATCGTGTCGACGTCGATCGCCTGGATCACCCGCTCCTTGCGGATATTGCAGAACAGGCCGATTTTCCGCCGGGCGTCGGCCGGAATCTCGCGATCCGAGCGGCACAGCAACAGATCGGGCTGAATGCCTGACGCCAGCAGTTCCTTGACCGAATGCTGCGTCGGTTTGGTTTTCAGTTCCGCCGCCGAGGAAATATACGGCACCAGCGTCAGGTGAACGAACAGGGTCCGCTCGACGCCGATATCCTGGCGCATCTGGCGGATCGCCTCGATAAACGGCAAGCTTTCGATATCGCCGACCGTCCCGCCGATTTCGCAGAGGACGAAATCCTCGTCGTTGAGGTCCGCCTGGATGAATTCCTTGATCATGTCGGTGACGTGGGGAATGACCTGGACCGTCGCGCCCAGATACTGCCCCTTGCGTTCGCGCTGCAGCACGGTCTGGTAAATCCGGCCAGTCGTCACGCTGTCGCTCTTGCTGGCGGCGACGTTCGTGTAGCGCTCATAATGGCCGAGATCGAGATCGGTCTCGGCCCCGTCGTCGGTCACATAGACTTCGCCATGCTGATAGGGGCTCATCGTGCCCGGATCGATGTTCAGATAAGGGTCGAACTTCCGCATGCGCACCGAATAGCCCCGCGCCTGGAGCAACGCCCCAAGCGCCGCGGACGCTACGCCCTTGCCAAGGGAGGACGCGACGCCGCCGGTAATAAAAATGAACTTTGTCGACACTCGTTCGCCCCGCCGGCGCCAGCCGTCAGCCCGCTATCGGGCCAATGGCGCGCTTGGTTCCTGTTGTTGAGCCGGCGGCGTGATCTCATCGATGATCGAGCGCGGCGCGCTCGAACCGCTCGAGATGATCGCGAGCCCGAGACTCGTCGCGAAAAATGCGGCTGCGAGCATGCCGGTGATCTTGGTCAGCAGGTTCGCCGCGCTCCGGCCGGTCATCAAGCTGCCGCCGCCCCCGCCGCCGCCAATGCCCAAGCCGCCGCCTTCGGACCGCTGCATCAAGACAACGACGACCAGCGCCGCCGCGATCAAAATATGAATGGTCAGGATGATTTGGGTCATCTACGCGCTCTTCATACCAAAGGGAGCCGTCAAGCGTCTCGCCCACGGCCAAATCGTGTGTCTACAGCCCATGCCGCCGAAACGCCAGACCTATAGCGACGCAGGCCCTGGATTAAGCGCCGGCCGCGGCGGCGATCCCCAGAAAATCAGCGGCTTTCAGGCTGGCGCCGCCGACAAGCGCGCCATTCACATTATGGATCGCCAGGATTTCCTTCGCGTTCCCCGGTTTGACCGATCCGCCATAGAGCAGCTTGACGCTCGCCCCCTTGGCATCGCCCAGCAGGCCGACAAGCGCCGCCCGCATCGCCTTGTGCACCGCGGCGATCTCGTCGTTCGTCGGCGTCCGGCCGCTGCCGATCGCCCATACCGGCTCATAGGCGACCGCCAGGCATGTCCCGTCGGCCCCATCGGGGACGGACGCGCGCACTTGCCGCGCGACCGTCTCCTCCGCCTTGCCGGATAGGCGTTCCTGCTCCGTCTCGCCGACGCAGACGATGGGGATCAACCCGGCGCGCAAGGCGGCGCTGGCTTTCCGCCAGACCAGGGCGTCGCCCTCGGCATGGCCGTCCCGGCGTTCGGAATGGCCGACGATGACATGACTGCAGCCGAGGTCCTTCAGCATCTCAGCGGAGATATCGCCGGTGAAGGCGCCGCCGGCGGCCTCGTGGCAATCCTGCCCGCCGAGCCTGACGGCCGTCCCGGCGATGGCGTCCCCCGCCAACGCCAGATGCGCCGCCGGCGGACAGATCAGCAGGTCGACCCCGGCCGGCGCGGCGCCGGCCCCGGCGGCCACGGCTGCGGCAAGCGCTTTCGCATCGCCGCTCAATCCGTTCATCTTCCAGTTGCCCGCGATGAGATAGCCCAGTTCGGCCATGCAATGCGCCCCTTCCGCTTTTCCGTTATACTCTCGTTGATAGCATCCAAGCGGCAGGCGACAAAGCGTCCGCATTGCCGCCGGGCGGCGCGGCGCCTATAGTCCGCCGCCTTAAATTCCTTCAACGACGACTGGGTCCAGTATGCTGATCGCCATGCGCCGCGGCGCCGCCGGATGGGTGGCCAAGATCCTCTTCTTTCTGCTGATCTTAAGCTTTGCAGTCTGGGGCATTGGCGACTATCTGACGCCGGAAACCAATCCGGTCGTCGCGGAAGTCGGGGAGATCGAAATCCGCCGCTCCGCCCTGGATTCGGCCGAGCGCTCCCAACTGGAGCAGCTCCGGCAGATGCTCGGAAGGAATTTCGACGCCAGCGCCTTGCCGGAAGGCACGCTGCGCGACGCAGCGCTGCAGCAATTGATCGGCCAGGCGGCGCTGGATATGGAAGCGCTGGACCTTGGCATCGACGTCAGCGACAGCGCGGTCGCCGCCTCGATCCAGGCGAACCCGAGCTTTCAGACTGGAGACCGCTTCGACGCGGGCCTGTTCCGGCGCACCCTGTTCGCGGCGGGCATGACCGAAGACGCTTATGTCGCCGGGTTGAAGACGGAACTGTCCCGCAGCCAACTTGGCGACGCCGTCGCCGCCCGGGTCCCGCCGCCGCTGCCGCTTGTCGAAGCGATGTTCGTGTTGGAGCGGCAGGAACGCTCTGCCCTGCATGTCACGGCCCCGACGGCCGGCGTCGAAGCGCCGGAGCCGACTGAGGCGGAATTGAAGGCCTATGTCGAAAGCAATGCCGAGGATTTCGCGGAGCCTGAACGCCGCGACGTCCGCGCCCTGATCGTCTCCCGGAACGAAGTCGCCCGTTCGATCCAGATTTCCGAAGCGGAACTGTCCAATCGCTATGAGGATTCGAAAGACCAATTCGTGCAGCCCGAAACCCGCACGCTCGTCCAGGCGCTCTTTCAGGACGAAACCGAAGCGCGGGCCTTCGTGACCGCGGCGGACGGCGTTTCGGCCGGATTTCAGCCCGCCGCCGAAGCCGCGGGCGGCGCCGTGACCGAGCTTGGCGCCCTGACCCGGGACCAGGTCTTCCCAAAGGCCGTCGCCGACGCTGCATTCGCTGCAGCGGAGGGCGCGGACGGCGCGGTCGTCGGTCCGATCAGGACTGCGCTTGGCTGGCATGTCGTTCTGGTCGAAACCGTGACGCCGCAAACGACTGTCCCCTTTGAGACGCTAAAAGAAGCGCTTCGGACGCAAATGCAGCAGGAAGCCGCGGAAACCGCGCAGGTGACGGCTGCCCACGCTGCCGAAGACGCGCTCGCCGCGGGCGGCGACCTCGCGGCGGCCGCGAAGGCCGCCAACCTGCCGATCACGCAATTGACGGGCATCGACCGGCGGGGCGCGGACCGGACGGGCGCGGTCAATATCGCGCTCCCGAAGGACCAGGCCTTCCTCGCCGGCGTGTTCGAGCGCGCGGCTGGCGACCAAAGCGGCTTGATCGAGTTGAAGGACGGCGTCTTCGTGACGCTGGTGGTCGATGCGATCCATCCGACCGCGCCGAAACCTTTGGACGCCGTCCGCGGGCAGGCGGCCGATGCCTGGAAAGCTGAGAAACGGGTCGAAATCGTTCAGGATCAGATCGCGACGCTGCAGTCCACCACATCGGCGGAAGCATTTGAAAGCGCCGCGACGGCCGCCGGCTTCACGGTCAACCGCATCGGACCGCTCGGCCGCGAAGCCATGGCGACCGGCGGCGCGATGCCTGCCACGCTGGTGGAGCAGGTCTTTGCGGCGCAAGCCCGGACAGTCGTGACAGCGCCGCTCCAAGGCGCCGTGCATGCAGTCTTTGTCGCCGACGTGATCAAGCCCGTGTTCGACCCGGCCAGCGCCGCCGGCAAGGACTATCTCGACTCGATGACAAACGCCTATGCCAGCGACCGGGTCGAAACCTTGTCCGCGGTCGCTCTGGAAACCCATCCCGCCGACGTCAAAACCATTGTGGATGCGCCGCCAGCGGCCAACCGCCCCCTCTTGCAATAAGCGAAGAAGACGATGCCGATTGCGCCCATGAAATCTGCCTTCCTGGAAGCCTATGCCGCCGGGGCGCCGCAGGTTGTCTGGTCGCGCATGTCCGCCGACCTGGAAACAACGGTCTCCGCCTATTTGAAACTCGCTGACGGCCGCCCCAACAGCTTCATTCTCGAAAGCGTCGAAGGCGGCGAAACGCGGGGCCGGTACTCCTTTATCGGCATTGAGCCCGATCTGATCTGGCGTTGCCGGGGCGATGCGGCGGAAATCAATCGATCCGCCGCCTCCGACCCAGAGGCCTTTGTCGACGAGGCCAAGGGCGCGCTGGATTCGCTCCGCGCGCTCATCGCTGAATCCCGGATCCCCGCCATGCCCCCTGGCCTGCCGCCCATGGCGTCCAGCCTGGTCGGATATATGGGCTACGACATGGTGCGCCTGATGGAACGGCTGCCGAACCAGCCGGAAGACACGCTTGGGCTTCCGGACGGGCTATTCATCCGGCCGACCGTCATGGCGGTTTTCGATGGCGTGGATGACAGCATCTCGATCGTGACGCCGGTCTGGGTCCGGCCGGAAATCGACGGCGAGACGGCCTACGAGGCCGCCGTCGCCCGGATCGAAAGCGCCATCCAGCGTCTGAACGGCCCGCTGCCGCCGCTCGCCAAGGCGCACGGCGCCGACGACGGGGCTGGCGCGGACAACGCGGAGGTCCGCTCAAATTTTACGAAGCCCGCATTCCTCGCGGCGGTCGAAACGGCCAAGGAATATGTCCGCGCTGGCGACGCCTTTCAGATCGTGCCGGCGCAGCGGTTCGAGGTGGATTTCGAGCAGGCGCCGTTCGATCTCTATCGGTCGCTCCGCCGCCTCAATCCGTCGCCGTTTCTGTTCTTCCTGGACTACGGCGACTTCTCCGTCGTCGGTTCGAGCCCTGAAATCCTGGTGCGCGCGCGGGACGGAGTCGTCACGATCCGGCCGCTTGCCGGAACCCGGCGGCGCGGCGCTACGGCTGCAGACGATATCGCGCTCGCGGAAAGCCTCGCCAACGACCCCAAGGAATTGGCGGAGCATCTGATGCTTCTGGACCTTGCCCGCAACGATGTCGGCCGCGTCTCCAAGATCGGCAGCGTCGAGGTGACGGCCCAGTTCGACATCGAGCGCTATAGCCATGTCATGCACATGAGTTCGACGGTGATCGGGCAGCTTTCGCCGGAATTCGACGCGGTCGGCGCCCTGATCGCGGGCTTCCCGGCCGGAACCGTATCCGGCGCGCCCAAGGTCCGGGCCATGGAAATCATCGATGAACTGGAGCCGACGAAGCGGGGCATCTATGCCGGCTGCATCGGCTACTTCGCCTCGAATGGCGCCATGGACACCTGCATCGCGCTGCGCACAGGCGTCGTGAAGGATGGCAAGCTTTATGTCCAGGCAGGCGTCGGCGTCGTGGCGGACAGCGACCCTGAGGCGGAATATCAGGAATCCATCGACAAGGCGCGCGCGCTGATCCGTGCGGCGGAAACCGCGCGGGCGCTGTAACCCGAGCGGCCCGCAGTGCTATAACCCAATCCGGCAGCCCCGAAATTCGCGCGAAGGCGAGGAACCAGACATGTTCCTGATGATCGATAACTACGACAGTTTCGTCTATAACTTGCGGCACTTCCTGGGCGAACTTGGCGCCGAAGTGGAAGTGCGCCGCAATGACGAAATCACCTTCGAAGAAGCCATCGCGGGCGGCTATGAAGGCGTTATACTCTCGCCAGGGCCGTGCACGCCGAATGAAGCAGGCATCTGTCTTGAGCTTGTCCGTCAGGCGCCGGACGACCTGCCGATCTTCGGCGTCTGCCTTGGCCATCAGGTGATCGGCCAGGTCTTTGGCGGGATCATCGAGCGCGCGCCCTCGCCGATGCATGGCAAGCTCAGCCGAATCAAGCACGATGGAACCGGCTTGCTGGCCGGATTGCCGAGCCCCTTCGAGGCGACCCGCTATCATTCCCTCGTGATCCGTCCCGACAGCCTGCCGAACAGTCTGGCGGCGACCGGTTGGACCGACGACGGCTGCATCATGGGCGTGCGCCATGTCGCCCGCCCGATCCACGGGGTTCAGTTTCACCCGGAAAGCATCGCCTCGGAGCACGGCCACAAGCTGCTGGGCAATTTTCTGACGCTCGCCACAGGCGGACGTCTCCCGAACAAGACGCCGAAGCCCCTGCCCGCCCGGCGGATGCACGCGCCCGAGGAGGCCTGAACGCCATGGACCTGCGGCCGTTCCTCACTAAAGTCTCGAACGGCGCGACGCTCACCAAAAGCGACGCCGAAGCTGCCTTCAACGTGATGATGTCGGGCGATGCGACTCCCGCGCAGATGGGCGCGCTCCTGATGGGCATGCGCGTCCGCGGCGAAACGACGGAGGAATTGACCGGCGCCGCCAAGGCCATGCGGTCAAGGGCGCTCCGGATCAAGGCGCCGCCTGGCGCCATCGACACCTGCGGCACGGGCGGCGACGCCAAGGGCACCCTGAACATTTCGACCGCCGTGGCGCTGGTCGTCGCGGGCGCCGGCGTGCCGGTCGCCAAACATGGCAATCGGGCGGCCTCCTCGAAGTCCGGTTCATCCGACGTGCTGTCGGCCCTCGGCGTCGCGATCGACGCGGACATGAGCTTGGTCGAGCGCGCGCTCTGGGAAGCCAATATCGCCTTCCTGATGGCGCCCCGGCACCACGGCGCGACGCGCCACGTCGCGGGCGTGCGAACGGAGCTCGGCACGCGCACGATCTTCAACCTGCTCGGGCCGCTATCCAACCCAGCCGAGGCGCCGCGTCAGTTGATGGGAATATTCGCCGCCGACTATGTGGAGCGGCAGGCGCGGGTGCTGGGCGCGTTGGGGTCGGAACGGGCCTGGGTCGTCCATGGCTCCGACGGCATGGACGAGTTGACCACGACCGGGCCGTCGACCGTCGCCGAACTGAAGGACGGCGACGTGCGCATCTTTGAAATCGGCCCGGACGCCGCCGGCATCGACAAATCGAGCATGAGCGCTCTGCTTGGGGGCTCGCCCGATGAGAACGCCGCCGCCTTGAAGGCGCTGCTCGACGGCGCCAAGGGGCCGTACCGCGACATCGTGCTCTACAATGCCGCCGCTGCTCTGCTGATCGCAGAGAAGGTCGACAATCTGATCGACGGCGCCGCCATGGCGGCCGCGAGCATCGACCAGGGCAAGGCGTCGTCCGCGCTCCTGAAACTTATTGCAATCACCAATGCGGCGCCGCCGCCGGAAAAACTCTGATGGCGGACGTCCTGGCTGAAATCATTGCGGCCAAGCGGGCGCATGTCGCGGCGTCGAAGCAGCGTCAATCGCTGGCGGTCGTCGAAGCGGCGGCGAAGGCGACGCCCGCCCCCAGGGGATTTGCCAAGGCGCTTGCGGCGAAAGATGCCGAGGGCCGGTATCCCGTCATCACGGAAATCAAGAAGGCCTCGCCGAGCGCTGGCGTCATTCGCCCCGACTTCGATCCGGCGATGCTGGCGGAGGCCTATCAGGCGGCCGGCGCCGCATGCCTCTCGGTTCTGACCGACACGCCCTATTTCCAGGGCAAAGACGCCGATGTGGCGGCCGCGCGAGCTGTCGTTCAGATGCCGGCGCTCCGCAAGGACTTCATGATCGACCCCTATCAGGTCGTCGAGGCGCGGGCGCTTGGGGCCGACTGCATCCTGATCATCATGGCCGCCGTCGACGACAGCCTGGCGGGCGAGCTTGAAACGACCGCCTTCTCGCTTGGCATGGACGTTCTGATCGAGACCCATGATGCGGCGGAATTCGACCGGGCGCTCAGGCTGAAATCGCCGCTGCTCGGCATCAACAACCGCAATCTCAAGACGCTGACGGTCGATCTCGAGACCACGATGAACCTGGCCGCCGAAGCGCCCGACGGCCGCCGGGTGATCTCGGAAAGCGGCATCGGTTCGAATGACGACCTGAAGCGCCTGTGGGACGCCGGCGCGCGCGGGTTCCTCGTCGGCGAGCGGCTGATGCGCCAGGCGGACGTTCAAGCGGCGACGGCCGCGCTGATCGGAGGAGCGCGCTGAACCATGGCGGACGATTTGACCCATTTCGATCAAGCTGGCCGGGCGCGCATGGTCGATGTGGGCGACAAGGCGGAGACCGCCCGGCGCGCCGTCGCCATCGGCCGCATTAGCATGCGCCCGGAGACTGGCAAGCGCATCGCCGAGGGCGCGATCGGCAAGGGCGACGTGTTGGCGATCGCCCGGCTGGCCGGCATCATGGGCGCCAAGCGGACATCGGATCTCATTCCGCTCTGTCACCCGTTGCCGCTGACTGCGGTCAATCTCGATCTCCGCTTGAACGCGACGCTCGACGCCATTGAAATCGAAGCGGAATGCAAGACCACCGGCAAGACCGGCGTCGAAATGGAAGCGCTGACCGCCGTCACCGTCGCCGCATTGACGGTCTATGACATGGCCAAGGCGATCGATCGGGAAATGCAGATCGAGGCGATCCGACTGGTGCACAAATCCGGCGGCAAGTCGGGCGTCTTCGAGGCGCCGCGATGATCTCCGTCGACGCGGCCCGCGCCCGGATCATCGCGGCCGCGCCGCAGCCGCGGACGGAAATCGTCATGCTCGGCGAAGCGGCCGGCCGGACGCTCGCGGCGCCGATCCTTGCCCGACGCACCCAACCGCCGGCCGACATGTCGGCGATGGATGGATATGCGTTGCGGGCGGCTGACGCAGCATCGGCCCAGGCGACCCTTAAGGTCATCGGCGAGGCTCCGGCCGGCCGGCCGTTTCCAGGCGCGGTCGGCCCCGGCGAATGCGTGCGGATTTTCACGGGCGGGGAGACGCCGGCGGGCGCCGACGCCATTATCCTGCAGGAAGACGCCGAACGCGCCGGCGACCGCGTGACCTTCACTGAGCCGGCGACGCTCGGCCGGCATATTCGGAAGGCCGGCCTGGACTTCATCGCCGGCGAAGGCGCGATCCCGGCGGGGACCGTTTTGACCCCGCGCCACGTCGCGTTGGCGGCCGGCATGAACGTCGTCTGGGCGCGGGTCGCGCGGCGGCCGCGCGTCGCGATCCTGGCGACCGGCGATGAAATCAAACTGCCCGGCGACGATATCGGACCCGGCCAGATCATCGGCTCCAGCGGGCTTGGCATCGCTGCCTATGTGGCCGCCTGCGGCGGCGATCCCGTCATGCTAGACGTCGCCGGCGATAGCGAATCATCGCTCGTCGATGCGGCGCGGCAGGCGGCAGGCGCCGATATTCTCGTGACCCTCGGCGGCGCATCGGTCGGCGATCACGATCTGGTGCAATCCGTGCTGGCGAAGCAAGGCCTCGACGTGGACTTCTGGCGGATCGCCATGCGGCCCGGCAAGCCGTTGATGTTCGGCGCGCTTGGGGCGCAACTGGTGTTGGGCCTGCCGGGCAATCCGGTCTCGACCATGGTCTGCGCGCTGCTGTATCTCGGCCCATTGCTGGCGACGATGCTGGGGCGGTCCGACGTCGGCCCCCGAGCCGCGAAGGCAGTCCTGGGCGCGCCGATGGCGGCGAATGACAAGCGCCAGGACTTTGTGCGCGCGCATCTGCGGCCAGACCCCGTTCATGGGACAGTCGTCGTGCCGTTCGCCGTACAGGACAGTTCGATGATGTCCACCTATGCGGATGCAAGCGCCCTGATCGTGCGCCTGCCCGAAGCCCCCGCCGCCCCCGCAGGCGCCCTTGTCGATATCTTGCCGTTGGACATGTAACCGCGATTGGAACATCGCGGCGGAACAACGGAACTCGCAGGCATCGATCTTGGCTGTATTCGAATTGTGCTTGACGCCCCCCCTCGAACCAAAATAGAACATAAGCGCAATCGCGCCGATTTGGGGCGATTCGAAACTGTTCCAACGCCCCACTGCGGGAGCCGCCTTATGTTAACGCGCAAACAACATGAACTGCTTGTTTTCATCAATGACCGTATTGGGGAAACTGGCGTATCGCCATCGTTCGACGAAATGAAGGACGCGCTGGAGCTTCGATCCAAGTCCGGCGTGCACCGGCTGGTGTCGGGCCTCGAGGAACGCGGCTTCATCCGGCGCCTAGCGCACAAGGCCCGGGCGCTGGAGGTCATGCGCCTGCCCGAAGACGCGGCTTATGGCGACGGCGGCTTGCCGAAGCGCGCCCCGGCGCAGCGCTCCAAGCCGCTTGCGGCGCGGGCGATAGCGAACGGGACCGGGAGCCCGTCGCAGTTGCCGCTGCAGGGCCGGATTGCCGCCGGCCGGCCGATCGAGGCGCTGAATTCGGAGCATAACTTTATCGACGTCCCGGCCGACCTTCTGGGGCGCGGCGATCACTATGCCCTTGAGGTCTCCGGCGATTCCATGGTCGGCGACGGCATCATGGACGGCGATCTCGTCATCATTCAGGAAGGCGCCCGCTTCAACAATAACGATATCGTCGTAGCGCTTGTCCGGCGCGAGGAAGCGACGCTGAAGCATATCGAACGCCAGCCCAACCGGATCATTCTGCGCGCCTCGAACCCAGATTATCCGCCGCAGGAACACCCGACCCAGGATATCGACGTTCAGGGTCGGTTGATCGGCCTGATCCGGCGCTACTGATCCAGATGGCGCCAGCCGGACCACAAGCGGGCGCCTTGTCTGGCGCGCACGGTTTCGATCCGCACGCCGCCATCCTCGATCCATAAAGCATGGGCGCCGGCGCGCCAGAAATCGCCTTGATCGATCACGATCTGGCCCGTGTCGCAGCCCATCGCCGCGGTCGCCCGCAAGCGATGCAATGCGATGACGATGTCCGCCTCCCTGCAATCGGCCGGCAGACCGGCCGGCGCCGTCGATAAGGCGACCGTTCGTCCGCCGATCCGAGCGGCGCAGCCCCGGTCGTCGCATGCAACGACAGCGGGCGGCGCGTCGGCGAGCGGCCGCTCTGCATGGGAAGCCGTCTGTTGCGCCCAGACCTTCCGTTCGAACGCCCGGGAGCGGTCCGTCGTTACATAAAGCGTCCCATCCGCTGCGATGGCGGCGAGCCTCCCTTCCCCGCTCGCCAGAACATCCGGCGCCTTGGCGAATGCGAAGATGCTGCAAGCTGCAAGCATCGCGACCAGGCCGAGAGCCCTTGGCCAGCCGCGCACGGCGCAGAACCAGGCGCCGCCAAGCAGAAACAATGCCGGGGGCCAATGCCCCGCCGCGGGCGCCCGGATCACGCCGCCCGGCAGCGCCGCCACCTGATGCGCGGTCCAGACGACGCTTTCGACGCCAAGCGCCATCGCCTGGATCGGCCACTCGGCGAGCCCGATCGGAGCCAGGACCCCGGCGAGGATCGCCATCGGCATGATGATGAACGCCATCGCCGGCATCGCCGCCAGATTGGCGAGCGCGCCATAAGCCGGCGCCTGCTGGAAGTGCGCCAGCGCAAGCGGCGCCGTCGCCAGGGTCGCGATCAAGGATGCGCCGAGGATCCCGGCCAGATAGGCGATCGGCGCGCGCAGCCGACCGAAGCGCGCAAAGGCCGGCTCATCGCGCTCCCGCCGCCTGAGCGCCATGGCCTCATAGGCCGCGACGATGCCGGTCGCGGCGGCGAAAGACAACTGGAAGCTCGGGCCTGCGACGACATTCGGCGCGACCAGGGTCACGACGACAGCGCCCCATGCCACAAACCAGAGGCCAGAGCGCAGCCGGTCCGTCAGAACCGCCAGCATCGCTGCGACGATCATGACGAACGCTCTCTGGGCCGGCGGCGCGGCGCCCGACAGACCGAGATAAACCGCAGCCGCCAGAATGGCGCATGCCGCCGCCCATTTATGGGCAGGCGTCCTGAGCGCCAGTCCATGCGGCAGCGCGAACAGCAGCCTGAGCGCCAGATAGACCAGTCCCGCGGCCATGCCGAGATGCAGCCCCGAAATCGCAAGAAGATGCGCCAGTCCCGACGCCCGCAGCGCCGCATTGTCGGCGTCGCCGACGCCGGAGCGGTCGCCGACCGTCAGAGCCGTGACGATGCCCGCGATCCCGGGACGGTCCGGCAGCGCCCGATAGATCGCCGCCCGGATGCCCGCGCGGGCTTTCGCAAACCAGGCGCCGTCCTCGGCCCCCTCAGCCAGGATCGTGACGGGTCCGATGGCATAGCCCACCGCCCCGACGCCATCGAAATAGGCCTGGCGTTGAAAATCGTAGCCGCCCGGAACGACCGGAGCCGGCGGCGGCTGCATGATCGCCTTGACCGAGATCCTGTCGCCGATCGCCGGCCGCAGTCCGCCCGCCAGACGGACGCGCGCGCGCTTCAATGTGAGCGTCTTCCCACGGCGCTGGAACGTCGCCTGGTCCAGGGTCGCTCGCGGCTTGGCGTCGTCCATCTCGATCCAGGCGACCCGTCCGGACAGGCCGCCAGCTTGCTCGCGCTCCAGCCTGGGGGCCGCCGCCCAATCGGCCGACGCCATCGACCAGCAGAAGCCCAACGCCCCGGAAAGCAGCCAAAATGCCGGCCAACGCCCCCAATCGAGGCGCCATAGCAGCGCCAGCAGCAAAGCCGCCGCGAGCGTCAATGCGACTGCGGCCCATCGATCCGGCTCAAACGGCAGCGTCACGTAAGCGCCCGCGCCGCCGGCGAAACAGGGGGCCGCCAACATCGCCGCGCGCCGACCGAGCGGCGGCCGCGTCCGCCACATTCCCATCAAGCTCTTCAGCATCGCCTACTTGACCTAAGTCGCCTGAGGGTCGTTATACCCCAATCACGCCGCCGATCCCTGTCTTGCCGCTCTGGAGCCGCTCCCTCATGACCGTCGTCACCCGCTTCGCCCCCTCGCCGACCGGATTTCTGCATATCGGCGGCGCCCGGACAGCGTTGTTCAACTGGCTCTTCGCCCGCCGCCACGGCGGCGAATTCAAGCTGAGGATCGAGGACACCGACCGCAAACGGTCGACCCAGCCAGCGATCGACGCCATCATCGACGGCTTGAAATGGCTCGAGCTGGAGTGCGACGGCGAGCCCGTCTTTCAGTTTTCGCGCATGGAGCGCCATGCGGAAATTGCCCACGCCATGGTCGCGGCCGGCCATGCCTATCCATGCTACGCGACGACCGAGGAACTGGCGGAAATGCGGGCGGCGTCCGAAGCCGAGGGCAAGCGCTTCCAGTATGACGGGCGCTGGCGCGACCAGCCCCAAAGCGCGGCGCCGGCGGGCGTGCGACCGGCCATCCGCCTGAAAGCGCCCGAGACCGGCCAGACCGTTATCGACGATCTGGTGCAAGGCCGCGTCACCGTCGAGAACGCCGAGCTTGACGACATGGTGCTGCTGCGCGCCGACGGGACGCCGACCTACATGCTCGCCGTCGTCGTCGACGACCATGACATGGGCGTGACACATGTCATTCGCGGCGACGATCACCTGAACAATGCCTTCCGCCAGGCCCAGGTCTTCCATGCCATGGGTTGGGACCTGCCGGCCTTCGCCCATATTCCGCTGATCCATGGCGCGGACGGCGCAAAACTGTCGAAGCGCCATGGCGCGCTTGGCGTCGACGCCTATCGCGACATGGGCTTTTTGCCGGCGGCGATCCGCAACTACTTGCTGCGTCTCGGCTGGAGCCATGGCGACATGGAATTCTTCACGACCGAGGAAGCGATCCGCCTGTTCGACCTGGCGGACGTGAACCGCGCCCCATCCCGCTTCGACATGATCAAGCTCGAGAGCGTGAACAGCCACTACATGCGCGAGGCCGACGCGGAAACCTTGCTGCCGGAGAACTTCGCGCTGGTGGAAGCAGAGATCGGCCGCCCGCTCAGCGAAGTCGAACGCCAGCGCATGACGGACGGTCTGCCCAGCCTGCAATCCCGCGCCAAGACCCGGATCGACTTGAAGACGGGGTCGCTGATCTATGTCGACGGCGGCCCAAAGGCGCTTGCGCCGAAGGCGGCGGCGCTCCTCCAGACGGCGGAGGCGCAAAGCGCGCTTGAGGCCGGGGCGACAGCGCTCGCCGCCATTGGCGCCGCCCAATGGGACGCGGCTGCCATCGAAGCCGCGCTCCGCGACGCCGCTGAGGCCGAGGGCCTGAAGCTCGGTAAGCTCGCACAACCGCTGCGCGCGGCCCTGACCGGCTCCGACGCTTCGCCCAGCCTGTTTGAAGTTGCGGCGATCCTCGGCCCTGTGGAAACGCTTGCCCGAATTAGGAAAGCGCAGGCACAGCAAGCGCCGGTCCCCTCGTATTGATTGCCTCAGGGTCCGCCCAGCGCTATGCTGCGCGGCACCTAAGTTTCAATATTCCGGCGCTGACCTTGCGCCCTTTGGGGGATGAATGAGCATGTCGAAATCTGGCTCCAATCACACCGTCACGATGACGGACAACGTGACGGGCAAGACCGCCACGTTTCCGGTGATCCATGGCACGGCCGGCGCCCCGGTTCTGGACATACGGACATTCAACAAGGAAATGGGTCTGTTCACCTACGATCCGGGCTATACGGCGACGGGCAGTTGCCAGTCCAAGATCACATTCATCGATGGCGATGAAGGCATTCTGCAATATCGCGGCTATCCGATCGAGCAACTGGCCGAACAAAGCGACTATATGGAAGTTTGCTACCTTCTACTGTTCGGCGAGCTTCCGTCGAAGGCCGAGAAGGAAAAATTCGTCTATGACGTCTCGCACCACACCATGGTGCATGACCAGATCAACAATTTCTTCCGGGGCTTCCGCCGGGACGCGCATCCGATGGCAGTCATGTGCGGCGCTGTCGGCGGCCTCGCGGCCTTCTATCATGACAGCCTGGATATCGAGAATCCCTGGCACCGTACGGTTGCATCCTACCGGTTGATTGCGAAGCTCCCGACGATTGCCGCCATGGCTTACAAGTACACGGTCGGCCAGCCGTTCATCTATCCGCGCAACAACATGGGCTATGCGGAAAACTTCCTGCACATGTGCTTCGCGACGCCAGCAGAGGACTACAAGGTCGACCCGGTCGTCGCGAAAGCGCTTGACACGATCTTCACCCTGCATGCCGACCATGAGCAGAACGCCTCGGCTTCGACCGTCCGCCTCGCGGGCTCGACCGGCGCCAATCCCTATGCCTGCATCGCCGCCGGCATCGCCGCGCTTTGGGGCCCGAGCCATGGCGGCGCCAACGAGCAGGTGCTGAACATGCTCGAGGAGATCGGCACCGTCGACAAGGTCCACGACATGGTGAAGCGCGCCAAGGACCCGGACGACAGCTTCCGCCTGTTCGGCTTCGGCCATCGCGTCTACAAGAACCATGACCCGCGGGCGACCGTGATCGCCAAGGCGGCGCATGAAGTGCTTGAAGCTCTTGGCGTGCATGACCCGCTGCTGGAAGTCGCCGTCGCGCTTGAGAAAATCGCCCTTGAGGACGAATATTTCATCAAGCGCCGCCTCTACCCGAACGTCGATTTCTATTCGGGCTTCATCCTGAAGGCGATGGGCTTCCCGGTTTCGATGTTCACCGCCCTCTTTGCCATCGGCCGCACCGTCGGCTGGATCGCGCAGTGGAACGAGCTGATCGAAGATCCCGAGCAGAAGATCAACCGGCCGCGGCAGCTTTACACCGGCGCCGCCGCTCGCGATTTTGTGCCCCTCGACAAACGCTAGGGCATGGCGCGCTCAGGCGAGCGCGCAATTCATGCTCTCTGGCTTTAGGATATCGATTTAATTATCCAGTCTTGGGCGATCCCGCCCAAGACTGGTTCGATCAAACAATCCGGCGAGCAATTTCCCTGTCGGGCAGGAACGGGGGCGGCGTCGGCCGCCCCCGTTCCTGCTTTCGCCGGCGACAAGGGCTTCAAGACCAGTGACCAGCAAAGAGCGCATCTACCTGTACGACACCACCCTCCGCGACGGCGCGCAGACCCACGGGGTCGATTTCAGCGCCGCCGACAAGGCCGCCATCGCGTCCGCTCTCGACACTTTGGGGATCGACTATGTCGAAGGCGGCTGGCCCGGCGCCAATCCGCGCGACGATGAGTTTTTTCAGCAGGATCACGCGCTCCAGCGAAGCACGCTGACGGCCTTCGGTATGACCCGGCGCGCCGGACGGAGCGCGGCTAACGATCCAAGCCTGACGGCCGTGTTGAGCGCGAATACGCCCGCCGTCTGCCTAGTCGGCAAGACCCACGACATTCACGCGACGACCGCGCTCGGCGTCGATCTCGACGAAAACCTCCGCATGATCCGGGAAAGCGTCGCGGAATGCGTCGCCCGCGGCCGCGAGACTCTGTTCGACGCGGAACATTTCTTCGACGGCTACAAGGCCAATCCCGACTATGCGCTGAGCGCCGTCGAAGCCGCGCTTGACGCTGGCGCGCGCTGGGTTGTGTTGTGCGACACCAATGGCGGCACGTTGCCGAGCGAGGTCGAGGAGATCGTCGGCGTCGTGACCGCACGGTTCCCCGGCGACAAGATCGGCATGCATGCCCATAACGACACGGAAAACGCGGTCGCCAATTCGCTCGCGGCCGTAAAGGCCGGGGCGCGGCAGGTGCAGGGCACTCTCAACGGCCTTGGCGAGCGCTGCGGCAACGCCAACCTGATCTCCCTGATCCCGACGCTGATGCTTAAGCTCGGCTATGACGTCGGGATCGACCAAAGCGCCCTGCAGGAACTCCCGAAGGTGAGCCGCATGCTGGATGAGCGCCTGAACCGCGCGCCCAATCGCCATGCCGCCTATGTCGGCGCCTCCGCGTTCGCCCATAAAGCCGGCCTGCATGTTTCGGCGGTCGAGAAGGACCCAAGCCTCTACGAGCATATTGCGCCGGAGAGCGTCGGCAACAATCGCCTGATTCTGGTCTCCGACCAGGCCGGACGCGCCAATATCCTGTCCCGCTTCCGGGAGCTTGGCATCGAGATCGACAGCAAAGACCCCCGCGTCCTGAAGATTGTCGATGAGGTCAAGCAACGGGAATATCAAGGCTATTCCTATGACGGCGCCGAAGCGAGTTTCGAATTGCTTGCCCGGGAGCTGACCGAAGGCCTGCCCACATATTTCTCGATCGAGACGTTTCGGGTTCTGGACGAACACCGGATGGACAGCGCCGGCCTCGCCGAGGCGTTGTCCGAGGCGACGGTCAAGGTCTCCGTCGGCGCGACCCGCGTGCTTGAGGTTTCGGAAGGCAACGGCCCGGTCAATGCGCTCGACCATGCCCTCCGGAAAGCCCTGGCGCCGTTTTATCCAAGCCTGGTCGATGTCCGCCTGACCGACTACCGCGTGCGCATCCTGAACTCCGGCGACGGCACTGCGGCCGTCACCCGGGTCATGCTGGAAAGCGCCGACGCCAGCGGCAAGCGCTGGACGACCGTCGGCCTCTCCGGCGACATCATCTCCGCCTCCTACGAAGCCCTGACTGAAGGCTTGATCTACAAGCTGATGTCCGACGGCGTCGCCCCGCCGGTCTGAGCGTCGAATGTCCGGCACGGATAAGACCAAGCAGGCGCCCTTGGAGCCCGGCCCCGTCGTCGTGCTCGTTGAGCCGCAATTGGGCGAAAACATCGGCGCGGCGGCGCGGGCGATGCTGAACTGCGGCCTGACGGCGCTCCGCCTCGTCCGGCCCCGGGACGGCTGGCCGAACCCCAAGGCGGTCGCGGCCTCCGCCGGCGCCGATATCGTGATCGACGCCGCCACGGTCTACCGGAACACCGCAGAGGCCATCGCCGATCTGAACACGGTCTACGCCACCAGCGCGCGGCGCCGCGATATCGTGAAGCCAATCTACACGCCTGAAGCGGCGGCGCTGGAAATGCGCGGCAAGTATGCGGCAGGACAGAAGGTGGGCATCCTGTTCGGGCGCGAGCGGTCCGGCCTTTCCAATCACGACGTGACCCAAGCCCAAGCGCTGATCACGGCGCCGCTCAATCCCGCCTACAGTTCCCTCAATCTCGGCCAGTCCGTGCTGCTGATCGCCTGGGAGTGGATGAAATCCGGCGATGCGTCAGCTCCGATCGAGCGCCCGACCGGCGACAGCATGCCGGCGGCGCGCGGCAGCGTCGAACTGCTGCTGAACCACCTGGACGATGAGCTCGATGCGTCGGGCTTCTACCGCTCCCACAATCAACGGCCGATGATGCAGCAGAACATCCGCAACATCTTCACCCGCGCCGACATGACCGAGCAGGAGACGCAAACCCTGCGCGGCGTCATCTCAAAGCTCGCCGCGATGCGCCGCCGGCTTTCGAAGCCAGACTAAAACGCGCTCGGCGGCAGGCCGCCGCCATCGATGACGAAGGCCTGGCCGGTGATGAATCCGGCCTCCTCGGACGCCAGATGGACGATGGTCGCCGCGACTTCTTCAGGCAGGCCGTGGCGGCCGACGGGAATGTCCTTCGCCCGTTCCCGCAAGCCAGCGTCGACATCGGTCCACCCGGCGCGCAAGGTCGAGCTGATCGCCCGGTCCGTCCGGATCGAGCCAGGGCAGACGCAGTTCACTGTGATGCCGAAGCCCGCAAGATCGTAGGCGACAGACCGAGTCAAACCGATGACCGCCGCCTTGGACGCGGAATAGGCCGCCCGCTCGGGCAGGGGATAAAGACCTGCGACCGAGGACATGGAGATGATCCGCCCCCATCCGCCTGCCTTCATATGCGGGACGGCCGCCCGGGTCATCAGGAAGACCCCCTTGGCGTTGATCGCCATGACCGCGTCCCAGCCCTCAAGCGGCACGGTTTCGATCTGGCCCCGGTCCTTGCCATGGGGCGCGCCCGCGTTGTTGATCAGAATGTCGAGGCGGCCATATTTCGCGACCGTGTCCGCCACCAGGCCCGCCGACCCTGCTTCGGTCGAGACATCGCCGACGACGCTGAAGGCTTCCCCGCCAGCGCTTTCAATGTGATCGACCAGGGTATCGAGGCCCTGCCAGGCCTGGCCGGAGCGCGCGATGGCGTTATCGTTCTCGACGCCGGCCGAGGCCACATCGGATACCGCCACAATGACGCCCGCGGCCGCGAGGCGCTTTGCCGTCGCCGCGCCGATGCCGTTCTGCTTGCCGCATCCGGTAATCAGCGCGACGCGCTTCTCGGTTCTCGCCATTCAGGCTCTCCCATTCGAGGTTTATGGGAGAAGCCTACATCAGCTTCCGAACCCGCGTCAGCAGCCCGTCAGATCTGCCGGCGGAAGCCATTGGTGAGCGGGTAACGGCGGTCGCGGCCGAAGTTCTTGCGGCTGATCTTGGCGCCCGGGGGCGCCTGGAAGCGCTTGTATTCCGAGATATCCAGCAGCCGCCAGATGCGCCGCACCGTATCTTCATCATAGCCGGCGGCGACGATCTCGGCGGCCGACTGCTCCCCTTCGATCATGCGCTCCAGAATGCCGTCGAGCACTGGATAAGGCGGCAGGGAGTCTTCGTCCTTCTGGTCGGGGCGAAGCTCGGCCGACGGCGGCTTGGCGATCACCCTGGCCGGCATGACAGGACCGGCCGGCCCCAGCACGTCGGTCGGCGCGTGTTCGTTGCGCCATTTGCAAAGCTCAAAGACGGTCGTCTTGTAGATGTCCTTGATGGCATTGTAGCCGCCGCACATGTCGCCGTAGAGCGTCGCGTAACCGACGGCCATTTCCGACTTGTTGCCGGTCGAAAGCACCATGTGGCCGAATTTGTTGGAGAGCGCCATCAATGTGAGGCCGCGCGAGCGGGACTGGATGTTTTCCTCCGTAACCCCGGCCTCGGTTCCGGCGAAAGCGCTGCTCAGCATCTCGTCAAAGGCCGCCATCGCCGGGCCGATCGAGATAATTTCATATGACACGCCCAGCATGCGGGCGCACTCGGCCGCGTCCTCAAGGCTGTCCTTGGAGGTATAGGGCGACGGCATCATCACGCAACGTACCCGGTCCGGCCCAAGCGCATCGACCGCGATCGCGGCCGACAAGGCAGAATCGATGCCCCCCGAAAGGCCGAGCAGGATGCCGGGAAAGCCGTTCTTGTCGACATAGTCCCGCAGCCCCAGCATCGCCGCGTGATACATCGACGGCAGGCCTTCGGGCACGTCGGCGACGGGGCCATGGGCGCAGGTCCAGGCGCCATTGGGGCCGCGCTCCCACTCCGTCAGCGCAAAATCCTCGCGCCAGCCGGACAATTGCGCTTTCAGCCGGCGCGATGCGTCGATGACGAAAGACCCGCCGTCAAACACCAGTTCATCCTGACCGCCGACGATGTTCACATACATCAGCGGCAAGCCGCTTTCGGTCACGCGGGCGACGACCTGGTTCAGCCGCACCTCGGGCTTGCCGAGTTCGAAGGGCGATCCGTTCGGCGCGATAATGATCTCGGCGCCGCTTTCCTCCAGGCATTCAACCACATCCGGCGACCAGATATCCTCGCAGATCGGAACCCCGATCCGAACATCGCGGAAATTGATCGGGCTCGGCATCGGCCCGGCTTCGAAGACGCGCTTCTCGTCGAATACGTCGTAGTTCGGCAGCATGACCTTGAAGCGCACCGCCGCGACCTTGCCGCCCTCCAGGAGGGCCACAGCGTTATAGAGCTTGCCGCCTTCCCGCCAGGGCGTGCCGACCAGCAGCGCCGGCCCCTCGGTCAATTCCGCCGCCAGCGCCTCGACAGCGGCGCGACAATCGTCGGCGAACACCGGCTTCATCACCAGATCTTCCGGCGGATAGCCTGAAACCGCGAGTTCCGGAAAGACGACGAGATCGGCATCCGCCAACTTCTCGGCGCCCGCGCGGATTTTCTCGATATTGCCGCGGATGTCGCCCACAACCGGATTGATCTGGGCGATCCCGATGCCTAAGCGGTCCGTCATGTCCTGAGCGATCCTTAAGTCCGTGCGGCAGCGGCGAAAGTCCGTTCCGCCCGTCGCTTCGAGAGCAGAAACTCACGGCCGACCTTCACGCTCGGCTTGCCGTCGTATTCGATGATGTCGGCCGTGGCGTAGGTTTCGCTCCACCGATCCGGGAGGTAGGACCCGGTACCGACCGTGTCGATCGGCGCGTCGGCGATCGCCATGGTCTGGCATTTCTCGACGTTGAAGCCTGAACTCGCGACGATCTTGGCTTTGTGGAAGCCAGCCTCGTCCAGCGCTTCGCGGAGATGCCAGATCGCGGCCGCCGTGACCCCGGTTCCGACCAGATGCCGCAATTCGCCTTCCGTCCGGTAGCTGCGGATCGCATTCGGCACGCAGCGATCCAGCACCGCATAGGAAGACTGCAGGTCCATGCCTTCGATGTATCGGCCGCCATGGGTGTCGAGCCGAAACGCCAGCTTGCCCTCGGCCACGAGGGCCGGGAAGCGACGGGCGACCGCCAGGCTGTCCGTAACTTCCTGGCCATAATAGTCGGCCAGCACCGTCAGCGCGTCGTTCGGATAGGTTTCATGCAGCATTTCGGCGGCCCGCAGCGTCGATCCGGCATAGCCGATCAAGGCATGGGGCATCGTGCCCAAACCGTTCGCCTGGCCGAAGAAATGCGCCGTCGCGTCGGTCGCGTTCCCGATAAAGCCGACCGCCCCGATTTTCTTCGCGGCCTCAGAGCCGACGCTGGCGGCGTAGGCCATCAACTCCGCCATATCGACTCCGGCGCAGTGCCGGGCGTCCATCGCCAGAAACGCCGTTTTCGGCAGCGCCTTCGCCATCATGTAGGCGTTGTAGGCCGCGACGCAGCTCGCGCCAAGCTTCTGGAGATACAGCGTCTCCAGATCGACTAGATGGAAGAGCGAGCCCGAGATGTATAACATGGGCTCGCCCGCGCCGACCCATTCGCCCTCTGTGAAGGGGGTCTCGATATCAAAGACGACGCCGCGCTCCGCCTCGACGCCCCTCAGCCAATTCAGGACGAGCGCGCCGGTAAACAACACGGGGCGGCGCATGAAGACCGCGTATGTGGCGCGGACATCGCCGAACTTCCCGACGGTCTCCTTGCTTTTGCGGAAATAGGCATCGGTATAGCGCGGAATATCGCCCACGACTGGTCGCATTGGACTGCTCGATTGTTGCGGCGGCAGATTGGCCTGCGGCGCGTTAAGCGGCGTTCGCCCGGCCGCGTGCGTCACGCTCCTGCTTGAGCGCGCCCGCTACCATAAACGCCAGTTCCAAGGCTTGGGAAGCGTTCAAACGCGGGTCGCAATATGTGTGATACCGATCGCCCAGTTTTTCATCCGTAATCTCCTGGGCGCCGCCGGTGCATTCGGTCACGTCCTTGCCGGTCATCTCAAGATGAATGCCGCCTGGATGGGCGCCTTCGGCGCGCATGACTTCGAAGAAAGTCGCGACTTCGCGGCGGATCAATTCAAACGGCCGGGTCTTGAAGCCGCTTGACGACTTCACGGTATTGCCGTGCATCGGATCGCAGGACCAGACGACGGTCCGTCCGGATTTCTGGACGGCGCGCGCCAGGGGCGGCAGTTTCGCTGCCGCCTGATCCGCGCCCATGCGGCAGATCAACGTCAGGCGCCCGGCCTCGTCCTTGGGGTTCAACCGCTCCATCAGACGGATGAGGTTGTCAGGCTCCATCGTCGGGCCGCACTTCAGCCCAAGCGGGTTCTTCACGCCGCGCAGGAACTCCACATGCGCTTCGTCGAGATCCCGTGTCCGGTCGCCGATCCAGAGGAGATGCGCGGACACGTCATACCAATCGCCCGACGTGCTATCGACCCGCGTCATCGCTTCCTCGAACGGCAGCAGCAGGGCTTCGTGGGACGTGAAGAACTCGGTCTCCCGAATTTGCGGCGTCGTTTCGGACGTCAGACCGCATGCTTCCATGAACTGCAACGTCTCGGTCAGCCGGTTCGCCAGTGCGGCATATTCATGGCCCTGGGCGCTCGCCGCGACGAAATCCATGTTCCAGCGATGCACTTCATGCAGGTCGGCATAACCGCCCTGGGCGAAGGCCCGCAGGAGATTGAGCGTCGCCGAGGCCTGGGTATAGGCGGTCACCATGCGATTCGGATCGGGAATGCGGGAAGCCGCATCGAAATCCGGGCCGTTGATGATGTCGCCCCGATAACTCGGCAGCGAGACGCCGTCGACCGTCTCCATGTCCGAAGACCGCGGCTTTGCGAACTGACCGGCGATCCGGCCGACCTTCACCACGGGCGAGCCTGCGCCATAGGTCAGCACCACCGCCATCTGCAGCAGAACGCGGAACGTGTCGCGAATATTGTCGGCATGGAACTCGCCGAAACTTTCGGCGCAGTCGCCGCCTTGCAGGAGAAACGCCTCGCCGCGCGCGACGCTTGCGAGGCGATCCTTCAGACGGCGCGCTTCGCCTGCAAATACCAGCGGCGGATAGCGGCGGATCGTCTTCAGGGCATCGTCCAGCGCCGCCGCATCTTCATACGTCGGGGCCTGTCGGATCGGCTTCGTGCGCCAGCTCGCCGGCGTCCAGTTTTCCTGCATAGGAACCTCTTTCGCCCGCCCGTTCCGGCGGGTTATCCACAAGTCAGCGCGCAGGTATACGAAACCGGCGCGGCCGCGACAACCGTGTCCCTATTCCGCGGCGGCCGCCTGTGGCGGCGCACGCTTCTCCCGCATGGTCACGAACTCTTCCGCCGCGGTCGGATGAATGCCGATCGTCGCATCGAAATCCGCCTTGGTCGCCCCGGCTTTCATCGCGATCCCAAGACCTTGCGCGATTTCGGCGGCATCCTCGCCGATCATGTGACAGCCAAGCACCTGGTCGGAATCGGGGTCGACGATCAGTTTCATGAACGTGACATGGTCGCGCCCGGTGAGCGTGTGCTTCATCGGCCGGAACCGAGCCGTGTAGACATCGACCTCGCCGTATTTCGCGATCGCGTCCTCTTCCGTCAGGCCGACTGTGCCGATCGGCGGATCGCTGAAGACGGCCGTCGGCACGAACTGATAATTTGGCTTCCGGGGCTTGCCCTTGTAGACCGTGTCCACGAAGCACATCGCCTCATGGATCGCGACCGGGGTGAGCGCCATCCGGTCGGTCACGTCGCCGACGGCATAGATGTTATCTACCGAAGTCTTCGAGAACGCATCGACCTTGATCGCCTTGCCGCCCTTGAGATCGACGCCGATTTCCTCAAGGCCCATGCCCTTGATATTGGGATCGCGGCCGGCGGCGAACATCACAAGATCGGTTTCGATCGTTTCCCCGGTCTGCATGGTGACCGTGTAGCCGTTCGTTCCTTGGGCGATGGCGGCAGGCTCGGCGCCGACGACCATCTCGATCCCCGCGCGCTCCAGGGCTTGGCCAAGTTCCCTGACGACATCCGCATCGAACCCGCGCAACAGCTTCGACCGGACCAGAAGCTTAACGTCCGAACCCAGGCCCGCGAAAATGCCCGCAAATTCGACCGCGATATAGCCTGCGCCGACGATCACGATGCGCTCCGGCCGGGACAACAGATCGAGCGCCTCATCGGAGGTGATGGCATGTTCCGCGCCCGGGATCGCCGGGATCACCGGATGGCCGCCGGACGCGATCAGGATCCGCTCGGCCGTGATCCGGGAGCCCCCGACATCCAGGGTATGGGCGTCGATGAACTTCGCGTAGCCGTCATGGATCGTGACGCCCGCATTCTGCAGGAGGCGGATATAGATGCCGTTCAGACGGTCGGTTTCCGTATTTTTCGCCTGAATGAGCTGCGCCCATTCATGGGTCGGCGGGCGCAGGCGCCAGCCATAGGCGGCGGCGTCCGCAAAGTCATGGGCGAAGTGCGCGGCATAAACCAGGAGCTTCTTCGGCACGCAGCCCCTGAGCACGCAGGTGCCGCCGACGCGCCTGCCCTCCGCGATGCCCACCCGCGCGCCGGTCGCCGCCGCCATGCGCGCGCCCCGAACGCCGCCGGAGCCTGCGCCAATCACGAACAGATCATAATCATACGCGCTCATTCGCAATCGCCTCGCCACAATGTTCGCCAAGATGACTGGCGTAGCACGGGACCCGATGAGAGGCTAGAACGAGGCTGCCAATCGCCGATCACAACTCCCTGGAACCGATGTTCTCATTCATTCGCCATACGCTGCGCCTCATGCGGATCGGCTATGTGCTGGCGCGCCATGACGCCCTGTTTCCGTTCTACGAGGCGCCGGCGCCGGCCGCTGTCCGCGGCGCCGCAAAACTGGCGGCCCGGATTTTTCGAGGCCGGGACCTCCCCGACCGGCCCGGCGTCCGGCTGGCCGCCGCGCTGACGACCCTGGGCCCGAGCTTCATCAAGCTTGGGCAAACCCTATCGACCCGCAGCGACCTTTTCGGCGCGGCCGTCGCCGACGATCTTGCGCTGCTGCAGGACAGGCTTTCGGCCTTTCCGGGCGACAAGGCGTTTGCGACGATCGAGGCCGAACTGGGCAAGCCCATCGCCGAACTTTATAGCGCGATCGACCCCAAGCCCGTCGCCGCCGCATCGATCGCCCAGGTCCACCTCGCGACGACGCTCGACGGGAAGGATGTCGCGGTCAAGGTGCTGCGCCCTGGGATCGAAGCAGCCTTCGAGCGGGATATTGCGCTCTTCCGCTGGCTTGCCGCCCTGGCATGGCGGCTCGCCCCGCGCGGCCGGCGCTTGCGGCCGGTCGAAGTCGTCGAGGCATTTGCGGATACCGTCCGGTCGGAGATGGACCTCCGCCTGGAAGCTGCGGCCGCGACCGAGCTTGGCGAGAACTTCAAAGACGACCCCATGTTCGCGACGCCAGAGATCGACTGGGCCAGAACCGCACGGCGGGTGCTGACGCTTGAGCGCGTCGCCGGGTGCCGGGTCGATGACGAAGCAAAGCTGGACGCCGCCGGCCACGACCGGCAGGAGATCATGCGCCTCGCCGCCGGCGCCTTCTTTCGCCAAGTCTTCGAGCATGGCTTCTTTCATGCCGACATGCATCCCGGCAACCTCTTCGTCCGCGCCGACGGCGGCCTGACGGTCATCGACTTCGGCATCATGGGCCGCCTGGACCGCACGACCCGGGATTATCTGGCCGACATGCTGCTAGGCATGCTGACGCGTGACTTCGAACTGGTGGCGGACGTCCATTTTCGCGCCGGGTATGTGCCCGCCCATCAATCGCGCGCCGCGTTTGCGCAGGCCTGCCGCTCGATCGCCGAACCCATCCTCGGCAAGCCGCTCCATGAAATCTCGCTGGGCCGCCTGTTGCAGCAATTGTTTCAGATCACCCAAACCTTCGAGATGGAAACGCAACCGCAATTGCTGCTGCTGCAAAAGACCTTGCTGATGGCCGAGGGAATGGGCCGCAGGCTCGATCCGACTGTCAACATGTGGCAGTTGGCGCAGCCGTTGATCCAGGACTGGATGCGCGCCCATCGTGGGCCGGAAGCCCGCATCGCCAGCGCCCTCGCGGACATCGGCGACGCCGCCATGCGCCTGCCGCGCACCCTGAGCCGGCTGGAGCGCATGGTCGAAACCATGGATCCAACCCCCAAAGGCCCGGCGCGGCGCCATGTGCCCCGGCCGCGGCCCTCCTGGAGCATGCTTGCCGCCGCGGCGGCCGCCGGCGGCATTATCGCCATTGTTCTATTCGCGATTTTCATCGATTAACCTTTTTGTCTGACAATCGGCCGCTTCGAGATTTTTTTGTTGCGGCGCACAAGGATATGCTACTGTCGCAACTCATTATCGGATTAGGACACGCGAATGCTGTACCAGGCGTATGAACTATCCCACGCAGCGATGCGGCCCTATCGCGGGCTCGCTCAAGCAACGCGAAAGATGTTGAATGCGCCGGGCAACCCGTGGCGGGTCATGCCGGGGTACAAGGAATTGTCGGCGGCGTGCGAGGTCTTCGAAGGCCTGACCAAACGCTACGGCAAGCCTGATTTCGGCATTACGGACGTCATGGTCGGCGACGTCTCGGTTCCCGTCACGGAAGAGATCGTTCAACGCCTGCCCTTCGGCAGCTTGCTCCACTTCAAACGCGACCCCGCCGCACTGCCAAAGGGCCAGACCAACGCGCCCAAGGCGTTGCTGGTCGCGCCGATGTCTGGCCATTACGCGACCCTGTTGCGCGGCACGGTCCACGCCATGCTGCGCGACCATGACGTCTACATCACCGATTG
Source organism: uncultured Alphaproteobacteria bacterium (assembly GCA_937891825.1). Lineage (GTDB taxonomy): Bacteria > Pseudomonadota > Alphaproteobacteria > Bin95 > Bin95 > VMCJ01. Next base: position 59,400 of record CALAHN010000083.1, read on the forward strand.
GCACGACGCGCGCGAGACGCCGCTGGCAAACGGCTTCTTCGATCTCGACGACTATATCGAATACCTGATGACGTTCATCCGCACGCTCGGGCCCGGGGTCAATGTGATCGCAGTCTGTCAGCCCGGGCCGGCGGCGCTGGCCGCGACGGCGATCATGGCGGCGGGCAACGACCCGATGCAGCCCGCGACCCTCACGATCATGGGCAGCCCGATCGATTCCCGGCTGAGCCCGACCGTCCCGAACGATCTTGCCGTCTCCAAGCCCTACCAATGGTTCGAACAGAACGTCATCTACAATGTTCCGATGTCCTATCCGGGCGTCATGCGCCGGGTTTATCCGGGCTTCCTGCAATTGACCGGCTTCATGACGATGAACATGGACCGTCATGTCGACGCCCACGTGAAGCTCTACGACAACCTCGTCGCGGGCGACGGCGACAGCGTCGATCAGCACAAGGTCTTCTACGACGAGTATCTCTCGGTCATGGACATGACGGCGGAATTCTATCTCGACACCATCAAGCGCGTCTTCCAGGACCACGACCTGCCCGATGGCAAGTTCAGGTGGCGCGGCCGCTTGGTCGAGCCGAAGGCGATTGAAAAGACCGCGCTGCTGACGGTCGAGGGCGAGAAAGACGACATCTCGGGCATCGGGCAGACCCAGGCGGCGCACGCGCTTTGCATCAACATTCCTGCCGACCGCAAGGCGGACTGGGTTCAGCCCGGCGTCGGGCATTACGGCGTCTTCAACGGCCGGCGCTGGCGGGACGAGATTCAGCCGCGCATTTCGGCCTTCACCAAGGACAACGCCTGACCGTCAAGCGTCCCGGCGGCGGCGATAGCCGATGATGACGACGATCGCCGCCGCGATCAGGCAGCCGGTGAACATCCATAGCGCCGTGCCGTAGCCAGCCGCGCTTGCGACGATCCCGGCCAGGCCAGGGCCGACGGTCATGCCCGCGAACATGCCGATGCTGGCGACGCCAAACATCCGGCCGAAGCCCTCACCGCCGAAAGCCGCGCGGATCAGCATCGACGGCAACATCACGACCGCGCCCACGACGAAGCCCGCGACAGCGGCCGCCACAAACGCCATCGCGACGCCGTCGCCGAGGTTGGCGATCAGGAAGCCCGTCGCCTGGATCAGATAAAACCCGGCAGCGACCAGCCCGAGCGGCGCCTTCCGCGCCGCCCAACCGAGGACGAACCGGCCAAAGGCCGCCGATATTACCGTCACGCTGACCGCATATCCCGCCATCTCCAGCCCGAGGCGCGGCATGAATATGGATATCTCGTGCATTAGGAAGCCGACTTGACCGGTGAACGAGAAGAAGCCGGTCACGAAAATCGCCCAGAATGTCGGCGTCCGAAGGGCGGCGCGGACAATGGCGTCGATCCGGACGCTATCCACGTCCGACGGCTGCACAGCCCGCGTCGGCGCCCACCGGAGAACCGGCGTCAGGCAGAGCAACGTCACGGCGGCGAGCAAGCCCGTCGCCCAACCGAACCCAAGGGCGCTGGTCAGATATATGAAGATCGGCGTTACCACCGCCCCGCCGACGCTGGCGCCCGTCAGCGCATAGGACAGCGCCTCGCCGTAGCGCTTGTTGAACAGAGGCGCGAGCGCCGCCGAAATGCCAAGGTTGCCGATCGGCGCATAGGCCGTCGCCAACAGGCCATAGGCCAGGAACAGGTGCCACGGCTCCGTCGCCTGACCGACGGCAAACACGCCGACCGCCGTCGCATAGGCGCCGTAGCAGGCCGTCGCGCGCGGCCCGAAGCGGTCGACCGCCCACCCAGCGCCGTAGGCCGAGACCGCGCCGACAAACCAGAACCAGGCCTGGGCGTTCGAAATCAGAACGCCCGACCAGCCATGCTTCGCCTCCAACGCCGCCTTGAAGACACCATGGGCATAGAAGATCGACCCCCAAGCGAAGAAGGCCATGACGAAACCTGCGACGATCGCCCGCCAATGACGCCGCAATTCGCCCTGGCTCGCCTGGATGATCGCCTCGCCCATGCTGGCGCCCTTTGTTGCGGCCATGCTTCCACGGCCCCAAGCCGAAAACACCGTCGCCCGCGTTGCGGAAAATTAAAGCCAACGCGCGGTATGCTCGCGGACCGGCGAAGCCTAGTGCGAAATTTGCTGCAAGTTGCCTGTTGAACGCAAGGCGCATGCGCCATACTCGTCAGTCAGCGACGCAACTCGCCATAAAAGCCAAACCAGGGAACCAAAGATGCTCGCCAAAATGATGGATCGCCCGCTTCTGATCTCCAGCCTGATCGCCCATGCCGCCAGATGGCACGGCGACCAGGAGATCGTGACGCGCACAATCGACGGCCCCAACCATCGCTACACCTGGGCTGAAGCTGAAATCCGCGCCAAGAAGTTCGCCCAGGCGCTGCAGCGCCTCGGCGTCCAGCAGGGCGAACGCATCGGCACTCTGGCATGGAATACCAACCGGCATGTGGAGGCCTATTACGGCATCGCGGGAATGGGCGCCGTCACCCATACGATCAATCCCCGGCTGTTCCCGGAGCAGCTTGAGTATGTCGTCAACCATGCCGAAGACACATATCTCGTCATCGACACGACCTTCGTCGACCTGGTCGCGAACCTGCTGCCCCATGCGCCCAAGGTCAAAGGCGTGATCGTCTTCGCAGCGCGCGACGCCATGCCGGACATCTCCCGCCTCAGGAACCCGATCTGCTACGAAGATCTGATCGACGGCGAGACCGGGGCGATGGACTGGCCGGTCTTCGACGACAATTCCGCGGCCGCGCTTTGCTACACCAGCGGCACGACCGGCAACCCGAAGGGCGCGCTTTACGGGCATAAATCGACGATCATTCACACCCTCTGCGAAATCGCGCCGGATTGCATGAACCTGTCAGCCCGCGACGCGGTGATGCCCGTCGTCCCGATGTTCCACGTCAATGCCTGGGGCATCCCCTATGCGACGGCGGCGGTCGGCACGAAGCTCGTCCTGCCCGGCCGGCATCTCGACGGCAAAAGCATTTATGACCTGCTGACCAGCGAGAAGGTCACCTTCACCGCGGCCGTTCCGACCATCTGGATGATGCTGCTCGCGCATATGAACGAAATCGGCGGCCGCCTGGATGACCTGGACCGGGTGGTGATCGGCGGTTCCGCCTGCCCGCGCGCCATGATGGAGGCCTTCCAGAACGACTATGGCGTCCAAGTGCTGCACGCCTGGGGCATGACCGAAATGTCGCCGCTCGGCACCCTCAACACGCCCAAGGCGAAGCACCTCGATCTCCCCGACGTGGCGAAGGTGGACCTGCAGCAAAGCGCGGGACGCCCGCTCTTCGGCGTCGACATGAAGATCGTCGACGAAGAAGGCCGGACCCTGCCGAACGACGGTGTCGCGACCGGGGAGCTCAAGGTCACCGGCCCTTGGATCATCGCAGACTATTTCAATCTGGACCAGAAGGCGGCCGCCCATGCCGAGGACGGCTGGTTCAGCACCGGCGACGTCTGCGCCATCGATCCCGACGGCTATATCTGGATCACGGACCGGCTGAAGGATGTCATCAAGTCCGGCGGCGAGTGGATCAGCTCGATCGACCTGGAGAACATCGCCGTCGGCCACCCCAAGGTGGCTGAGGCGGCGGCGATCGGCATGCCGCATCCGAAGTGGGACGAGCGCCCGCTGCTCGTCGTCGTCAAGACGGCGAAAGGCCAGGACCTGACCAAGGACGAAGTCCTGGCCTACCTGGACGGCAAGATCGCGAAATGGTGGACGCCCGACGACGTCGTGTTCGTCGAAGACCTGCCGCACACCGCGACCGGAAAGCTGTCGAAATTGCAGCTCCGCGAGCGCTTCAAGGACTACGTCTTGCCGACGGCGTCATAGCCTGCCGCCAACTCGGTTCGCTGGCATAGATCAGGGCGCGTTCTGGCGAGCGCGCCTCGATCTCTGACCGAAGCGCATTGAAAATTTACTTCCAGCGCGATTGTAATGATGTATTCATATCGCCGATGCGTTTGACTTTTAATACCATAAAATAAAATCAACACCTTCGATAAGTTAGACAATAGTGCGGCGCAGTGTTTTGTATGTTTACATTTAATTGAGTAAGGCTGCGGAATTACACCTTATACCAATTTGCATTGATCAGAACCCGTGAGCCCATTGCCGACATCCGATG